>NZ_CP049870.1:1200000-1567500 GCF_011301715.1 Sphingomonas sp. HDW15A
ATCAGCCAGTGCGGGATCGAATATTTGCCCTTGGCGCTCAGCACCCAGTGAAGATTATCGGTCACCGGCACGCCGACCGGCGCGCCTTTGTCCTTCCAGTCGGAAATAAGCTCATTCAGCCCTCGTGGATCGATGACTGCGCCGGACAGGATGTGCGCCCCGACTTCCCCGCCCTTTTCCAGAATGCAGACGGAAATTTCGCGCCCGCTCTCGGCAGCGAGTTGCTTCAATCGAATCGCCGAGGCTAGCCCGGCAGGACCTGCGCCGACCACGACAACGTCATATTCCATCGATTCGCGGTCGCTCATCCCGGTTCCTCTGTCGTGCCGCCGCGCCAGTGCGTCGAATACAGCCCTGCCAATTCCTTGACCGCGCCGTCAACCTTGGAAGAAGGTGGCGGCCATGGCCGGCGACACACATACAAGCGACGCGCGCGAAGCTGCAGCGCTCCTCAGCTGGTGGATCGAATCCGGAGTTGACGTCGCGATCGGCGAGGAGCCGCGTGATTGGCGGCGGCGACCGCCCCCGGCTCAGGCGGAAGCGCTGATGCAATCGGTGACAACCGAGAATGAGGCGATTCCGGCGGATTTTGTCGCGTTTCGAAGCTGGCTGGAGGAGTCCACCGACCTGCCGCTGTCGGCTTCAGCGGCGCGAAGGGTATTGCCCCGCGGCGAAGCTGGTGCCGAGATCATGCTGATGACCGACGTTGCCTCTTCCGAAGACGATGGCGAACCCATCGGTGGGGAAGCATGGCTTCTGACGAAACGGATGCTCGCCGCGATCGGCTTTAGCGCCGACCAGGCATACCTCGCCAACCTCTCGTGCTTTTCGAGCCCCGGCACCAGTCTTGGCGGCGCCGACCTGGAGCGCTGCGTCGAGATCGCTCGGCAGCATATTGCGCTCGTGGCGCCGAAGCGGCTCGTGCTTTTCGGCGACGGCCCGTCCCGCGCCTTTCTGGGCGGCACGGTCACGCAGAGGCGCAACAAAATTCACAAGGTGGAGGGGGCGCGGACGATCGCCACCTTTGCTCCGCGGTGGCTGCTGCAACGGCCTGCCGACAAGGCATTGGCGTGGCGCGACCTGCTGCTACTGATGGAAGAATGATGATTCTAAGCCGGTTCTCCGCAGTCGCGCTGCTTGCTCTCGCCTCGCCATCTCTGGCCCAGGATCCCTTGGCTCCTTCGCCTGAAGAAGAAAGCGACGAGGATGAGCCGGTCCTGACCACCCCCGAGCCGGCCGCGCCGGTACAGCCACCCGCTCCGAAGCCTCTTGTCGTACCCAAGGACTGGCGCGGGGTGTTCGCCGCGATTCGCAGTGGCGACTGGCCGGCAGCCGACGCGGGCATCGCCGCGCTCCCGGATCACGTGCTGAAGCCCGTCGCCAAGGCCGAGCTCTACACGGCGAAGAACAGCCCGAAGGTTGAGCTTGGACCCATCGTGCAACTGCTGTCGGAAGCGCCGGACCTGCCGCAGGCCGAGCAGCTGCAGCGAATGGCCTTCAGCCGCGGCGCGACAGAGGCGCCGGGTATCGCTCGCGCGGCCCGGATGATCCCGCTCGGGGCTGCCCCACGGCGCCACCGCTCGCGCCCGGTCAACGGGGATCCGGTCGCCGACCAGTTGCGCGCTGCGCTGGAGCCGCTGGTTAAGGACAATCTCGCCCCCCAGGCCGAGGCGCTTTACCAGCAAAGCGCCGCGTTGCTGACGGCGGAAGGACGTGCCGAAGCGGCGCAGCGCGTCGCGTGGATATATTACCTCGTGGGCCGCGATGCCGATGCCAAGCGCGTCGCCGAGGCCGGAATTTCCGGTGTCACCGGCGACTGGGCCGCGCAGGCGCAATGGATCGCGGGCCTCGCCGACTGGCGCCTCAACAACTGCGACAGTGCCGCCGGCCACTTTCGCGCCGTCGCCTACAGCCAGGCAGAAAGCGAGCTTCGCGCGGCCGGCGCTTATTGGGCGGGGCGGGCCGAGCAGGCCTGCCGGCGACCCGCCAATGTGGAGCCGATGATGAAGCTTGCGGCGCGCGCGCCGGATAGTTTCTACGGCCTGCTTGCGCGCGAGACCTTGGGCATGTCGAAAGCCCTTCCCCCACCTTCGCCCGCGTCGAGCCGCATCGAATCGCTGCCGAATATCCGCCGCGCCAACGAGCTTGCGGCGATTGGCGAGCGAAGCCTTGCCGAACAGATGATCCGCCACCAGGCACGGATCGGCAATCCTTCCGATCACGGTGCGCTGATTGCCAAGGCGCGGACGATGGAGCTTCCGGCAACCGCTTACTGGCTTGCCCATAACGGGCCGCAAGGTGCGCGCGTATCGGCGGCCGACCGCTTCCCCCTGCCGCGCTGGGCGCCGAGCGGCGGCTGGCGGATCGACCCCGCCTGGGCCTGGGCCCATGCCCGCCAGGAAAGCGATTTTCGTCATGCGGCGGTTAGCCCGGCTGGCGCCGTCGGCCTGATGCAGGTGCGGCCCGGAACGGCGGGCGACTTCGCCCGCGCACGTGGAGTAGCGGTGGGAAACCTTTCCGACCCGGCGACCAACCTGGAATATGGCCAGAGCTTCATCGAGCTGATGCGGCGCAATGCCGCCACTCAGGGCCAGATGGTGAAGATCATCGCCGCCTATAATGCCGGCCCCGTTCCCGTGACCCGGTGGAACTACATCAATCACCGGAACGATCCCCTGCTGTGGATCGAGAGCCTCAATTATTGGGAAACCCGCTATTACGTACCGGCAGTTCTGAGAAACCTCTGGGTTTACGAAGGGTTGCGGGGCACTCCGCAGACGACGTTGCATGAATTGGCGCAGGGTCGTTGGCCCAGCTTTCCGACGTATCGTCGCTGATAGGCTCGCCACTCATGGGCGAATTGCCTACGAAGGTTCTTGTTTCGTTCTCGTCTAAACATATCATGGCGCCATGTCTGTCGAGTCGAACCACGGGCGCGGAGCTACGCGCAATGCCACGCCGTCGCGCTTCAACCTGAAGCAGCACTTGGTCGACGGCGACTGGCTCGACCAGGTGGATGCGCTCGACGGGGTCGCGCCGCGCCGGACCACCGTAACCATCGAAAAACCCAAGAGCATACTCACCCGCAACAGCTCGCCGGACATCGGCTTCGACCGTTCGGTCAACGCCTATCGCGGCTGCGAGCACGGCTGCATCTATTGCTTTGCGCGGCCTACCCACGCCTATCACGACCTGTCGCCGGGCGTGGATTTCGAAAGCCGGCTTTTCGTGAAGCCGGATGCCGCCAAGCTGCTGCACGCGGCGCTATCGCGGCCGGGCTACGAATGCGCGCCGATCGCGATGGGTACAAACACCGATCCCTATCAGCCGATCGAGGAGCGCTGGCGCGTCACTCGGTCGGTTATCGAGCTTCTGCTTGAGACCCGGCACCCCTTCACGATCACCACCAAGTCCGACCGGGTGCTTCGCGATCTCGACCTGCTGGTCCCCGCCGCGAAGCTCGGGATCGCGTCGGTCGCGATTTCCGTGACGTCGCTCGAATCGCAAACGGCACGGCTGATGGAGCCCCGCGCCTCCGCCCCTCGCAAGCGCCTGGAAGCGGTGCGAACGCTCAACGAGTCCGGCGTCCCCTGTCATGTCGCGATTGCGCCAGTCGTGCCGCAGATCACCGACCATGAGCTCGATCACCTGGTCGAGGCCGCTGCAGATGCGAAGGCGCGCGGCGCATTCTATCTTCCGGTCCGCCTTCCGCACGAGGTGGCGCCCCTGTTCCGCGACTGGCTGGAACAGCATTTCCCGGATCGTGCCGGCAAGGTCATGGCGACGATTCATTCGCTGCGCGGCGGAAAGGATAATGATCCCAACTTCTTCAGCCGGATGCGCGGCCAAGGCGCCTGGGCCGAATTGCTGAAAACGCGATTCGAGAAAGCCATCCGCCGCTACGGCGTTCCCCAGTCGAAATTTCCGCTTCGCCGCGACCTGTTCGAGCAGCCGGCGGGGGCGCAAATGCGGCTTCTGTGACCGCTCGTCGAGAGAGGGCATGACAAGCGCCGCAGACGCCCTTACGTCGACAGAATGAATCGCATTCCGTCTGCGGCCTTGTTCCTTGCCGCCGCCTCCGCCCCCCTGTTCGCGCAGACACGGCCCACCCCTGCTCCGCTGGCAGTCGACCCGGTCGTTGCCCGATTGCGCGACGATGCGCTCGCCAACGACCATTATGCCTGGGACATTACCGAGGGCCTGACCACCGAAGTCGGGCAACGCATGGCCGGGACCGAGGCAGAGGCCCGAGCGCGAAACTGGTCCGTCGCAAAGCTGAAGTCACTCGGATTCAGCAACGTGCGGATCGAGGAGTTCACTGTTCCAACCGCCATCCGCGGCGCCGAAAGCGCGGAGATCCTCGCGCCGTTCCCGCAAAAGATGGTCGTAAACGCGCTCGGCGGAAGCGGCGTGACTGGGCCGGAGGGCGTAACCGGCGAGGTGGTCGGTTTCGACAGCGTCGACTCGCTGCGCCTTGCGCCGGAAGAGAGCGTTCGCGGCAAGATCGTCTTCGTCGATCACCGAATGACACCGACGCAGGACGGCTCGGGCTACGGCCAGTTCGGCGCGCCCCGCCGGCAAGGCCCAACGATCGCCAGCCAGAAGGGCGCGATCGCAATCGTCATTCGCTCGATCGGGACGGATCATAACCGCACCCCCCACACCGGTTCGATGGAGTTCGCCAATGGCGCCAAACCGATTCCGGCCGGCGCGCTGAGCGTTCCCGATGCCGAACAGCTGGAACGGATCCTGAAGCGCGGCAAGCCGGTCACGATGCGGCTCCGCCTCCAGGCCCAGCGCATGCAGGGCGCGTCGGGGAATGTCATTGCCGAGCTGCCGGGCAGCGACCCAGCTCTCGCCCCCGTCCTCGTCGGCTGTCACCTCGACAGCTGGGACCTCGGCACCGGTGCGATCGACGACGCGTCGGGCTGCGGGATCGTGGCGGCCGCTGCAAAACGCATCATGAATGCTGGCAAGCCGAAGCGGACAATCCGGGTCGTTTGGTTCGGGGCGGAAGAAATCGGCCTTCTCGGCGGCCTCGACTATCAGGCGAAGCACGGCAAGGAGCCGCATTACGCGCTTGCCGAGAGCGACTTCGGCGCGGACCGCATCTGGCAGGTCAACAGCAAGTTGGGGACTGAGCGCCGCGAGGAAGCGCGCATGCTTGGCGCTGCGCTTGCGCCGCTTGGAATCCTGACGGGATCGTTGGAGACGGCAGAGGGGTCCGACATCGGCCCGATGATCGCTGCCGGGGTTCCGGGCGTTGGCCTTAGCCAGGACGGGACCCGCTATTTCGACCTGCACCATACCGCCAACGATACGCTCGACAAGATCGATCCCGTCCAGCTTCGCCAGAATGTCGCCGCATGGACGGCGATGCTGGCGGTTCTTTCGGGCCCGATCGAACCGGTGAAGCTGAAACGCCGCCGCGTGCGTTAATCCGAAAACGAAACGAAGGACGACCACATATGCGAATCATCTTTATCGCCCCGTTTGCGCTTCTCGCCGCCTGCCAGGTGAGCGAGGGGAATAATTCGGTCACCGTCGCCTACAACCAGGACGTTGCGGAAAACGCGGCTGAAGACGTTGCCAACGCAGCGCAGGAAGCCGGTGCGGCCATCGCCAACGGTACCGAGGAAGCCGTCGACCGCGCGCAGAATGTCGAGGTCGAAGTCGACACCAACAAGGCCGACAACAGCAATTAGGTTTGCGGCAGGGGCAGTGACGCTCTAGAGGGCCCCCGTCGGGGAGTGGCGCAGGCTGGTAGCGCATCTGCTTTGGGAGCAGAGGGTCGCAGGTTCGAATCCTGTCTCCCCGACCATTTTCGATGGCGACGATCCGCGGGTGTCTCAAGATCGAAAATCAATTTGCGCGATGCCCGGCCTCGCTTGTCCTCCGGATAAGCACCGGGCGCGCCTGGTGGGGCCTGTAGCTCAACTGGTTAGAGCTGGCCGCTCATAACGGCTTGGTTGCGGGTTCGAGTCCTGCCGGGCCCACCATCCTAACCCTGATCTCGCTCCACCAGGGGCAGGAGAAGCGTCAGATACTGGTCGTTGATGTCGAGTGTACCGCCGGCGAGCTCGACGAGGCCATTTACCAGCCGAAGCGAAAAACCGAGCCCGAGCAAACCGCGATCGGAATCCCCGATGGTGAATTCCGGGTCGAGCAGGTCGTCGCGCGTCGCCAGGATGGTCGAACGGGGCCTGCTGATCGCGATCCCGCATTGGCCTCCTGCACGGCGGACCCTCATCATCAACTGCTCGCCCGGTGCGGTCGCTCCGAGGACGGCATCGCTGAACCGGGCCAGAAGGCGTTCGGTCAGTGTCGGCTCGAGCGCGCACAGGCCATCGGCATCCCCGGACTGGATATCGACCTGAACGCCGTGCTGCGCCGCTTTTTCGAGGATTCGGCCGGTAAAGGCCGGAAAGAAGGTTTTCAGGTCGGTCCTTTGCCCACTGGTTGAGCCTGCCGATTGAATGCGAGCGACGAAATCCAGATCGTTAGCGGCTTCGAGGAGCGCGCGTGCATTGCTGACGATTTGCGCCGCACGCTCGCGATAACGGCGATGCGCGGGGCCGAAATATTGGCCGTCGATGATTTCCGCGAATCCGATGATCGCATTGAGCGGCGTCTTGATCTCGTGGATCATTTCCCGAAGCGTGTCATGGCTGTCCGGAAGCGGGGCCGTGGACGGCTCCGGCGCGGCGAATTCCTGCGGCTCGCCACGCTGGGCGATTCCGCGATAGCCGATGAAGCGGCCGTCGTTGGCTGCGAAGGCCGGTGCCCCGCTGATCGTCCAGCGTCCCGCCAACTGCCCCTCGTCCCCTAGCTCGAGGACGCAGTCGCGAAATGGCGCGCGGATGGAAAATGCGCGCTCGACGCAGTCGTCGACCCCCTCGTCGGGATCGGCCACCGCGATCGAGCGGCCGATCAGCGGCCCGCGCGGAACGCCCTCTACCCAGTCGATCTCGCCGCCCGGGCTGCACTCCCACCGAAAGACGGAGCGCGTGTCAGCGGAATCCGACCGCACCGGCTCGGGCAAGACGGACCGCGCCCGATCGCGGTCGCGCTCGCTGCGGAGCCGGTCGAGCCTGGCGACGACATCGCCGATCGAAGTTTCCGCCGGCGCACCGGGCGATGAATCTTCCGCCCTTTCGCGATCGGGAGCGACTTGCGTCAGGGTCATCTCCGGCAGTTCGGCCGGCTTCGGAGCCCCCGGATGGAGCGTGTCGAGGAACCGGCGGACGTCCGGCGAAGCCGAGCGCCGAACCCGCTCGAGCGCATCGCCTTCAAGACGGCCCCCGGCCAGTAGTGGCGCAGCGACGGCCAGCGAATCCCCGGCGAAGACTTCCAGAAGAGCCACAGGGATCGCCGCACCCGCAATCGACCGCGCCGCCGCCGCCCGGAGCGGCTCGGCGATGGCGGAGCGGTCCTGCTCGATCGTCGCGATGGCCCTGTCGAGAAGCACCCTGTCGGCGGTGGCCGTCGAACGCGCGACCAGGTCGACCAGTTGGCGCCAGCGAACATTGCGGTCGTGGGAGGCCGCGACCGGTTGTGCAAGCACCGTTGCCAGGCGGTCGTCGAAGCGCAACCGATGTTTACTCCTGGATAAGAGAAAGAAGTTTTACGGAAAGTGCATAACCACGAACGGGCGGCACAGGTCAGGGCGGGTCGGTTAACCATCCCGAAATGGAACAGGTCGTCCGGATAAGAAAAAGGCGGCCGCGAAAGCGACCGCCCCTCACTACGCGAGTTGATTCGGTCAGTTTCGCGTGGCCAGCCACAGCAGCCAGAAGCGCGCCAGCGACTGGCTCGGCCCCGTCACCGCGTTCAGCGCCGCTTCGGCGCCCGGCTTGTCCCCTGCCCGTGCCAGCGCCATGCCAAGCCGCAGGTTGGCAAGGTTGGCGTCCTTTGGGACGGCAGCTCGGTAAAGCTTTGCCGCTTGGGCATAGGAACCTGCACCGAACAGCGAGTCTCCTGCGTCGATCAGCGCCGTGGCGTCCCCGCTAGCAAGCGCAGCCTTGGCGCTGGCATCGACCGCGGCTGCCGCAGGCGCTTTAGCGGCCTGGGCGGCGAGTCCCTTGAACGACTGCTTGGACACGTCGACCCCCGGCGCCTTGGCGGCTTCGGCAAGCACGGCCTTCGCCTCGACAAGCGCGCCGTCGGAGACGAGGGCGTTGGCGAGTGCGAAATAATCGCTTTCGCCGCTTAGTGCGTTTGCTGCCCTTGCAAGGCGCATCGTGTCGGCGAGCTGCGCGCCCTTGGCGGCGCTGATGTCGCGATAGATGCGCAAGCCGTCACGCCAGCTCGTCGTGCTGGGATAAGCCGCGATCCATTCGCGGGCGATGTCGATCGCGGCGGGCGAGCGCATGTTGTAGGCAAGGCCGGCAGCGAACTTGAAATTGTTCTCGGCGACTTTCGTGCCTTTGGCTTTGCTCGCGGCAAAGCTCTTCTGCATCAGACTGACGGCTTCGGCCTTCTGCCCCTGCTTCTCGCGAAGGCTCGCGAAAAGAGCGAGGGTCGAAGGGTTGGCGGAATCGAACCCGACGGCCTTCTGATAGGCCTGGGCAGCGGCGTCCATCTGCCCGGCGGTCTGAAGTCGCTTGCCGAGGTCGGTGAACCGGGCCGAGAGGTCGGCCGGATCGGCGCCGCCCGAAGCTTCCATCGCTTCGACGCCGGCCTTCAGCGCGATGGCGTCATTGGCTGCAACGGCCGCTTTGACCTGGTTGATGGCGATGAAATATTTGTCATCGGCCGTTTTGGCGACTGCCTGGGCAGCCGCGAGCTTCGCCGGGATATTGGCGGTGTCGTTCGTGTTGACCGCGTTCTGAAGCTCGACGATCGCCTTTTGCGCTTCCTTTGAAATGTTTAGCTTGCGGCCCGTCGTCGTCGTTGCGCTGGTGGTCGTGGTCCTGCCGACGTCGGGCTTTGCGTCCTTGGGCCGTTCGCTGCCCAGACGCTGTGCCGAACCCGGCGCGGCAATGGCCAGCGCCGACGCGCCAACCAAAATCGTGGCGAAAAACTTCATTGATATTCCTCCCGACCGCGGCTGGCCGCCACGGCTATTGGCTCCCGTGATGTCGATCGGCTTTTTCGAGACCCCCACAGTCCCTGATGCCGCTTGAAAGGCGGCTCACCAATCGCAGCGCAAACTGTGACAGTTCAGTGACTTACGCAAGGGCGTTTAAGTTGATGCAGATAAGCCTGGATTGGGCCCGCGATTCACGCGCGTACGCGCGCGCGTGGGGTGGCGCCAGCCCGACCTATCGGCTAGCAGGATGCGGGGCACTCGTCCGAACGGACGATTCTCATTCCCCGCGTATTTGTCCCGCCAGAACAGACAGGATTTTCCTTGGCTAGCCAGCCCCAGCAGACGAACAGCAGCAGTCCTCCGGCGACATTGCCCCCATCTCCATCGTCGAGGAAATGAAGACCAGCTACCTCGATTACGCGATGAGCGTGATCGTCAGCCGGGCGCTCCCGGATGTTCGCGACGGTCTCAAGCCGGTTCATCGCCGGATCCTCTTCGCCTGTCAGGAAGCCGGCTACGTTGCGGGGCGGCAATATCGCAAGTCCAGCCGCATCGTCGGCGACGTCATGGGTAAATATCATCCGCACGGCGACAGCGCGATTTACGACGCGCTGGCCCGGATGACCCAGAGTTGGTCGATGCGGGTCCCGCTGATCGACGGCCAGGGCAACTTCGGCTCGATGGACCCGGATCCGCCGGCGGCTATGCGCTACACCGAAGCGCGCCTCGCGAAGGTCGCCAATTTCCTGCTGGGCGACATCGACAAGGATACGGTCAACTTCCAGCCGAACTATGACGCGAGCGAAAGCGAACCGCAGGTCCTCCCCGCCCGCTTTCCCAACCTGCTGGTCAACGGCGCCGGCGGGATCGCGGTCGGCATGGCGACCAATATTCCGCCGCACAACCTTGGCGAAGTGCTTGCCGCCTGCCGCGCCTATATCGCAGACCCGGCGATCAGCAGCGAAGGACTGATGGAGCATGTGAAGGGGCCGGACTTTCCGACCGCTCCTTTGATCCTCGGCCAGTCTGGAATCCGCAGCGCCTATACCACCGGGCGCGGTTCGATCCTGATGCGCAGCCGGGCGCACGTCGAGGAAGGCCGAGGCGACCGCCGCTCGATCGTCCTCACTGCCATCCCCTATCAGGTCGGCAAATCCGGCCTCGTCGAAAAAATAGCCGAGGCGGCCAAGGACAAGCGAATCGAGGGCGTCAGCGATATCCGTGACGAATCGAACCGCGAGGGCGTCCGCATCGTCATCGACCTGAAGCGCGACGCCACGCCGGACGTGGTGCTCAATCAGCTTTGGCGCCACACCCCGGCGCAAAGCTCCTTCCCCGCCAACATGCTCGCGATCCGTGGCGGTCGGCCGGAAACTCTGACGCTTCGCGACATCATCGAGAGCTTCGTCAAGTTCCGCGAGGAAGTGATCATCCGCCGCTCGAAGTTCGAGCTGATGAAGGCACGCGAGCGGGCCCACCTGTTGCTGGGCTTGGTCGTCGCGGTCACCAATCTCGACGAGGTCGTGAAGCTGATCCGTGGCTCCTCGACCCCGGCGGAAGCGCGCGAAAAGCTTCTCGCCCGCGAGTGGGACGGCGAGCAGATCCGGCCCTATATCGCACTGGTTGAAGCGATCGAGCCGCAGGCTGCCGGCACCAGCTACAAGCTCAGCGAAGCACAGGTTCGCGCAATCCTCGAGCTTCGCCTCCATCGCCTCACAGCACTTGGCCGCGACGAGATCGGCGCGGAGCTTGCCGAACTGGCAAAGACCATTGCCGAACTGCTCGACATCCTCGGCAACCGCGAGCGTCTCTATCGCGTGATGGGCGAGGAATTCGACGCCGTCGAAGCCGAGTTCGCAACCCCGCGAGTCGCCGAAATCGTCGCCGCCGTCGACGGCATTGAGGATGAGGATCTGATCGAGGTCGAGGACATGGTCGTGACCGTGACCATGACCGGCTACATCAAGCGCACCCCCCTGGCGCTGTTCCGCGAGCAGAAGCGCGGCGGCAAGGGCCGTTCGGGGATGAGCACCAAGGACGAAGACATCGTCACCGAGCTGTTCGTCACCTCGACCCACAATCCGGTGCTGTTCTTCACCAATATCGGCCGTGTCTACAGGATGAAGGTGTGGCGCCTGCCGGAGGGCGGTCCGACCGCCAAGGGCCGGCCGATGGTCAACATCCTTCCGCTGGCTGCAGGCGAAACCGTGACGACCGTCCTTCCGCTGCCGCAGGACGAGGACGAATGGAAGAACCTTCACATCATGTTTGCGACCGCACGCGGGACCGTGCGCCGCAACAGCATGGACGCCTTCACCAACATCCCTCGAACGGGAAGATCGCGATGAAGTTCGGCGCGTCCGATGACGGCGAGGAGGAGGATACGCTCGATCGCCTGATCGGCGTCGAACTCCTCACCGAGGACGACGATGTGCTGCTCGCGACCCGCAACGGCAAGGCGATCCGCTTCGAATCGACCGTCGTTCGCGAGTTTCAGAGCCGCGCCTCGATGGGTGTTCGGGGAATCCGGCTTCAGGACGGCGATGAAGTGATCTCCATGTCGATCCTCCGCCGTGTCGGAACAACCGCCGAGGAACGCGAGGCCTATCTCAAGTCGCCCGTGTGGCGTGACAACAATTCGGCCGAAGGCCTGCCGGACGATCGCTACGCGCAGATTGCCGAGGGCGAGCAGTTCCTGCTGACCGTGACCGAAAATGGCTACGGCAAGCGCTCAAGCGCCTACGAATATCGGCGCACCAACCGCGGCGGCCAGGGCATCATCAACATTGTCACCTCCGAGCGGAACGGCGGCGTCGTCGCAAGCTTCCCGGTACGTCAGGGCGAGCAGCTGATGCTGGTCACCGACCAGGGCAAGATGATCCGCACGACCGTAGGAGATATCCGTATTGCCGGGCGCAACACGCAGGGCGTAACCATCTTCAACGTCGCCAATAACGAGCGGGTCGTCTCCGTCGCCAAGATCGACGAAAGCGAAGAGGAAGACATCGAGCTCGATAGCGGCGACGAGGTCGCTCCCGACACCGGTGCGACGGTCGGAGAAGATTCGGCGGCAGGCCCCGCCGACGGAAAATAACGGGCAGGAACGCGGGCAGTCTTCGCCGCGTTGGCCGCTCATGGCTTTAACGCAAAGGAGATCGCCTGTGCCTCTTCCCAACAATGCCCTCGTCCTCGTCACCGACGGCCGCAAGACCCTGTTCTTCCGGAACGAAGGCGACCAGAATCAGATCGACTTGAGGACCGAGGCGCATGACGAGCGCGAAGACGCCAAGGACGGCGACATGAAGACCGATGCTCCCGGGGCGATCGGTCAGTCCGCCGGCTACAGCGGCCGTGTCGCGTACGAAGAGACCGATTTCCACCAGCTCGAAGAAGATCGCTGGGCGCATAGCGCGGCCGAGGAAGTCAACAAGCGGGCGCTCGCCAACGACTTCGATGACCTCGTCATCGTCGCGCCTCCGAAGACCTTGGGCGAGCTTCGCAAGAAGCTCCACAAGGAAGCCGAGCGGCGGGTGATTTGCGAGATTCCCAAGGAGATGACCGGCCGCCCCATTCCCGACATCGAAGCATTGATCATTGGCGCGACCGCCGCCCAGGCGCCGTCCGAGGTCTAGGCGAAAAGGTCCACGATCTCTGCGTCCGGCACGGCCGCACGCCAAAGCAGCGTGCGGTGGCAGCCGCCGGGGTCGCGTTCGAAACAGAGCAAGGCGCTTGGCCGCTCGCCGGCCAGCGCCTTCATTTCTTCCGCGGCAACGATCGCTTCCGGAAGCTCCAGCTGCGCGGCGTAGATCCTTCCGAGCCGCTCTTGATGGCCGGCACGGGCAGCGGCCCTGCCGTCCGCTGGAGTCCCGAGCGCCCGCAGGTGGACATATTCGATTCCCGCTTGGGCGAGTGCATTCTTGAGCGGGGTCTTGGAGAATCCGGGGCGACGCGACAGCGGCAGTGCGCGAACGTCAATTACCCGCTCGACGCCCGCCTCGCGGAGCGCCGACAGGAACTCGTCCATCGTCGCGCCTTCATATCCGATCGTGAACAGTTTCATGGACTTGCATATGGGGAAGCGTTAGCTCGCGCGCCATGGCTCACGATCTCCACATCATCGGCGGCGGACTTGCGGGTTCGGAAGCCGCTTGGCAGGCCGCGGAGGCTGGCCTCAAGGTCCGCCTGAGCGAGATGCGCGGAGGCGGCGACACCACCCCTGCCCACGAAAGCGACCGGTTGGCAGAAATGGTCTGCTCCAACAGCTTTCGCTCGGATGATGCCGAAAATAACGCCGTCGGCCTGCTCCACCAGGAAATGCGCCGCCTTGGTTCGCTGATCATGGCCTCTGCCGACGCGCACCGGGTGCCCGCCGGCTCCGCACTGGCTGTCGACCGCGAGGCCTTCGCGTCGGAAGTGACTGCCCGGATCGCCGCTCATTCCAACATCGAGGTCGTTCGCGAGCGGATCGACACGCTGCCACTGGAAGGGCTGGCAATCGTCGCGACCGGTCCGCTCACCTCTCCTGGCCTTGCCGAGGCCATTGCGAAACGGACCGGCACCGGAGCGCTCGCTTTCTTCGACGCCATTGCCCCAATCGTCCATCGTGACAGCATCGACATGTCGGTGTGCTGGTTCCAGTCACGCTGGGACAAGGACCCGATAGGCTCGGGCGGCAAAGACTATATCAATTGCCCGATGAACAAGGAGCAGTATGAGGCCTTCGTCGCCGCTTTGAACGATGGCGAGAAGACCGAATTCAAGGAGTGGGAGAAGGACACGCCATATTTCGAGGGCTGCATGCCGATCGAAGTTATGGCGGCACGCGGTGTGGACACGCTGCGCTACGGGCCGATGAAAGGCGTCGGACTGGACGACCCGCGAACCGGGCGCTGGCCCTATGCCGTCGTCCAGCTTCGCCAGGACAATGCGCTCGGCACGCTTTGGAACATGGTCGGCTTCCAGACCAAGCTGAAGCATGGCGAGCAGATACGCATTTTCCGAACGATCCCGGGGCTTGAGAATGCCGAATTCGCGCGATTGGGGGGATTCATCGCAACAGCTTCATCAAGTCGCCAGAGCTGCTCGACGGCGAGCTTCGCTTGCGCTCCCAGCCCAATGTCCGCTTCGCCGGACAGATCACCGGCTGCGAAGGCTATGTCGAAAGCGCCGCCATCGGCCTCGTCGCCGCCCGCTTCGCAATCGCTGAGAAGCGCGGCGAAACGCTTCCCGCCTTGCCGCCGGAAACAGCGCTCGGTGCCCTTCTCGCGCACATCACCGGCGGCGCCGACGCCGACACCTACCAGCCGATGAACGTCAACTTCGGACTGATGCCACCACTGGTGGGGCCGAAGAGCAAGAAGGCGGACCGCAAGAAGCTTTACACCGGCCGTGCCCGCGACGCGTTCACCAACTGGCTGGCGGAGATCAGCCGCGTCGAAGCGGTGACCGCCTGATCGACCGCTCGGCACGGGGCAACCCCTCTGCCGCATTTTCCATGGACTGAGCCGAAGCTTTCGTTAGTCAACGCCTATGCCGTTGGCGAAACGTGAATGGCTCGCCCCGCTGGCTCGGCACGTCGCCGCTGCTGCGGGTCTGGGGCTATTGCTCGGCTTTCTCGGGCCGTTCGGCACCTATCCGCGCTTCGAAAGAGTTGAGCGCTACGCCTTCTGGCTGACACTGGTCTTCACCGGTTATCTCTGTGCCCTGGCTTCGCGCCATGCGATCGCGTCCCGGTTTGAAATTCGTCGTTTGCCTCTCCAGGCCGCTGCGATCGCATTGCTCTCGGCGGTCCCGCAAACCTTCATCGTTGCCTGGGCGCTCGTACTGGTCCAGCCTGGCCGCCTGATCGGCCCCGCCGAGCTGGTCACCCTGTTCATGGCGGTCGCGGCGGTCCAGCTTATCATCGCTTCCGCCGTCATGCTGGCGGAGACGAAGCGTTCGCCCTCCCCGCCTCGGAAGCCGGCGATCCTGGCACGGCCTCGCCGCCTCCCATTCACGGTCGGGTCAAGGCCGCTGCCGGCAGGGATATCCTCGCCCTGCAAGCCGAGGACCATTATGTGCGCGTGCACACCTGCTCAGGCTCTGCCCTCGTCCTTCACAGGCTTGCGGACGCCATCTCGGAGGTCGGAGCCATCGACGGGTTGCAGGTCCATCGCAGCTGGTGGGTCGCCAGCCATTCGGTGTCCGGGACTTTCATCAGGGATAGTCGACGGTGGCTGCGCCTCGCTAATGGCCTCGAAGTGCCCGTCAGCCGGGCACGGATAAGAGACGTGACGGCGCGCGGCTGGCCGGCGATCGATCCGCCGACGGCCTAAGACCTTAGCAACCGCAGGCGGGCCGCGCCTTTTTCGGTTTTGGCGCGGTGGTGGCATATTCCGCGGGTGTCAGGGCCTTGTTGCCGTCGCTATCGGCATCCTCGAACTTGTCGATGGTCTTCACCGCCCACTCCTCGAACCCGAGCTTGCCGTCGCCGTTGACGTAGAGCTTGGCGAACGGCTTGCGCCGGGGTTCGACCATCTCCGCCAGAGTAATGCGCCCGTCCCCATTCTTGTCGGCGATTGCGAAGCGCATATCCTCTTTGCTCTTGGGGTCGGCTGATGGCGCCGCCGGGATTGGCGCCAGCGCCTGGCCGGGCTGGATCGCAACCGCCGCTGGCGGCGGAGTTTGCAGAACTTCTGGCGCCTGCGCGCGGCCTTGCCAGATGAAAAATGCGCCGGTGACGAGGACTAGCGCCGATGCGGCCCCGGCAGGGAAACGAGTCATGAAGCCCCTCAACACATCGAGATGCGATCCGGCGGCGCCTGCTTGGCAAGCGATTGTCGCGCTAGGCAACCGTGCCGAACAGACGATGCGAAAGCAGCGCGGCTGCCCTTCCCGGAGTTGCTTCCGGCTCGACCGCCGGGAATTGCCGGCGATCGCGCTGCGCCAGCCGCGTGAACGCCGTCAGCGGACGCAGCGGCTTAGCGAAGCGGACGCACTTCAAGTAGTTGTGGACCGTTGCCGACGCCAGCAATCCGCCGCGCATTGCACGGGCGACGGCATGGGCTGCTCCGGCTTGCGGCAGCAACGGATCGTCGACATCGAGAAGCATCGCCGCGCAGGCGAAAAGCGCTGCGCCGCCCTTCATCACTCGCTGGATATCCGGTTCGCCGTCGAGCAGCGCCGCGAAACCGTCCTCGATCGCCGCCAGCCGGGCTCCGCTCAATCCGCGCGGCAGTAGTTCGGCCGCGATAGCCTGAAGCCGCGGTTCGGCAGGCGCCGGCGACGTGTCGAGCCGTTCCAGCGCTTCGCGCCACCAGGCCAGGCGGATCGCACCAAGCGCGGGCTGCGTGGACGTCGCGACGACGTCAGCCATCGCCTGCTCCAGGTCGAACAGCGCGTCGAAGGCCGGCCTGAGTTCGACCGGCCAGTAAAGCCGGACGAGGTCTCGGTCCCGCATCATCTCAGCGATAGAGGACCGCCTTGGCCGCCTTCACGACGTCATCCGCCTTGATCAGCGCCATCTTCTCCAAGTTGGCGGCGTAAGGCAGGGGCACGTCGGCGTTGTTGACCCGTCCAACTGGCGCGTCGAGGTCGTCGAAGCCCTCTTCCATGCAGACGGCGATGATCTCGCTGGCGATCGAACAGGTCGGCCAGCCTTCCTCGACGACGACGAGGCGGTTGGTCTTGGCGAGAGAGGTCAGCACCGCCTGCTTGTCGAGCGGACGTAACGTACGAAGATCGATGACTTCGGCCTCCACGCCCTCGCCGCTAAGCGTTTCTGCTGCTTCCAGCGCGACCCCGACGCCGATCGAATAGCTGACCAAAGTGACGTCATGGCCCTCGCGCATGATCCGCGCCTTGCCGATCGGAAGGACGTAGTCGTCAATCTTCGGGACATCGAACGAATGGCCGTAGAGCAGCTCGTTTTCTAGGAATACGACGGGGTCTTCGCTGCGGATCGCAGCCTTCAATAGGCCCTTCGCATCGGCCGCGTCGTAAGGGGCAATTACGATGAGGCCCGGTACGGAGGCATACCACGGCCCGTAATTCTGGCTGTGCTGCGCGCCGACCCGGCTCGCGGCGCCATTGGGGCCGCGGAACACGATCGGGCAGCGCATCTGGCCGCCGGACATGTAGTTGGTCTTGGCGGCCGAATTGATGATGTGATCGATCGCCTGCATCGCGAAGTTGAAAGTCATGAACTCGATGACCGGCTTCAGCCCGCCCATGGCGGCTCCCGAGCCGAGGCCGGCGAAGCCATATTCGGTGATCGGCGTGTCGATCACCCGGCGCGGCCCGAACTCCTCGAGCAGGCCCTGCGTCACCTTATAGGCGCCCTGATATTGCGCGACCTCTTCGCCCATCACGAAGACGCGGTCGTCTTTCCGCATCTCTTCGGCCATCGCATCGCGGAGCGCCTCGCGAACCGTGGTCGAGACCATTTCCGTTCCCGCTGGCACGTCCGGATCGGCAGCAACGCGGGGCGTGAGCTGCTTTGTGCCGGTGTCGGCCTTCGGTGCCGGCGTCGGCTCGGTCTGCTGGTCTGACGGCTTCTGCGCAACTTCGGGGTCCGGCGTTGGAGCGGCAGCTTCGCCGCCCTCGCCGCCCATCAGCGCAATGACCGTCCCGACCTTCACGCCGTCCGTGCCTTCCGGAACGACGATCTTGCTGATCGTGCCCTCATCGACGGCTTCGAACTCCATCGTCGCCTTGTCGGTTTCGATTTCGGCCAGGACATCGCCTGACGCTACTTCGTCGCCTTCCTTGACCAGCCATTTCGCCAGTGTGCCCTCTTCCATGGTCGGGGAGAGCGCCGGCATTTTCAATTCGACGGCCATCAGTACGCCTCCACCAGCACGTCGGTATAAAGCTCGGCAGCGTCCGGCTCCGGCGTTTCTTCAGCAAACTTCGCAGCTTCCACCACGATATCCTTGATTTCCTTATCGATTGCCTTGAGCTCATCTTCGCCGACGCCCGCCTTGTTCAGCTCGGCCTTGATGTGATCGATCGGGTCATGGTGCTCGCGGTAATCCTGCACCTCTTCCTTGGTACGGTACTTTGCTGGGTCGCTCATCGAGTGGCCGCGATAGCGGTAAGTGAGAAGCTCGAGGATGATCGGCCCCTTGCCGGCCTGCGTCCAGGCCATGGCCTCTTCCGCCGCACCGCGGACGGCAAGAACGTCCATTCCATCGACCTGGATTCCCGGGATGCGGAAGCTCTCGCCGCGCTTGTAGAAATCCGGCTCCGAGGCCGAGCGCTCGACGCTGGTGCCCATCGCATATTTGTTGTTCTCGATGGCGTAGATGACCGGCAGGTCCCACAGCCGCGCCATGTTGAAGCTCTCGTAGACCTGGCCCTGGTTGGCCGCGCCGTCGCCGAAATAAGCCAGGCAGGTGCCGCCGTCCTTGGAATATTGGTGCTTGAAGGCCAGGCCGGTGCCAAGCGCGACTTGCGCGCCGACGATGCCGTGCCCCCCGTAAAAGCCGTGCTCGACGCTGAACATGTGCATCGATCCGCCCTTCCCCTTGGAGATTCCAGCGGCGCGCCCGGTCAGCTCGGCCATGATCACTTTGGGGTCGATTCCATAGGCCAGCATGTGTCCATGATCGCGATAGCCGGTGATGACGCTGTCGCGCCCCACCTTCATCGCCGATTGCAGGCCGACGGCAACGGCTTCCTGGCCAATGTAGAGGTGGCAGAAGCCGCCGATCAGGCCCAGGCCGTAGAGCTGGCCGGCGCGCTCCTCGAAGCGGCGGATGAGCAGCATCTGCTTGTAGAAGTCGAGCAGCTCGTCCTTGCTCGCCTCATAGCGCTTTGGCTCGGCGGGACGCTCTCTATTGGGCTTGCCGGGCGCCGCGATTGCGGTCGCGGCCTTACGGGCGGTTTTCGCCACGCTGCTCTCCACTGATCGTTTTTTGTTGGCTGGGCCTATAGGAGCCGCAGGGCCGAAAGGGCAATCCGTAACGTCACCCTACTCAAGCGGGATGATCACCTCGTCGGAGCGGACGAGGCCGAGATCGCGGCGGATCAATTCCTCGCCAAGGTCGGGATCGGCCTTTTTCGGATTGAGCAGGGCAGACCGATGGCGAAGCGCATCGCGCTCAGCCTCGAGCTTGGCCAGCTCTTCGCGGCGCTGTTGGAGGTCGCGATTGTATCCCCCCCAGGCGAGAAGGCCGTTGGGCCCGGCGATCGCATGGCCGCCGAAAGTGCCGACAATGATCAGCGCCAGCGCGGGCATCGCCGCGCGACGGATCAGTCCCAAGCTCTTGGCGGCCCCTCCCATAAAGAGACAGAATCAGATTCGACCAAGGGAATCAAGCGCTTTCACGCGATTATGACAATCTCAGTGCGGAACGCCCCGCATAGCGCGCCTGGTCGCCTAGCTCTTCCTCGATCCGCAAAAGCTGGTTGTACTTCGCCGTGCGGTCGGAACGGGCCAGGCTGCCGGTCTTGATCTGTCCGCACGCGAGGGCGACGGCGAGGTCGGCAATCGTCGAGTCTTCGGTCTCGCCCGAACGGTGCGACATGACGGCGGTATAACCGCTGGTCTGCGCGAGGCGGACTGCGTTGATCGTCTCCGTCAGCGTTCCGATCTGGTTGACCTTGACCAAGATCGAATTGGCGACCCCGTCCGCGATGCCCTGGCGAGGCGCTTTTCGTTCGTGACGAACAAATCGTCGCCGACCAGCTGGATCCTGCCGCCAAGTCTGTCGGTCAGCGCTTTCCACCCGGACATGTCGTCCTCGCCCATTCCGTCCTCGATCGAGGCGATGGGGTATTCACCGGCGAGCTTCTCGAGGTATTCGGCCATCGCTTCGGGCGTCAGGTTCAATCCCTCGCCCTCCATCGCATAGGCGCCGTCCTTGAAGAACTCGGTCGAGGCGCAATCCAGCGCGATCATGACGTCGTCGCCCAGCGAATAGCCTGCGGCCAACGTGGCTTCGCCGATGACGTCAAGCGCTTCGCGGGCGGACCGAAGGTTCGGTGCAAAACCACCCTCGTCGCCAACCGAGGTCGACAGGCCCTGAGCGTGAAGCTTCGATTTCAGCGCGTGGAAGATCTCGGCGCCGCAGCGAAGCGCTTCGGAAAAGCTCTCCGCTCCGACCGGCATGACCATGAATTCCTGGAAGTCGATGGCATTGTCGGCGTGCGCGCCGCCGTTGAGGATATTCATCATTGGCACCGGAAGCAGCGTCGCCCCGACGCCGCCGACATAACGATAGAGCGGCAGCCCCCGCGCTTCGGCCGCCGCACGCGCGACCGCGAGGGACACGCCGAGGATGGCATTCGCGCCCAGCTTCCCCTTGTTGTCGCTGCCGTCGAGATCGATCATGACGGCGTCGATCTCGGTCTGGTCCTCGGCCTCATAGCCGAGCACCGCGTCGGCAATCGGCCCGTTGACGGCTTCGACAGCCCGCCCGACCCCCTTGCCGCCCCAGCGCGACTTGTCGCCGTCGCGCTTCTCCACCGCTTCGTGCGCACCGGTCGAGGCCCCGGACGGCACCGCCGCGCGGCCCATCGAGCCGTCCTCCACGGTGACGTCGACCTCAACCGTGGGGTTGCCGCGGCTGTCGAGAATCTGGCGGGCGTGAATGTCGACGATCGCGGTCATGGCTTTGAAAATCCCCGGTCCATGGAAAGTGTGGCTTGGCGGCTCTATATAGCCCGTCGGCGGCGGCGCAACTTTCCTTGGGCCATCGCCGGAACGAAGCATGGGGATGCCGGGTTCTCGGGACGAAGAGGAGAAAACTTGTGATGGTTGATCAGAACGACACACTTCCCGAAGGTACCGACCGTATCGTTCCCGGGGCCAGCACCTCGAGCGCGAATGAGGAGCAGATGATCGTGACCGAGCCCACAAATCGCGACAAGGTGATCGGCAAGGTTCGCGAAGGCGGAACCAAGCTCGCCGACACCGCCGCCGAGAAGACCCGCGGCCTCGTCGGCCAGGGCCTTGAGCGGTCCAGCGAAGCGCTTGCCAATGTCTCGAAGCTGGTCGGCGGAACGGCCGAGGGTCTCGAGGAACGCCTCGGCGCCGAATATGGCGATTATGCCCGGAAAGCCGCGAACGCGATCGAGGACGTCGCCAACAAGCTCGCCACGAAGAATCCTGACGAGTTGATCGACGACACGCGCGAATTTGTCCGCAAGAGCCCGGGTGTCGCGCTCGCCGGCGCGGCAATCGTCGGCTTCGCTCTCGCCCGACTGGTCAAGACCGGCCTGGACAGCGGAAAGTCCAAGGATCGTTCCGACGCCTGACCGCCGGATAGAGGCAGGGGAGCAAATGGACGATCAGGATGAGAAGCCGATCGGCGAGACGTTCGGCCGCCTCATAGAGGATGGAAAGGCCTACGTCCGGGCAGAGGTCAATCTCGTCCGGACTAGGCTGGATATCGAGGTCGACCGGTTTCGGCCGGTCGCGATCCTCGGCGCCGCCGGGCTCCTGTTCGCCTTCGCCGCGCTTGTCGCCCTGGCGGTTACCCTCGTCCTCACCCTGGCGAGCCTGATCGGCCCGCTTGGCGGCGGATTAGCGGCGACGGCGATCTTCGCCGCTATCGCCGGGCTCCTTGCCTATCTCGCCAAGCGCAGCCTTGACAGGTCGCGCGCATGAACCGGGTGGAACGCGACATGCGGCTTGCCGGAGCGGAGGACGAAGTCTCCCGCTCGCGAGAGCAGGTGATCGACACCTTTCACGAGCTTGCCGAGCGCCTCGCGCCCAAGAAGATCGCGAAGAACGTTTGGGAAAGCGCGAAGGTCAAGGGCGCCGACATGGCCGAGGACGCGGTAGATGCCGTCAAGCGGCGCCCGGTCGCGGCCACCGGAGTGGTCGCCGCAATCACAATGTTCCTCGCACGGGAACCGATCAAGAATGGAATCGTCAGTCTCTATGACGCCATGACGTCGGAAGAGGACGAAGAGGAAAAGGAGGCGCCCACCCCGGCTCCTGCTCCGCGCCGCCCTCGCAGCCCGCGCCGACCGAAGACAATGGAGAAGAAATCATGACTACAAGGACCCGCCAGACCACGCATCAGCCGGCAACCGACACGAGCCTTCGGGCGCGGGCCGAAGAAGCTTATGACGGTGCGCGCGAGCGCGCTGTCGAAGCCTACGACCAGGCGCGTGCAGCCGCGCGCAGTGCCGGCCGGAGCGCCAGCGGGCAGGTCTCGGAGGCGCCGTTTATCGCCCTTGGCGGCGGCCTTGCACTCGGCGCGCTGATTGCTGCGCTCCTGCCCACCACGCGCCGCGAGCGGGAACTGCTCGGCCCCGTTACCGACCGCATCCGCGACACGGCGAGTGCAGCAGCCGGCGCCGCGCGCGAAGCCGGCACTGCCCGCCTTGGAGAGCTCGGGATCACCCGCGAGCGGGGCAATGACGTGTTCAAGCAGGTCGTCGACGGCGCAGCCGACGCGCTTCGCGCTTCGGCCAAAGCTGCAGCCTCGACCGTTCGCGGCGAGTAAGCCTCACTCATGAAAGCGGTTCGCAACGCAGGATTTTGCTGCTAGCGGGCCGCGCATGAGCAAGCTTCACCTCGTATTTGGCGGCCGCGTCAAGGATCCGCGCGGACTCGAGTTCACCGACCTCGAAAGCATCGACCTGGTCGGAATCTTCAATAATTATGCTGACGCGGAAGAGGCGTGGCGCGGCGCGGCGCAGCGCACGGTGGACGATGCCGAGATGAAATACGTCGTCGTCCACCTTCACCGGCTGCTCGAGCCGGATTCGCAGGACGCCTGACCCGCCAGGCCGCGGTTAGATGAACTCGACTTTGGCGATCTCGTAATAACGGTCGCCGGACGGGGTCTCGACCTCGACCTCCTCGCCCTTCTGGCGGCCGATCAATGCCCGGCCGAGCGGCGAGTTGTAGCTGATCCGTCCAACCTTCGCGTCGGCTTCCTGCTGGCCGACAAGCTGGTAGCGGACTTCCTTGTCGTCCTCGTCGAGAAGCGTAACGGTTGCGCCGAACACGACCTTGTCGCCGCTCAGCGTCGTCGGGTCGATGACCAACGCACGGCTGAGGCGATCCTCGACGTCGGCGATCTGTGCCTCGACCTGGCCCTGCCGTTCCTTGGCGGCGTGATATTCGGCGTTCTCGCTGAGGTCGCCATGAGCGCGCGCTTCCTCGATCGCATCGACGATCTGCGGCCGCTCGGCCTTGAGGCGCTTCAGGTCTTCCTCCAGCAGGCGATAGCCGTCGGCCAGCATCGGCACCTTTTCGCTCGCCATATTCACATCCCTCTGTCGTGTCGCACTTCGCGATTGTGCCCCTCCAACTTCGAAGGGACCGGTAACCCGCGTCAGTGTGTGGAAACTATCGTTCGGAGGCGGAATAATAGGACTGGAGCGAGCGGACTTCAAGCTGGTGTCCGCGAAGCGCCCCGATCGACCGCGCTGCTGCCAGGCTTGCCGCAGCCGTCGTGAAATAGGGCACTTTGGCTTTGAGCGCAGTCGCGCGGATCGAATAGCTATCCTTCAGCGACTGCCAGCCCTCGGTGGTGTTGAACACTAGTTGCACGCCGCCGTCGGTCAGCCGGTCGACGATGTGCGGGCGACCTTGGGCGACCTTGTTCACGCGCTCGACCTTCAGGCCCGCCGCTTCGAGGTGGGAAGCCGTTCCGCCAGTGGCGATGATGATGAAGCCAAGCTCCTGCATCATGCGCGCAGCGGCGAGGATATGCTCCTTGTCGCTGTCCTTGACGGAAATGAACACCGTTCCCGAATCCGGAAGCGAAATTCCCCCGCCAAGCTGGGACTTGGCGAAGGCGATATCGAAATTGCTATCGATTCCCATCACTTCGCCGGTGCTCTTCATTTCCGGTGAAAGAACCGGGTCAGTGCCCGGGAAGCGCGCGAAGGGGAAAACGCTTTCCTTTACGGCGATGTGCCCGATGTCGCGGTCGATCGTCGGAAGGTCGGCCAGTTTCTCGCCGGCCATCACCCGCGCTGCGATCTTGGCGATCGGTACACCGATCGCCTTGGCGACGAATGGTACGGTGCGGCTGGCGCGTGGATTGACCTCGATGAGGTAGACCTCCTCGTCCTTCACCGCGAACTGGATGTTCATCAGCCCCTTGACGTCGAGCGCGCGCGCCAGAGCCGTCGTCTGCCGCTCGATTTCGGCAAGCACTTTTGCCGACAGGCTGTACGGCGGGATGGAACAGGCGCTGTCGCCCGAATGGACCCCCGCCTCTTCGATGTGCTGCAGGATTCCGCAGACCGTGACGTCCGTGCCGTCGCCGATCGCATCGACATCGACCTCGATGGCGTCACGAAGGTAGCGATCGATTAGCACCGGCGAGCTTCCGGACACCTGGACCGCGGTGGCAATGTAATTCTCCAGCTGGGCCGGTCCGTCGACGACCTCCATCGCGCGGCCCCCAAGCACGTAGCTTGGTCTCAGGAGCACTGGGTAGCCGATCCGTTCGGCGACCATCAGCGCTTCGTCGCGGCTCCTCGCTATTCCGTTAGCGGGTTGCTTTAGGCCGAGGCGGTCGACCAGCTTGGCGAAGCGCTCGCGGTCTTCGGCGAGGTCGATGCTGTCAGGTGAGGTACCGAGGATCGGGATGCCGTTCTTCTGCAGCGCCGCGGCAAGCTTCAGCGGAGTCTGCCCGCCGAGCTGAACGATCACGCCGACAAGCTCGCCTTTTGCGGCTTCGCGAGTGACGATCTCGAGCACATCCTCTTCCGTCAGCGGTTCGAAATAGAGCCGGTCGGAGGTGTCCGGATCGGTTGAAACCGTCTCCGGATTGCAATTGACCATGATCGTCTCGAACCCGGCGTCCTTGAGCGCGAACGCCGCGTGGCAGCAGCAATAGTCGAACTCGATCCCCTGGCCGATCCGGTTCGGGCCGCCGCCGAGAATGACGACCTTGCGCCGGTCGGAAATGCCGGCCTCGTCCTCTGCCTCGCCGAAGGTCGGCGCTTCGTAGGTCGAGTAAAGATAGGGCGTCGCCGCGTCGAATTCCGCGGCGCAGCTGTCGATCCGCTTGAAAACGGGGTGAACGCCAAGTTTCAGGCGCGTGGCACGCACCTCGTCAGCGGTTACCCCGCCGGTCATCGCCCGAAGCACATCGTGGACGAGGCCGGAGCCGTAAGCGGCGGCTTCCGACTTTTCGCGCTCGACATTGGCGGAGCGGAGCGAAAGCTGGGCCAGCCGCGCGTCGGAAAAGCCCATCGCTTTCAACCGCCGCAACCCCTCCGCGTCGGCCGGAAGGCCCTCGGCTCGCAATTGCTCTTCGGCTGCGACGATCTCTGCCAGCCTTTCGAGGAACCACGGATCGAAGCCAGCGAGCTCATGGATCCGCTGCACGGTGAAGCCCTGGCGAAGTGCTTCGGCCGCAACCAGCAGCCGGTCGGGAGTCGCTCGGCCCAATGCATTTTCGATCTCGGATGGATCGACATCCTCCAGCTCGCGCACGCGATCGAGGCCGCACAGCCCGACCTCCAGTCCGCGAAGCGCTTTCTGAAGGCTCTCGGCAAACGAGCGGCCGATGGCCATCACCTCGCCGACCGACTTCATCGCCGTCGACAGGGTCGCCTCGGCACCCTTGAACTTCTCGAACGCGAAGCGTGGGATCTTGGTGACGACATAGTCGATTGTCGGCTCGAAGCTCGCCGGGGTCGCGCCGCCGGTGATGTCGTTGGCGATCTCGTCGAGCGTGTAGCCCACCGCCAGTTTGGCGGCGACCTTGGCGATCGGAAATCCGGTCGCCTTTGATGCCAGCGCCGAGGAGCGCGACACACGCGGGTTCATCTCGATCACGATCATCCGCCCGTCTTTCGGGTTGACCGCGAACTGGACGTTGGAGCCGCCGGTTTCCACGCCGATCTCGCGCAATACGGCGATGCTCGCCGAACGCATCCTTTGATATTCCTTGTCGGTCAGCGTCAGCGCCGGCGCGACCGTGATGCTGTCGCCGGTGTGGACGCCCATCGGATCGACATTCTCGATGGAGCAGATGATGATGGCATTGTCGGCGCGGTCGCGCACGACTTCCATCTCATATTCCTTCCAACCGAGCAGGCTTTCCTCGATCAGCACCTCGGTTGTCGGGCTGGCGTCGAGGCCAGATGCGACAATGGCGACGAATTCCTCGCGGTTGTAGGCGACCCCGCCGCCCGTGCCGCCGAGCGTGAACGACGGGCGGATGATCGCCGGCAGGCCCGTCATCTCCAGCACCTTCAGCGCGTCTTGCAGGCTGTGCGCGATTCCGCTCCTCGCCGATTCCAGTCCGATGCGGTCCATCGCCTCGCGGAATTTCTGCCGGTCCTCGGCCTTGTCGATCGCCTCGGCCTGGGCGCCGATCAGCTTGACGCCATGCTTTTCGAGTACGCCTGTGCGGTTGAGCGTCAGCGCGGTGTTCAGCGCGGTCTGCCCGCCCATCGTCGGAAGCAGCGCGTCGGGCTTTTCCGCCTCGATGATCCGCTCCACGATTTCCGGCGTAATCGGCTCGATATAGGTCGCGTCCGCAAGTTCCGGATCGGTCATGATCGTCGCCGGGTTCGAATTGACAACGATGACCCGATAGCCTTCCTCTTTCAGGGCTTTGAGCGCCTGGCTTCCGGAATAGTCGAACTCCGCCGCCTGGCCGATGACGATAGGGCCCGCGCCGATGACGAGGATGGAATGAATGTCGGTACGGCGGGGCATTAGCTCTGTCGCTCTCCAGATCGGCCGCGGTTGCCGATGAAATGGGGTTGAAGTTCGGTCGCGTAGACGATCCGGATGATGCACTTGAACGCCGCCAGGCCCGGCTTGTTCTGGCGTTGTTGCTCGACGGCCCAGTCGACCATCTGGTTGCGATATTCCAGCCATTGGCCGTCGATGACGTTGAACGCCTCGCCAGGTCGATAGCCGCAGTAGAGTTCCAGCTTGCGGGCATATTTCGTCATGTCGGAGCCCGGCGTGTAGCGCGGGAAGATATCCATTTCGTCGTTTGCCGCGAGTTCCTTCAGGTAGCGCTGCTTGCGGCGGGCGGCGTCCTCCATGACGGAATATCGGGCGAGAGCTCTTACTTGTTCCGGGTCGGCCATCTCGAAGCGATAGCGACTGTCGAGCAGCAAGGCGGCAAGCGCTTTCTTGTCGAGCGTGGCGAACTTGGAGTCGCTGATTGTCAGGACGAAGATCGGGACCTCGTTCTCCTCCAGGGCCTCTCTTATTTCCTTGTCGGTGATTCCGAATTCCCGCAACTTTCGTCGCAGTTCGGGGAGCTGCACATCGGGCGAGTTGGCGAATTCGCGCTCGTCCTGTGCTTGAAGCTCCTCGTCGCTCTCGACCCGCCGGGGCCGGTCCGAGGCGTACCCGCCGCACGACGCAAGGACCGGTGCGATCGCCATGGTCGCCGCCAGCGCACTCCTCACCGCCTCATTCCCGTAATCCGGTCGGACAGATAGATGATATCGCGTGAACCGGGGGTCACCCGTGGAAGATCCTGAACGCGGAATTCCAGATCCCGGCGCGCCATCAGCCAACCTTCGCCGGGTAGAGGGACTTGATGTCGAGTTTCGGTACCTCGGGCGCCCTGGCGCTGCAAGATTTCTCCGCCGCCTTGACCACCTTCTTGAGCAGGTTCGAAACCTCGCCGCGTGCCGCGGAGCCAGGCCTGTTGCCGGTCTGCGCCTCCTGGAAGGCCACGGCCTCGCAATTGCGGAAGCCGGCGATCACCCGGGTCCATTCCTTGGCGTGCTCGACGCTGACGACGAGATCGCCCGAATGGAAGCCCGCTTCGCAAGCATCGGGTGTACAAGGTTCATTTCCTTGCGAAATCAGCTTCGACACGAACCATTGCCCGGGCGGCAAAGCGAACATGTCATCCGGGCGCGAAACGTTCGCTTCGCTGGCTTTCACCTTGACGATTTCCTGGGCGCCCGCAGCGGCCGAACCGAGCACCAACGCGGCGGTTGCGATGATCTGAATACGCATGGTCAGGCATCCTCTTTCATCTGGGCCACGAACCGCTCGAACAGGTAGAAGCTGTCCTGCGGGCCCGGGCTGGCCTCCGGATGATATTGGACACTGAATGCAGGGCGGTCAGTCAGTTCAATCCCGCAATTCGAGCCGTCGAACAGGCTGACATGCGTTTCCCTGACGTTGCTGGGCAGGCCTTCGCGCTCGACCGCGAAGCCATGATTCATGCTGGTGACTTCAACCCGCCCGTCGTCGAGCCGCTTCACGGGATGGTTGGCGCCGCGGTGCCCCTGAAACATCTTCGACGTCTTGCCGCCTACGGCCAGCGCGAGAAGCTGGTGACCAAGGCAAATGCCGAACAAAGGCTTGCCGGTCTCCAGCATCTGGCGGATCACCGGTATGGCATATTCGCCGGTCGCCGCCGGATCGCCCGGCCCGTTCGACAGGAAAAAGCCGTCAGGCTTCTGCGCCATCACCTCGTCGAAACTGGCCCCTGCCGGAAGCACCGTTACCCGCGCCCCTGCCTCGACCAGGTTGCGGAAGATGTTGCGCTTGGAGCCATAGTCGATCGCCACGACGTGCGGCCGGTCGGGCTCGGTTCCGCCCATGCGATAACCCTGCCCCAGCTCCCACTTCCCGCCACTCCATGCTTCCAGCTGTTCGCGGCTGACTTGCTTGGCCAGGTCCATGCCCTCCAGGCCCGGCCAGTCGGCGGCCGCCTTATGCAGCGCATCGAGGTCGAACGCGCCGCTCGCATCATGGGCGATGGCGATGGTTGGGGGCCCCTCGCGGCGAACGAGCCGGGTCAGCGCCCGCGTATCGACACCGGAAATGCCGATACGCCCGGTTGCCGCCATCCAGCTCGGAAAGTCTTGACCCGCACGGAAGTTGGACGGGCTGGTCACGGCCTCCCGGACGATGCAGCCGAGCGCATGCGCCTCGCCCGCTTCGACATCCTCCTCATTGGCTCCGACGTTGCCGATATGGGGGAAGGTGAACGCGATGACCTGGCTCGCGTAGGAGGGGTCGGTCATCACTTCCTGGTATCCGGTCATGGCGGTGTTGAAGCACAGCTCGCCGACCGCCTGTCCTTCGCTTCCGAATCCCTCGCCCCAGATTGTCCGGCCGTCTGCAAAAACGATCACGCCGGTCGCTCCATCGGGGCGCGCAAGCGAGACTCGAGGATCGGCCAAGGCAGAGGCTCCTTCGGGGTAGTTGCAGCAATGTCGCTAAGCCATGGCCGCTAGGCGCGTTTCGGGGTCGCGTCAACGCTGTGAAAGGCGGCAATTCCCCGCTAGGACTGGCGTTTTCCGACGAGGCGTGACGAACCCGAGATGATTCGCGACGATATCAAGACCGCGCTGGTGAGCGCGATGAAGGGCGGCGACAAGGAGTCGACCGCGACGATCCGGCTGATCCAGTCGGCGATTAAGAACCGCGACATCGAGCTTCGCACTGCGTCGACGACTCTCGACGACGACGCCCTGGTCACCGAAGTCCTGCAGAAGATGATCAAGCAGCGGCGCGAATCCGTGGAGCTTTATCGCAAGGGCAACCGCGAAGAGCTAGCGGCCAAGGAAGAAGCCGAGATCGCGGTCATCGAGCGCTTCCTTCCCGCCCAGCTTTCCGAGGAGGACGCCAGGGCCGCGATCCAGTCGATCATCGCCGAAATCGGCGCTGCATCGATGAAGGACATGGGCCGGGTTATGGGCGAGGTGAAATCACGCCTTGGCACCCAGATCGAACCCGCCCGCGCCAGCGCGCTGGTCAAGGCGGCGCTTTCCGCGTGACCCTGTCGCCAGCATGGCTGGACGAATTGCGCGCACGGACGACCCTCAGCGCGGTCATCGGCCCGTCGGTAAAGCTGATCAAGGCCGGGCGCGAGTTCAAGGCCTGCTGCCCTTTTCATAACGAGAAGACGCCAAGCTTCACGATCAACGACGAAAAGGGCTTCTACCATTGCTTCGGCTGCGGCGCGCATGGCGACGCGATCCGCTTCCTCACCGACCAGCGTGGCATGCCATTCATGGATGCGGTGAAGGAACTCGCGGCCAAGGCCGGGATGGACGTCCCCGCCCCCGATCCCCGCGCCGCTGAACGCGCCGAACGCTCCGCCGGGCTTTATGAAGTCATGGACCGGGCGAACCGCTGGTTCATCGAGCAACTGGATGGGGTCGATGGCGCGGCCGCCCGCGCCTACCTCAAGGAACGCGGGATCAGCGATTCCACCCGCAAGAAATTCGGCTTCGGCTTCGCTCCGGATTCGCGTGGCAAGCTCAAGGCCGCCTTGGCCGACTTCGGCGCCGACAAGCTGGTCGAGGCTGGCCTACTGATCGCGCCCGACGACGGTAAGCAGCCATACGACCGCTTTCGCGGCCGCCTGACCTATCCTATCCGCGACGTTCGCGGGCGGGTGATCGCGTTCAGTGCCCGCATCCTCGGCGCTGGCGAGCCGAAATATCTCAATTCGCCGGACACGCCCTTGTTCGACAAGGGCCGGACCCTGTTCAACCTCGACCTGGCCGGACCCGCCAGCCGCGCGGCTAAGCGAATCCTGATCGTGGAAGGGCAGATGGACGTCATCGCCCTGGACCAGGCCGGGATCGGCGAAGTCGTCGCACCGCTCGGCACTGCCCTGACCGAGCAGCAGCTCGAAAAGCTGTGGCGGCTAGAACCCGCCCCGATCTGCTGTTTCGACGGCGATAACGCGGGCCAGAAGGCCGCGATACGCGCGGCCTTGCGCGCCCTCCCCCACCTCGGTCCGGAACGCACCTTGCGCTTCGTCACGCTTCCCGCAGGCAAGGATCCCGACGACCTCATCAAGGCCGGCGGACGTGCCGCGATGGAAGCCCTACTCGAATTGCCCGAGCCATTGGTCGACCGGCTGTGGCGTCACGAGGTCGATTCGGCTGCGCTCGACACGCCCGAAGCGCGCGCCGGACTCAAGCAGCGGCTGATGACCCACGTCCAGGCGATCGCCGAACCGAACCTCCGCCAGCTTTATCGCGACGAATTCCTGCGCCGTTTCGACGCGCTCGTGCGTCCGCAGGCCAGCACGCAGCGGCCGTTCCCGCAGCGCCGCGAATGGAATGCCAAGGCCGGCCGCTATCTTCCTCCTGCACCGCCCGCCAGTCAGGCCGCCAGGGCCATCGGCGCCGGCGGAATCGACCGTTCGACCGCCCGCGCGCTGGTCCTCGGCCACGCCCTCTATCCGCAGGCGATCGGCGATCATGTCGAGCATTTCGCGGCCCTGGCGCTCGACGATGCCGCCGCCCTGCGCCTTCGCGACCGAATGATCGACCTCGCCATCGGCGATGCAGCGCTTGATCGGGATCAACTTCTTCCCATATTGGCGGTCGGCGAGACGGCGGCCGCCTGGGCTGACGTTTCGAAGACTGGCGACATCGGCTTCAGCTTCACCCGCGCAAGGACCGATCCGGATCTGGCCCGGCGCGATCTGGCGCTGGCGGTCGAGGCGCTGGTTGCAAGGAACGAGATTGATAAGGCGCTGGCCGCGGCGACCCGCCGGCTGGAGCAGGAATTCACCGAATCCGCCTTTGCCGAGCAGCAGCGGCTGCTCAGCGCGAGGGCGCAAGTCAACGACAGGCTGGCGTCTCTCGCCGGCAATGAGTAAGCGGCGCGAAAGTAGAATCTGGGCATATGGCGAAAAACGACACTCCCGAGACCGAAACCGACACTGGCGATGCGCCGCTGATCGACCTCAACGATGCGTCGGTCAAAAAGCTGATCGCGCGCGCGAAGAAGAAGGGCGTCATCACGGTCGACGAGCTCAATGCCGCGCTTCCGCAAGACCAGATGTCGTCCGAGCAGATCGAGGACATCATGTCCGCGATCAACGAGATGGGCGTGCAGATCGTCGAGAATGACGACAGCGACGACGAGGACAAGGAGCCGGAGGCCGAGGACGAGGTCGATCCAATCGACGAGGGCGGATCGCCGCGCCCCGCAGTCGCGACCAAGAAGGAAGCGGTCGATCGCACCGACGATCCCGTCCGCATGTACCTTCGCGAGATGGGCGCCGTTGAGCTGCTTTCCCGTGAGGGCGAAATCGCCATCGCAAAGCGCATCGAGGCCGGCCGCGACACGATGATCTGGGGCCTTTGCGAAAGCCCGATCACCTTCAACGCCATCATCGAATGGTCGAACAACCTCAACGAAGGCACGATGCAGCTGCGCGAGATCCTCGATCTTGAAGCCATGCTGTCGAAGGGGCCGACCGCGGAGCAGATCACCGCCGACGAAGAAGGCGAAGGCGAGGAAGGCGAGATCAGCGAGAAGACCGCCGGCCCGACCATCAAGGAAGAGGACGACATCGAGGAGGAGCAATCCGCCGACGATGAAGAGGACGAGCTCACCGAGCGCCGCGCCAAGCCCGCCGCCGAAGAGGAGGATGAGGACAACACCCTCTCCCTCGCGCAAATGGAAGAGACCCTCAAGCCGATGGCGCTTGAGAAGTTCGCCGGCATCACCGCGCTGTTCAAGAAGTTCTCCAAGCTCCAGCAGGCCCGGCTTGAGGCGCTCGGTGCCGGAACCGAATTCCCGGCCGCGGACGAGAAGAAGTACCAGAAGCTGTCCGAACAGCTCACCGCCGAGGTTGAGAGCGTCCAGTTCCACGCGGCGAAGATCGAGTATCTCGTCGACCAGCTCTACAGCTACAACCGCCGCCTGACCGCGCTCGGCGGCCAGATGCTGCGCCTTGCCGAGCGGCACCGCGTATCGCGCAAGGCCTTCCTCGACAGCTACATGGGCAGCGAGCTCGACGACCAGTGGCTCAAGCGCGCCGCCAAGATCGACAAGAAGTTCGCCGCCTTCGCCTCTGCCGAGGCCGACAGCGTCGAGCGTATCCGCACCGAGATCGCCGAGATCGCCAACGCGGTGGGGACCTCGCTTCCGGAGTTCCGGCGAATCGTCAATCAGGTCCAGAAGGGCGAGCGCGAGGCCCGTATCGCCAAGAAGGAAATGGTCGAGGCCAACCTTCGCCTCGTCATTTCCATCGCCAAGAAATACACCAACCGCGGCCTGCAGTTCCTGGACCTCATCCAGGAAGGCAACATCGGCCTGATGAAGGCGGTCGACAAGTTCGAGTACCGCCGCGGCTATAAGTTCTCAACCTACGCGACCTGGTGGATCCGGCAGGCGATTACCCGCTCCATCGCGGACCAGGCGCGCACCATTCGTATCCCGGTGCACATGATCGAGACGATCAACAAGCTGGTCCGCACTGGTCGCCAGTTCCTCCACGAGTTCGGCCGCGAAGCCACGCCTGAGGACCTCGCCGAGCGCCTCGGAATGCCGCTCGAGAAGGTCCGCAAGGTGATGAAGATCGCCAAGGAGCCGATCAGCCTCGAGACCCCGATCGGCGACGAGGAAGACAGCCACCTCGGCGACTTCATCGAGGACAAGAACGCCGTCATCCCGGTCGACGCCGCGATCCAGGCAAACCTCAAGGAAACCGTCACCCGGGTGCTCGCCTCACTCACCCCGCGTGAGGAGCGCGTGCTGCGCATGCGTTTCGGCATCGGCATGAACACCGATCACACCCTCGAGGAAGTCGGTCAGCAGTTCAGCGTCACCCGCGAGCGTATTCGCCAGATCGAGGCGAAGGCTTTGCGTAAGCTCAAGCATCCCTCCCGCTCGCGGAAGATGCGGAGCTTCCTTGACCAGTAAACGCCCTTGGCGACTTTCGAGCGATCTTACCAGCCGCCCGCAAAACCCGTGTAATACCCGATAGGCGCGCCGCGCTGCATGTGATGGGGTTCCCGCGATGAAGGGAACCGCCCATGAACGTCGCGAAGCACAAGCCATTCCTCGAAGCTGAAGCCGAGGCCTCCGGCAAAAAGCACAAAAAAGCGAAGCCCGAAAAGCTCTCGCGCAAGGATTACGAGAAGGAACTCGCCAAGCTCCAGGTCGAGCTATGCTACCTTCAGGATTGGGTCCGCGCGACCGGAGCCCGTGTGATCATCGTCTGCGAAGGTCGCGACACTGCCGGGAAAGGCGGCCTCATCCGCCGCCTGGTCGAGCGGGTCAGCCCCCGCACCTTCCGCGTCGTCGCGCTCAGTGCACCGCCCCAGGGCGAACGCAAGAAGCTCTTCATGCAGCGCTACGTCGAGCAGTTTCCGGTCGAAGGCGAAGTCGTGATCTTCGACCGCAGCTGGTACAACCGCGCGGGCGTCGAGCGGGTGATGGGCTTCACCGACAAGAAGATCGTCGAGGAATTCCTCGAGAACGTCCCGCAGTTCGAGCGCTGGCTGGTCGAACAGGGCGTTATCCTCATCAAGCTTTGGCTCGAGGTCGGGATGGAAGAGCAGGACCGCCGCTTTAAGGCACGGATCGAAGACCCGCTTCGCCAGTGGAAGCTGAGCCCGATGGACCTCAAGTCCTATGCCCGATGGTATGATTACTCGCGCGCCCGCGATGCGATGTTCAAGGCGACCAGCGAGAAGCTGACCCCCTGGTACGTGCTTCGCAGCGATGACAAGAAGCGCGCTCGCCTCAACGGCATCAAGCACATTCTCTCGCTCATCCCCTACAAGAAGATCAAGCGCGACAAGGTGAAGCTGCCTCCGCGCTCCAACAAGGGCCATTACAAGGACGACCTTGACCTCAGCCAGGTCAGGCTCGTTCCGGAGGCCTACTGATCGCCGCCGCTCCGCCTACCAGCTGGGTGGACTGGCTGCCCGGCCTGAAGGCGCTTCGCAGCTACCAGCCCGGCTGGCTTCGCGATGACGTCGTCGCCGGAATCGTCCTTTCGACGATGCTGGTCCCCGTTGGCATTGCTTATGCGGTGGCGTCGGGCGTTCCGGCCATCTACGGCCTCTATGCGACCATTGTCCCGCTGCTGGTCTACGCGCTGCTGGGGCCGAGCAGGATCCTCGTCCTCGGCCCAGATTCCTCGCTCGCCCCGATCATCCTTGGGGTCGTCCTTCCGCTTGCAGGTACCGATCCGATGCGGGCGATCGCGGTCGCCAGCGCGATGGCGGTCGTGTCGGGGATCGTCTGCATCGCCGCCGGGCTCGGCCGCCTCGGCTTCGTAACCGAGCTGCTCTCCAAGCCGATCCGCTACGGCTACATGAACGGCATCGCGCTTGCCGTCCTCATCAGCCAGCTGCCCAAGATGTTCGGCTTCTCCATCGAGAGCACCGGCCCGCTGCGCGACCTGTGGAGCATCGGGAAGGGAATGTTCGGCGGCCTCGCCAACTGGACTGCCGCCGCGCTCGGCGCCGCGACCCTCGTGGTCATCCTCTCGCTCAAAGGCAACAAGCGCATCCCCGGCGTCCTGATCGCCGTCGTCGGAGCCACCGTTGCCGCCGGCTTGCTGCGTCTGTCGGAGGCCGGAGTGAAAGTGCTCGGCCCGGTGCCGGAGGGCCTTCCCACCTTCACCATCCCGTGGATCCAGCCCGGAGACCTCGTCCCCATCCTCATCGGCGGCTTCGCGGTCGCGATCGTCTCGTTCGCCGACACCAGCGTCCTCTCCCGCACCTATGCCGCCCGGACCAACACCCGGGTCGATCCCAACCAGGAGATGGTCGGTCTGGGCGCCGCCAACCTCGCCGCCGGCCTGTTCCAGGGTTTCGCCATCAGCAGCAGCTCGTCGCGCACCCCGGTTGCCGAGGCCGCCGGAGCCAAGACCCAGCTGACCGGAGTCGTCGGCGCGCTCGTCGTCGCTTTGGTCATCGTCGCCGCGCCGATGCTGTTCCGCAACCTCCCCTATGCCGCGCTTGCCGCAGTGGTCATCGCCGCCGCCATCGGCCTGTTCGAGTTCAAGGACCTTGGCCGCATCTACCGCATCCAGCGTTGGGAGTTCTGGCTGTCGATCCTGTGCACCGCTGGCGTCGCAATCTTCGGCGCCATTCCCGGCATCGGCATCGCCATCGTCTTCGCCGTTATCGAGTTCCTGTGGGACGGCTGGCGCCCGCACTGGGCGGTGCTCGGCGATCCCGACGGGGTCGACGGCTATCACGACGTCGCCCGCTATCCCGATGCGAAGCGCATCCCCGGCCTGCTCCTGCTGCGCTGGGACGCGCCCCTGTTCTTCGCCAATGCGGAGCTATTCAACGACATCGTGCTCCGCGCCGTGGATGAATCGCCCGCCCCGGTCCGCCGCGTCGTCGTCGCTGCCGAGCCGATAACCAGCATCGACGTTACCGCCGCCGACGCCCTCGTGGATCTCGTCCGGAAGCTCGACGCCCGCGGGATCGTACTCCACGTTGCCGAGCTCAAGGATCCGGTGAAGGACAAGCTCAAGCGGTTCGAGCTGTTCGACAGCTTCGGCGAGGAGCATTTCCACCCGACCGTCGAGGCCGCGGTGCGAACCTACCTGGCGGAGGCAAAGGCCTAAGCCGCGAACCCCCAACGACGAAACAGGACCCTGATGCACGAATTTCTCGAAAGCCCCGCGGATGTCCTCGCCGTGAAGCTCAGCGGAACCATCACCGGCGAAGACCTCGACTTGATCATGGACCGGACCGAGGCCATCCTCGCGGCCCACCGGACCATCCACGTCTATGTCGAGACCCACGGACTCGACGGCATCCAGCTTAGCGCCCTGCCCCATTACATGGGCCGCGCCATGCCCCTGTTCGGAAAGCGCGGCCGCTTCCGCCGCGTCGCCGTGGTCGCCGAGCAGCGCTGGGTCCGCGCGTCGAGTCGGCTGGAAAGCGCCCTTCTCCCGGGGATCACCTACCTCGTAGTCGGCCCCGACCGGCGCGAGGAAGCGCTTGCCTGGGCGCTGAAGGGCGAGGAACCGCTGCCCTAGGGACGCGCTATCCGCTTGTGACCTTCCTTAACTTGCATTAACATCTGTGCCGCTCGGATTGAGTCGCCCCAAGGCGCTCAGGCGAGCTTTTTTGTGCCGCCCGCTTCGATCGCCCCGGACGACCCTCAACGGAAAGGGACGTCATATGTCTTGCGATGGATTCACCGTGAAAACCTTGGACGGCCGGGAAATCTGCGTGCCCATTTACCGCGAGGTCGACATTTGGAGAAAGCCCGATCCCAGACGGGCCATCTTCGACGACATCCGCACCCTGGCCACCATCAATGAGGGCATCAGGACGATTGCCGACGAACGTATCCGCAAGGCGATGTTCGAAGCCGTCCAGGGCGCGGCCAAGCTGGTCGAGCTGCCCGAGGGCGTGAAGCTCGGCGACGAGCTGTTGAAAAGCGAGAAGGCCTTCATGGCCGCGAAGTAAGCTTCAGTGTCAGCGTGTCAGGGGGCCGCGAAAGCGGCCCCCCGTTCTTGCGTTCATACCGGCGGCAGGACGGTGACCTTGGCCGACTTCGCGCCGCAGCGGGGCATTTCAGGCGCCGTAATCCCTGATGTTTTTCGCGATCTTGGCGTCCATGGCGTCGTCGGCGTCGGCGACGCTGGGCATCCCCGCGTCGGTCCTTTTCTTCGCCGCCAGACGAAATTTTTCGGCCTGCTCGGCCGGGGTGAGCGATTTTCTCTTGGGCATGGCGGCACCCTGACAGAACAAGGCGCCGGCGCGAAGTGAATTCGCGCCGTCGATCGCCACTCGCTCCGCTCGGGCGTCGGCCGAAACTCCGCGTCTCTCGGCCTCGCTCGCCTTTGCCGTGCAAAGCCTCCCCTAGTCTGGGCGCTTCGTTCGCTACTGCTTCACCGTCGATGCCGGATCCACCTGGCCCTTCTTGGGCGCAGGGGCGCTCGTTCGGCTGAAAATGATCACCCTACAGCCTTTGCCTCCCGGGCCGCCGCAGCTGTAGTCGCAGGTCGTCCCGTTGATGCCCTGGGGACAGGCGACCGTGCAGCCTTTGACGCCGCCGTTCGACTGCATTTTGCCTTCGCATTTCTTGTTCACCGTGGCCTCGGAAACCTCCAGCTCCCGCGCTTCCTTGGCGGGTGCGAAGGTCGGCAGCATCATGGCCATCGTTGCGCCCAGCATGATTTTGAGTACCAGCTTCATCGGCGAGTCCCCTTTTCTGTCCCCTCCGGCGGGGAAGCCATAGCAGAAAAGGCGCCGAATTTCGTCCCGCTTCTCGTTTCACCGGCTTGGCGCGACGCTGCGCGTCTGCCGCCTTGCCCTTGGTGCTCCGGCGGCGCTAAAAGGGCATCACAGGGTTTTAAAACAGGTGAGGTGGGGTAATGGCCAGGAATGTCGGACCGGAAGATCGGGTCGTTCGCATCGTCGCCGCGATCGGGCTCGGGATACTGATCTATTTCGCGCTTGAAGGGACGGAGGCCATCGTCGCCGGGGTAATCGCCGCCTACCTGCTGCTTAGCGGCCTGTTCGCCCGCGACGTCTTCTACAAGATGCTCGATATCGACACGAGCATCCAGGAACAGTCCTACTCCACGACCGACGACCGCTCGGGCCTCTAGAGCTTTCGACTTGCCAGCATGATCGCACCGGGCGCGCAGCCGCGCGCCCGGCGGTTGCCCTCCTCGCCGTTTGTCTTTCCAGTCATGCCGTTGGTGGGAAATCCCACCATCCGACGAGTGAAATCCACCATTTGTCGGTTTCGTCTTGAAATGCTGCACCGCAATATCCAGCTGTCTCCCCTCGTTGTCACGCAATTGGCACGGCCCTTGCTTATTCCTTGGTACTGGGCCGGCGCGGTTGCCGGACCGAATGGAGCAAGAGAGCAACATGACTGCCACGACGAAACCCACGCCCCTCCCCTTGCGCAACGACACCTTGCTTGGTGTGTGCGAAGCGATCGGACAGGATTTCGGGATCAACGCCCTCTGGCTGCGGCTCGCCTTCATCGGCCCGCTGTTCTTCCAGCCCGTTCTGACGATTAGCGTCTACCTCGCCCTGGGCGCTGTTGTCGCCGCCTCGCGCTACTTCTTCCCGCGCCAGACCGTCGAAGCCGACGTCATCGACATGCCGGCCAAGCCGGTTGCCGTCGAGGCTGACGAACAGCTTCAGATCGCCGCTTAAGTTTTCCCATCAAATGCGCAGCCCGTCCTGGTTTCCAGGCGGGCTGTAGCGGCAGACCAGGACGTCCCAGCGCGCGCTGCTGGCGAGGCCGCACCCCAGGCGCGTCGTCCTCGGCCAAACCATCTGGCTGTAATGGCCGATGTCCCGCCAGTTACCGGTTGTGCTGTTGGCCGGGAAGACCCCGCGGCGGAAATGGCGTTTCTCCCCCGCCCACGACCCCACCATCGCCTCCGTGCCGAACATGCCGCGCGTTCCGAGCCACAGATTCTCGCCCTGCCCCGGCCTTTGTGCCTTGGGCGAATGCAGGAGCCGGCCGATCGCCGCCAGTTCATGGGCATACTTTTTCGCCTGCGCCGCGAGCGCCGGGTCCCAGCCTAGCGGCGGCGAGCCGTATGCCGCCCGTTCGCGGTTGTGCAGCGCCAGCCATGTCGCGGGCGTATCCGCGGCCTGGTTCCTGGCCGGTTGCAGCGCTCCCTGCGGCACCGGGCTGCAGGCGGCGGCGAGAAGCAGGAATGCAAGGTAACGCATCGGCCCGACAACGCCCGAGCGACCGATCAGTCGCGAAGCGCCTCGACATAATAAGGCAGCGCTTCCGCCAGTCCTTTCGCCACGTCATGGGTCGGGCATAGCCCAGCATCCGCTTTGCCTTGCCTATATCCGCCTGGCTGTGGCGCACGTCGCCCGCCCGGAAGTCGGCATGAATCGGCTCGCGGCCATAGTGCACCTGATGCTCGGCCAGGCCCTCACGTATGAATGCGAACAGCTGGTTCAGGCTGGTCCGCCCGCCATAGGCGACGTTGAACACCTCGCCCTGCACCGCGTCCGGTGCGAGCGCGGCCAGGATGTTCGCCTGCAACGCATTGGCGACGTAACAGAAGTCGCGGCTGGTCTCGCCATCCCCGTTGATCGTTACGGGCTCGTCCCGAAGCATGGCCGCCACCCACTTAGGGATCACCGCGGCATAGGCCCCTTCCGGGTCCTGCCTCGGACCGAAGACGTTAAAATACCGCAGCCCCGTCGCCTTGAAACCATAGCTCCGTCCATAAACGGCGGCGTAGATCTCATCGATCAGCTTGGTCGCGGCGTACGGCGACAGCGGGTTTCCGATATTCTCCTCGACCTTCGGCAGCTCTTCGTAATCGCCGTAAGTTGATGACGAGGCGGCGTAGACGAACCGGCCAACGTCAGCCTGCCGCGCCGCCTCCAGCATGTTGAGGAAGCCGGTGACGTTGGAATCATGGCTCGCAAGTGGCTCGGCGATCGAGCGCGGCACCGAGCCGAGCGCAGCCTGATGAAGCACCACATCGCATCCAGCGACGGCCTCGGCGCAGGCATCGCGATCGCAGATATCGCCCTCGATCATCCGAAAAGCGGGGCTGGACCCGGCCGCCGCGTCGACGTTGGCGCGATGCCCGGTGGCATAATTGTCGAGCCCCACCACTTCCTGGCCGGTCCCAAGCAAGGCCTCTACTAGGTTCGAGCCGATGAATCCTGCCGCGCCAGTCACCAACCAGCGGCGGGGCCGTTCGACAAGGCGTTGCGCAAGCGTTTCCGGAACCATCATGCCGCCCTCATAGGGGGCCGGCGCGTCCGCGCAATGGCCTCTCGCCACAACCGTTTCGGTTCGCTACCAATCTCGTGCGAAAAGCGAAGGAGCGACAAATTGTCCCTGCCACCGATCCTGTCGAACCTCCGCATTCCGGTTATCGCCGCGCCCCTTTTCATCATCAGCCATCCCGCGTTGGTCATCGCCCAGTGCAAGGCCGGTGTGGTCGGAAGCTTTCCGGCGCTCAACGCTCGCCCGGCTAGCCAGCTCGACGAATGGATCCACGAGATCACGGAGGCTCTCGCCGAGCATGATCGGTTAAATCCCGACCGCCCTTCCGCGCCTTTCGCGGTCAACCAGATTGTTCACGCGACTAATACGCGGTTCGAAGAGGACATGGCTATCTGCGAAAAGTGGAAGGTCCCGATCGTGATCACATCGCTTGGCGCGCGGGTCGAACTTAACGAGGCCGTCCACCGCTGGGGTGGAATCACCCTTCACGACATCATCAACGACGTTTTTGCACACAAGGCGATCGACAAGGGTGCCGATGGCCTTATCGCCGTCGCAGCAGGAGCCGGCGGCCATGCGGGCAAATGGTCGCCATTCGCACTGGTCCAGGAGATCCGGGAATGGTTCGACGGGCCGCTTATCCTGTCTGGAGCCATCGCCCGGGGGCAGTCGATCCTGGCGGCCCAAGCCATGGGGGCCGACCTTGCGTATATCGGGTCTCCATTCATTGCCACACATGAGGCGCGGGCGACCGACGACTACAAGCAGGAAATCGTCAAGTCGGGCGCGGCGGATATCGTCGCGTCGTCACTGTTTACCGGAATCCACGGCAATTATCTCAAGGGCCCGATCGCCCGTGCCGGCATGGACCCAGACAACCTTCCTGAAGCCGATCCGAGCAAGATGAATTTCGGCGGAGCGAAGGCGTGGAAGGACATTTGGGGGTCGGGCCAGGGAATCGGCGCGATCAAGGAGGTTGTGGCGGCGGGCGATCTGGTTGACCGGCTTGCGCGTGAATATGCCGAGGCCAAATCCGCTCTCTGCGGTTAGGCAATTTGCTCGAGCTTCTGGCGCCACACTTGCGGTATCGCGGTCGGCCGACGATTGCGGCGATCCACATAGACGTGCGTGAAATGCCCTTCCGCCGAGGCCGACTCAGCACCCGGCTCGAAAACTCCCAACACATATGTGACGCTGCTGCGTCCAAGGAGCTGGACTGCCAAAAGAAGCTCGACCTCGCCGGGATAGGATAAGGGCGAAAAATAACGGCAGCCGGTTTCGACGAGGAGCCCGATGGGGTCGCCACCCATGATGTCGAGAAGGCCATTTTCAACCAGCCATTGGTTCACGGCGGTGTCGAACCACGCATAATAGATCGTGTTGTTCACATGACCGTAGGCGTCGTTGTCGGCCCAGCGGAGAGTGATCCGCGAACAGTAGCGATACGACGAGCGCGGTCGCGGCCCCGGACGTTCCCTCACCATGCCGCCTCGTATAGACGGCGCGCATCGTCCTCTTCGATTACACACGGATTGTTCACCAGAAGGCGCTGCTGCTTCATCGCTTCGCGAGCCAGAAGCGGTATGTCTTCTTGGCGAATACCGTGGTCGCGAAGGCGGAGCTTGAGGCCGCTGGCGGCCGATAGTTCGTCGAGCCGTTCGATCAGACGTGCACATCGCGCCTGGCTACCCTGTCCCACGCAGCTCGGATCAACGATTCCGGCGAGCTCGGCATACTTCTCCCGTGCCGCTTCGCTGTTGTGCTGGAGGACATGGCGCAGCATCAGCGCATTGCTGAGGCCGTGCGGCAGATGATGAAGCCCGCCCAGCGGATAGGCCAGCGCGTGGACCCCAGCGACTGGGGCGTTGGCGAAGGCGAGCCCCGCGAGGTGAGCGCCAAGAAGCATCGCCGAACGGGCGTCGATGTCGTCCGGCTGTTCGCAAGCCCGAACCAGGTTGGCGGAGAGCAAAGAGAGAGCCTCCCGCGCGTAGAGGTCGCTGATCGGGTTCTTTGCCTTTGCCGAAGTATAAGCTTCGACGGCATGGACCATTGCATCGATCCCGGTCGCAGCAGTCAGCTCGCGCGGCATCCCCACTGTGAGCGCTGGATCAAGGGCCGCCCAATCCGCAGTCAGCGCAGGCGAATTCACGCCGCGTTTTTCACCGCCTTCGCAGGTGATGACGGCAACAGGCGTCGCTTCGCTTCCCGTCCCCGCAGTCGTTGGCACCAGAGCCAGCGGCAAGCGCCCGCCCGTGGCCAGTCCAACGCCCCAAATGTCGTCGAGGTCGTCGCCCGAGCCGAGCAAATACGAAGCGAGCTTCGCCACGTCCATCGGGCTTCCGCCGCCGAAACCGACGACGTGGCTCACCGCAGTATCGCGGCCAACTTCGACTGCGGCCAGAAGGGTATCTTTCGACGGATCGGACTCGACTTCCTCAAAGATGACGACGTCGCGCCCCGACTGCTGGATCCCATTCAGGCAGTCGTCTGCCAGTCCGAAGCCAAGGATGTCGGTGTCGGTAACGAACAAGCAGGGCCCTGGCGGCATCTTTGCCGCCAACCAGCTTGCGGCGCCTGCGCCTGAGAGCACCGCCGGACCTGGCTGAAATGTGAAATCGCGCATCGCGCGTCGATCTAGAGGATCAGGCGTCGCGGTTCCAGATCAGGTCGCGTTCGAGCCGACCCATGAGTGCGCGCGCAGGACTATGCGGTGCGTCCTCCGCCAGCTGGCCCTCATCGAGCCGCTTCACACGCGAATAGAGTTCCGTGGTCGATGCGATCAGCTTTCGCGCCGCTTCCGGGAGTTGGGCCACGACCTCTGGGTCGCTGTCGTTGGCGTGGCCAAGCCGGCGTTCCGGGCGCCGCCCTTCGGCGCCGTAGATCTCACCGGTCTCGATCGCCCGCTGCGTCAGCAGCCATGCGACAATGTGCATGATCCGGGTTGTTACCTTCAAAGACTCGCAGGCAAAGCCGACCCGTATGAAGGGTTCGAGCTGCTTCTGTTCGTCCCTGCCCGCGTCGTCGAAATAGGCGCGCGCCTCGTCGGCGAGTAACAGGGCCTCGGTATAGAGCGCATCGACCAGACGCGGCGTGATCCGCGACTCGGTCGGCGTCGTTTCGAATTCATCGTCCATGTCGCTCATTCTGTCATTTTCCGTTCGAGCTGGAAACGCACAACAGCGTCCGGGCGCTTCCGAGGGCGTGCGGCCGAGTCCCGATTCGAAACAAATGCTCAGGCGATGATGTCGGGAACGATGCGGTCGCCGAGCAGCTTGATCTCGTCCTTAAGGTGCAGCTTGCGCTTCTTAAGACGCGCAATCTCCATCTGACTGCCGAGACCCTCCGCCTGGAGCGCGGAAATTTGTTCATCGAGGCGGCGATGCTCGGCCTTGAGCACTTCCAGGACTTGGCGCGGATCGTCATCATTCATCGTCGCCGCACACCCTATCGCATGGCCAGACGTGCGTCACGTTCATGCCGTCAACGACCGCCCGAGCGAAGGCGGCGACGGACCGAGTCAAGACACGAGACAAATGGCCGATTTCGTGGTTTACTTCTCATCGTCACTCCACAGCAAAGGAAAGGAATGACTCCGATGGATCAGGCTCAGGTCGAGTCTCTCGAACAGAAGCACGCCGCGCTCGAAGCGCTAATCCACGAAGAAGAACACCGTCCACACCCAGATGACATCCGGCTCCACGAGTTGAAAAAAGAAAAGCTCAGGATCAGGGACGAGATGACCGGCCACTTCCACTAGGGAAGGCCGGTTTTTTCATGCGCTTAGGGCGGGCCGAGGCCCGCCCGATTGCATTCAATCGTCCCGTGAAACGCGCTCGATGCGCTCGTGGCGCTCTTGGGCTTCCAGCGTCATCGTAGCGATCGGCCGGGCCTCGAGGCGGGCCAGCGAGATCGGCTCGCCGGTCACTTCGCAATAGCCATATTCGCCTTCGTAAAGGCGGCGGATCGCCGAATCGATTTTGGCGATCAGCTTGCGCTGCCGATCGCGGGTCCGAAGCTCAATCGACCAGTCCGTCTCGCTCGAAGCGCGGTCGGCCATGTCCGGCTCACGAAGCGAATCGACCTGAAGCTGGGCCATGGTCGCCCGGGATTCGTCGACGATCGCTTCTTTCCACAGTTTCAGCTTGGCCAAGAAGTAGGCCTGCTGCACCGGGCTCATGAATTCTTCGCTGTCTGATGGGCGATAGTCCGCCGGAAGCTCGATCTGGTCGAACCTCAGACCACCGGGTCCGTAAAGGTCTTTGAGTGCCGTCGCCATGTCTTCCCTCCCCGTAACAAGCGTCGCCCATCGCTGTCGCGACCGGGCCACCGGTCACGACCGGAAGGCGATTCCACTAGACTTTCCCGGGACTTGGCCTGGGTAAGTCGGCAATCCCCAAGGCGCCTATAGTTAAGCCACTTCTGCTTAACAAGGACTGACCGACAGGCCTGATGGCGAAAAGTGGTGATTGTTGCCCAATAAGCGCAATGACTTGTGCCGGATTGGCGCAGGGTCTCTATTCGCCCATAGCTTGGTCATGCGAATCCTTATTACCAATGACGACGGGATCGATGCGGCCGGACTTGCCGTCTTGGAGCGAGTCGCCGCCACGCTCTCGGACGATTTATGGGTGGTGGCACCCAGCGAAGAGCAATCGGGCACTGGGCATAGCCTGACGCTGACGCAGCCCATCCGGCTCCGCCGCCACGGCGACAAGCGCTTTTCCGTGACTGGCACACCGACCGATGCGGTGATGATGGCCCTCGCCCACATCATGAAGGATCATCGTCCTGACCTCATCCTCTCAGGGGTCAACCGGGGCGCCAATCTGGCGGAGGATGCGACGTATTCGGGAACGGTGTCGGCGGCGATGGAGGGGGCCCTGGCGGGCGTGCCGTCGATCGCGTTCAGCCAAGCCTATGCACGACAGGGAATGGGGGCGAGCGTGCCCTTCGCGGCCGCCGAAGTTTGGGCCGAGCGCGTGCTTGCAATACTGGCCAAGGCAGAGCTCGCGCCCGGCACGTTGGTCAACGTGAATTTTCCGGCGCTCGAAGCCGGTGCCGTCCGCGGCATCCGAGTTTGCCGCCAGGGCTTTCGCGACTACGGCCGGCTTCACGTCGTTGAACGCGAAGACCCGCGCGGCTTTCCTTATTACTGGTTCGGACTCGCCGCGACGATCGAAACCCCGGGTCACACGACAGATCTCGAAGCGATCGCCGACGGTTATGTCAGCGTCACGCCGCTCCATCTCGACCTAACGCACGACCCGTCGCTGGATCGGCTTCGTCCGCTGTTCGAATGATGACAGCTAAGTCCGGCACCTTGGGGCGGCTGCTGGCGATCGGTCGGCGCTCGGATCCCTCTTTCGACCGCCGCATCTTGTCCCTGGCCGCCCTGTCCCTCGTCTCTGCAATCGTCGAAGTCGCCGCGCTCGCAAGCCTCGTCCCGCTCCTTTCGCTTGTATCCAACGGGAATACGAAGGCTCCGTTCGCTGCCGACATCTTCCGCGATAACCCGCTTGGCCTGGTGCTGATATTCGCGACACTGGTTGGTGCGGCCGCGATGAGCAGGCTCGCGCTCGCGTCCTCGATCCAGCGCCGAGTGCTGCAGATCGGCCATTCTATCAATGTGGCCATCCAGCAGCGCCTGCTAGTGCAGCCTTATTTATTCCATGCGTCGCAGAACAGCAGCCGTTTTGTCGCGGCCCTTCAAAAAACCGATCTCCTGACTCTCGGCGTCATGGGGCCGCTCATCCAGGGGCTGGCCGGGCTCGCAATCGGATCCGCCATACTTGTGTTCCTGCTCTTCACGATCGACTGGCGGATCACATTGTCTGCCGCGGTCGTCCTGGGCGGCGCGTATCTGCTCCTCTCGCGTTTCGCAGCGCGGCGACTGAAGGCGCGAGGCGAAATGTCCGTCCAGGCTTACGAGGATCAGGTCCAGCTACTTTTGGAGAGCAGCGGGGCCATTCGGGATATCCTATTGGACCATCGCCAGCGGACCTTCGCCGAGGCGTTTGCGAGGGTCAGCGAGCAACTGACACGGGCGCGCGCCGGCACCGACTTCCTCAACCAGTCGCCGCGCTTCATTGTCGAAGCAATCGGCGCGATCGCGATCGCCGGCCTCGCCGCACTGATCGCCGCTCGTGACGGGAGCATAGCCGCTTCCTTGCCGCTTTTCGGCCTGCTAGCGCTGGCGATGGTGAGGATCGTGCCCTTGGCGCAGACCGCATACCGCGGCTGGGCGATGCTGTCGGCTCACAAACGAGCGATCGACGATGTCGGCGAACTGCTTCATCTGCCGCCGTCGATCGAAAACGGGGGGCAATTGAAGCCGTTACCGTTCGAACGATCAATCGAATTCCATGGCGTCTGCTTCGCTTATCCGAAAGTGTCGGTGCCGGTCCTGGAAGGCGCCAGCTTCACGATTAAGCGCGGCGAATGGCTGGGATTGAGCGGCGCTACAGGCGCCGGAAAGAGCACGATCGGTGATCTCGCCTTGGGCCTTCTCACGCCGGATGCAGGCGAAATCAGGATCGACGACCATCTCTTGCGCGGCGACGCCGTCCAGCGCTGGCAGCGCTCGGTCGCCCATGTCTCCCAGTCTGTCTACCTGCTCGACGACACGATTGCAGCAAACATCGCGCTCGCGCCTAGAGAGGCTGGGATCGATTTGGCTCGAATAGCCAATTGCGCCGCAATCGCTCAGCTCGAAGATTGGGTCGAGGGCCTACCGGACAGATGGCAGACGCTCGTTGGTGAACGGGGCGGTCGCTTGTCCGGTGGGCAACGCCAGCGGATCGGCATCGCTCGCGCGCTCTACAAGAACGCGCCTTTCCTGATGCTCGACGAGGCTACCAACGCGCTCGATACCGACACCGAAGCCGCACTTCTCGATGCCATTCGCAAAAACCGGCCAGAAACAACGCTGTTGATGATCTCTCACCGAATCGCGGCGCTGAAGCGGTGCGATAGGATACTGGTAGTCGAAGGCGGGCGACTTGCGCCCGCCTGAACTTTTTACTCGACGTCCATCTCAGGACCGACCATCAGCGCCTCGCCGACTTCGGCGGTCTTGCCACGGATGGCGTTCTCGATCCGCTGTGCAACCTCCGGATTCTCCTTGAGATAAACCTTCGCGTTCTCGCGCCCCTGACCGATGCGGATGGAGTCATAGCTAAACCAGGCCCCGGACTTCTCGACCAGCCCGGCCTTGACCCGAGATCCAGGATTTCGCCGACCTTGCTCACGCCTTCGCCGTACATGATGTCGAACTCGACCTGCTTGAACGGCGGCGCGACCTTGTTCTTGACGACCTTCACTCGGGTCGAATTGCCTACGATCTCGTCGCGATCCTTGATCTGCCCGGTCCGGCGAATGTCGAGACGGACCGAAGCATAAAACTTCAGCGCATTACCGCCGGTCGTCGTTTCCGGGTTGCCGTACATCACGCCGATCTTCATTCGCACCTGGTTGATGAAGATCACCGTGCAGCGCGACCGGCTGATTGAGCCGGTGAGCTTGCGGAGCGCCTGGCTCATCAGGCGTGCCTGAAGGCCGACGTGGCTGTCGCCCATCTCGCCTTCGATCTCGGCCCTCGGTACAAGCGCCGCGACGGAATCAACGACCAGGACGTCGATCGCATTCGAGCGGACCAGCGTATCGACGATCTCTAGTGCCTGCTCGCCAGTATCCGGCTGGGAGACGATCAGCTCGTCGATATTCACTCCGAGCTTGCGCGCGTAAACCGGGTCGAGGGCGTGCTCCGCGTCGACGAAAGCGGCGGTTCCGCCCTCCTTCTGCGCTTCGGCGATGGCATGCAAGGCAAGCGTCGTCTTGCCCGAGCTTTCCGGACCATAGATCTCGATGACCCGTCCGCGGGAAGACCTCCCACGCCGAGCGCGATATCCAGTCCCAGGCTGCCGGTCGAAACCGTTTCGATTTCAATCTGCTCGCGGCTACCGAGCTTCATCGCACTGCCTTTGCCGAACGCACGGTCGATCTGCGCGAGTGCGGCTTCCAATGCTTTCTGACGATCCGTGTTCACTGCATCCCCGCCTGCGACGACCTTGAGTTGCGTTGCCATGAGCCCTGTCCCTCCGTCAAACGAGCGGCGCACTGCCGCTCGACAGAGGGTCTTCGTATCCTATTTGTTCTCATAGAACAAGTAGAGAACGTCACTCCTTTTCCGGAGCGACCGCGGCGGCGCCCTCGATAACCGGTTTGATCCGGTCCAGGGTGTATGGCTTGTCGATCATCGGAACACCCGCGAACTCCTGCGGCGGCGGATCGACATGACCGCCGCTAGCAAGAATGAAGGGCACCGATCGCTCGCGCAGCGCCCGAGCGACGGGCCAGACGCTTTCACCCTTCAGGTTCACGTCAAGAATGGCGAGATCGAAAGGATCGCCGTCAACAGCCTTAAGGGCTTCATCGACGCTTTCGCAGATCGCCGCGACCGAATGGCCGAGAGATTGCACGAAATCCTCGAGCATCATCGAAATGAGCGGCTCGTCCTCAACGATTAAAATGCATCGCGACACGGACATGACGCAACGCATAGCAGCCGTTTCGGCGGTGAAAAGGCCTTTTATTCCGCGCCTTCCACAATCAGCACGGCGCGAACCGCCTCTGCCAGTTCCTGCATCGAGAAAGGCTTTGGCAGGAAAGCGACGTGCTCGATGTCGATCGATTTGCGGAGTTGCTCTTCCGCGTAGCCCGACATGAACAGTATCGGCATGTCGGGATGGATCTTCCGTGCCTCGCGCACCATTGCCGGCCCATCCATCACTGGCATGACGACGTCACTGATGAGAAGGTCAACTTGCTCTCCCCCACGAAGAATTTCGAGGGCATCTTCGCCGTTGCTGGCGGTCAATATGGTGTAGCCATGGCGGGCGAGCGCGCGTTCCGCCACGGTTCGCACCATCGGCTCGTCTTCGACCAGCAGAACCGTGCCAGTGCCCCACAACTCATTTTCCTGCGGCTTGGCGACAACTCGCGAAGCGGCGGCGCCCTGCTCGACCTCGTGCGCGGGAAGATAGATTGTAAAACGCGTGCCTTCGCCGACCCGTGAATCGGCGAAGATGAAACCGCCCGACTGTTTCACGATGCCGTAGACGGTCGACAGGCCGAGGCCCGTCCCCTTCCCGACTTCCTTGGTCGTGAAGAAAGGCTCAAACACCTTCCCCAGCACATTTGCCGGGATCCCGGTCCCGGTGTCGGCGATCGAAAGCGCCACGTAATCGGCAATCGGCAGAATGTCCGAACCCAGGTCCGCGACCTGGTCGGCTCGCACCGAATAGGTCTGAATGGTTACCGTTCCGCCGCCCTTGGATTGCATGGCGTCGCGCGCATTGACGGCCAGGTTCACAATCACCTGTTCCAGCTGGCCCGGGTCGGCACGAACCGGGAAAAGGTCGCGGCCGTGCTTGACGACCAGCTGGACAGTTTCGCCGAGCAGTCGCTTCAGCAAGTGGGAGACCTCGCTCACCACGTCCGGAAGCTGCAGAAGCTGCGGGCGCAACGTCTGCTGGCGCGAGAATGCCAGGAGCTGACGCGTAAGCCCCGCCGCGCGGTTGGAATTGGACTTGATCTGCTGAAGATCGTCGTAGTCGCTGTCGCCTGGCGCATGGCGCATCAGCATCAAGTCGCAATGGCCGATAATCGCCGTCAGGATGTTGTTGAAGTCGTGAGCGACACCTCCGGCAAGCTGGCCGACCGCCTGCATCTTTGTCGCCTGTGCGACCTGGCGCTTCAGCTTTGCCTCTTCGCTATTGTCCTTCAGAAGAAGGAGCACCGCGGCCTCGCCAAGCCCGCGAAGACCGGCAACCGTCAGGGCTACCGGTTCCTGCGGCTGGGCATTAAGCCGCACGGGAAGGTCGCGCGACATCGCCGGACCACGAGCTTGGCGGCGGACTGCGTCGGCCACCGCGGCCTTGTCTTCCTTGACGACCAGGTCGCCCGGATAAACCAGCGACTTGGCGTCAGCGATACCGCCGGCAGTCCGGAAAGCCTTGTTGGTCGTCAAGAACCGCCCGTCGCGGTCGACCAACGCCAGTCCCAGTGGAAGCAGGTCGAGCAGAGCCTGAACATTGGTGGAATCTGATTCAGGCAAAATTGCATTGTCGAACAGCAGCGCTAGTCCGGCCTTCCCGCCCTGAACTCGGTCCAATGGAACATGGACGAGCCTTAAAGGCATTCCGCCTTCGCCCTCCGCGATCAGCCGAAGCTGTTGCTCGTTGCCGGATATCAGTGTGTCGAGGGCGACAGCGCTTTCCGGCGATGTCCCTTTCAGCGCTCGATCTGCAAAAAGGCTGTTGCCGGCCAGAACGCGGCCTTCCGGGTCGATGGCCGCGGCGAGGATTCCGCTCCCCGCGAACATCGCGCCTTCGTCGCCGCGCACGCGTGAAATCAGGTCTTCAATCATCCCGCGGCGTCCGCGCCCGAACTGCCAGAGCAGCAGGTCACCCCCCGCCCCGACGCGTTCTATCCGCATCGGCAGGACATCGTCGCTGAGATCGATTCCATCATCCTCGGCAACGCCATCCCGCCACGCCGCCGCGCGCAGGCTGGCCAGTGCGGCCCGACCCTCATCGTCCGAATTGATCCGGTCCGGGCGCTCGTCGCCAAATCGTTTGCGGTAGGCAGCGTTGGCACTGACGAGCCGCCCGCTCGCGTCGCTCAAGGCGACAGGATGGCTCGACGTACCGAGCAGGGACGCGACTAGCGCATAGTCTGGCGCGGCAAGCGCCGGCGCGGCGAGCGGGGCGACCGTCGCTCGCCGCTCGATCACGAAGGCCGCGACGAGCATTGCAACCATCCCAGCGACGAACAGCCCGGCGTAGATTGGTTCGCCCGCCCAGGTGAACAGCAGCGCACCGCTTGCCGCCGCTGCCGCCACCAAAGCCGGAACCAGCCAGGGCAAGCGGCCGGGCGCTTCGGATTCAAGCAGTGCGAGCTGCCGTTCGAGCATGGGCGTAGCGAGCCCTCCTACCAGATCCGAACGCGTTGCTCCGGCGCCAGAAACAGTTTCTGGCCCGGCTGGACCTTGAAGGCATCATACCATTGGTCGAAGTTGCGCACGACCGCCACGCGCTGCTCGGACGGCGAGTGCGGATCGGTGATCAGCCGCTGGCGCAAATTTGCCTCGCGATAATTGCGGCGCCACACCTGCGCCCAGCCGAGGTAGAAACGCTGATCGCCTGTCGTGCCGTCGATCACCGGCGGCTCGGCACCGTTGAGGGAGTGACGATAAGCGTCATAGGCGATGGTCACACCGGCAAGGTCACCGATGTTCTCGCCGAGCGTGAATGCGCCCTTCACCTTCATTCCGGGCAAGGGTTCATAGGCGTCATATTGCGCGACCAGCTCCTTCGTTAGGCGTTCAAAGGCCGCCACGTCCTCCTTCGTCCACCAATCGTTCAACCGGCCCTTTTCGTCATATTTGGCCCCCTGGTCGTCGAAATGATGGCTGATTTCATGACCGATTACTGCACCGATGCCGCCATAGTTGACCGCAGGATCGGCATGCGGATCGAAGAAGGGAGGCTGCAGGATGGCCGCGGGGAAAACGATCTCCTGCATGCCGAAGTTGGCGTATGCATTGACCGTCATCGGGGTCATTCCCCACTCCCAACGGCGGATCGGCTGGCCAAGCTTCGAAACATTGTCGTTGTGCGCCCATTCCTGGGCGCGCCACGCATTGCCGAAGGCGTCGCCGGGGCGAATTTCGAGTGCCGAATAATCCTGCCAGCGCTCCGGATAGCCGATCTTCGTATTGAAGTTGGCGAGCTTGGCGCGAGCACGGGCCTTGGTCTCCGGCTTCATCCAGGTAAGCCCGTCAATCCGCCGACCGAGTGCTGCGACGACGTTGCGGACGAGTTCGTCCATCGCGGCTTTGGTCTCGGGCGGATAGTGGCGCTCGACGTAGATCTTGCTGACATCGTCGGCCAAGGCGCTCGTGACGAAATTGACGCCGCGTTTCCAGCGCGCTTCCTGCTCGGGCGTTCCGGACAAGGCCGTGCCGTAGAACGCGAACACCTTCTCGTCGATCGTCTTTGGCAGCACCGCGCCGAAGCTGGAGATGCTTCGAACGGTCAGTTGATCCTTAAGCACCTGAAGCGGGGTGGCTGCGATCAACTTGGCGATCCCCGTCACTGCGCTCGGCTGCGAGACGACCACCTCATTGAAGTCGACCCGGCTGTCGTTGAGATAGCGCTTGAAGTCGAAGCCCGGCGCTCGCGACTGCAATTGCGCAAGGGTCATGAGGTTGTAGGTCTTGGTCGAATCGCGGCTATCGACCTGGGTCCAGTGAACCCGTGCGACCTTGGTCTCGTAATCGAGGATTGCCTTTGCCCGGGCAGCCGCATTGGCGGTCCCCGCTTCCGTCAGGATGGATGTCAGCAGTTCCAGATACTGCGCCCGGGTGGCCGCGATCTTGGCGTCGTTGGACAGGTAGTAATCCCGATCGGGCATGCCGATGCCGCCCTGGAACATGATCGGCACGTAGCGATCAGGCGACTTGTCGTCCTGGCCGACGAAGAAGGGAAATGGCGTGCCGATGCCGTAAATTCCCGCCTTGGCGAGAAGTGCGGGATAGCCGGCCTTCGACGTCAGGGCAGCAACCTCGTCGAGCCACGGCTTGATGGGCGAAAGGCCCTTGGCTTCGATCGATGCCGTGTCGAGAAAGGCCGTGTAGGCCGTCCCGATCTTGCTCGAGCTGTCCTTGGCAGCTTCCTCAACGATGACCTTGGTGCGCTCCTTCGACAGGTCGTCGAGCATCGTGAACATGCCATAGTTCGACTTGTCGGCTGGGATGGCGGTGTTCTTGGCCCAAGTGCCGTTCGCGAAGGCGTAGAAACTGTCGCCCGGAAGTACGGTGGTATCCATGCCGGCCTTGTCGAACCCGTACGTCCCGATCTCGGGCTTCGGCGCGGGTGGGGGCGCGGCCTCTGCCGGCGCCGGGGGAGCCGCTTCGGCAACCGCGACCGGCGCGGTCTGAGACGCGGAACAGGCCGCAAGTGCGCTTGCAAGCGCGAACAACGAAACCAACCTCTGCATCGATTACTCTCCCATTCATCCCGAACGCCCGCCATCGGACAGATGGCAGGGCGAACATCGCGGCTATCGATAGCCGGTCATGCGATTTCGGCAAACGGCAGAGTTACTTGTGGGCACGAAGGATGCGCTGCTGGTCGCGCTTCCAGTCCCGTTGTTTGATTGTCTCGCGCTTGTCGTGCGTTTTCTTGCCCCGGGCCAGTCCAAGCTCGACCTTCGCCTTGCCCTTGCCGTTGAAGTAAATGGACAACGGGATGAGCGTCAGGCCCTGTCGCTGGATTGCACCGGTCAGCTTGTCGATCTGCCGCCGTTTCAACAGCAGGCGCCTGCGCCTGCGCGGGTCGTGGTTCATCCAGCTCCCTGACTTGTACTGGGGGATGGAGGCATTGATCAGATACACTTCCTCGCCGTCGACCGTCGCATAACTTTCCGCGATCGAGCCTTCGCCGATCCGAAGCGCTTTCACTTCCGTGCCCTGCAGCGAAATACCGGCCTCGAACCGTTCCTCGATGAAGTAATCGAAGCGCGCGCGCCGATTTTCGGCGACCACTTTCGCCTTGTCGAATTCGTGAATGTCCGGGGATGCCATGACCGATCAGATCAGTCCCGCATGGGCCAGCGCATCGTCGACAGCCTTCTTCGACGCCGAGGACGGCTCGGTCATCGGCGCCCGCAAGTCGACCGGGAAATCCGGCCGGACACAATTGAGCGCATATTTCGCCGGGCCGGGAGAAGCATCGCTGAACAGAGCTGCATGAAGCGGATAGAGGCGGTCCTGAAGCTCGAGTGCCTCACTCCAACGCCCCTCGCGAGTCGCCTCCTGAAACTGGCTGCACAGCTTCGGCGCTACGTTCGCGGTCACCGACACGCAACCGACCCCGCCCATGGCATTGAATCCCAGCGCCATGTCGTCGTTCCCGCTTAGCTGTAGGAATTGCTCGCCGCACGCCAGACGCTGCGCCGAGATGCGCGCCAGATTTCCCGTGGCGTCCTTGACCCCAATCACGTTCGGAAGACGTGACAGCTTTGCCATGGTTTCGACGGCAATGTCGGTAATCGTCCGTGCCGGCACATTGTACAGGACGATCGGGATCCCGACCTCCGCGACCGCTGAGAGGTGTCCGTAAATGCCGTCCTGATTAGGGCGATTGTAATAGGGCGGTACGTGAAGCGCCGCGTCGGCGCCCACTTCCATCGCATTGCGCGTAAGCTCAACGGCATGAGCCGTATTGTTGGACCCGCATCCTGCAAGAACGGGGACTCGGCCCCGTGCCACCTCAACCGTGAGTGCGATCAATGCCTTGTGCTCGTCGGTCGTAAGGGTCGCGGATTCGCCTGTCGTTCCGCAGGGCACTAAGCCATTAGTGCCTTCGTCGATCTGCCATTCGACAAAATCACGGAATATCGCGTGATCGACTCGTCCTGCCGCAAATGGAGTCAGCAGGGCGGGAATCGAGCCGAAAAACATGCTTTTTCCTTCGCTTCAGGGTTCAACGCAAAATAATCGAGGGGAAATGGGGGTGCGTTCAGCGACTGATAAGAAGCAGGATAGCATGATGTCCAGCATGCGAACCTCAGCGCTCCTGTTTCTAGCCTTCGCTTTTCCTTCCGTAACCGCGAGCGCGCAAACGGTCCCGCCGCCGGCATCCTACCGCGCGGTCTCCGCTTCGGAAATCGGTTATGCGCTGAATGACTGGCGCCGGCTGCGCCAGAGCGATGGCTATGCCTTCGCGGATTTCGCCCGCTTTCTCAACGCCAATCCAGGCTGGCCGGAAGAGTCGCGGATGCGCCGCGCCGCCGAGAGGCAAATGCGCAGCGGCGAGCATGGCCCGACGGTAATCGCCTTCTTCCGTAGCCAGAAGCCGCGCACCGGCAATGGCTGGACCCGCTATGCCGAGGCGCTGTCCGCGGCCGGACGAACGAGCGAAGCGCTCACCGCCGCGCGGGAAGCCTGGGCATCGTCCGACCTCGCGGCAGCCGATGAAGCCGCGATCCGCGCGCGATTCCTTAGTAGTTTTACAATGGCGGACCATGACCGACGGGCCGATTCCCTTCTGTTCGACAAGAACCCGGCTGGCGCCGCAGCCCTTCTAGGAAGCGTAAGTCCGGCGCGGCGGGCCGCGTTCCAGGCCCGTGTCGCCATGCAGACCTCGGCCCCCAACTCCGACGCTCTTTACCGTGTCGTCGAGGGGCAGACCGCGACGGATGCGGGCCTGTTGATGGATCGCCTGCGCTTCCTGAAGGACACGTACCGCAACGTCAGCGGAGCACGGGTCCTCGCCGCCCGTCCCCATCGTTTCGCAATTCGCCCGGCTGACGCGGAGCGCTGGTATGACATGCTGCTGGTGCTCGCCCGCGAAGCCTATAACGCCGGCGCCTGGCAGCAGGCCTACGCCATCGCCAGCCAGGCCGATGACGCCTTCGCGTCGGGCACGGACATCTCGGACCAGAGTTACGCAATTCGCGACAATTACACCTCGCTCACATGGCTCGCCGGCCAGGCCGCGCTTACGGGGACCCGAAACTACAGCGCTGCCGCCAGCGAGTTCGCCAAATATGCCCGCGGCGGACGATCGTTGCAGGTAACCACCAAAGGCTATTACTGGGCCGGAAGAGCGATGGCGTATGCATCGCGCGGCGCCGACGCCAACCGCTACTTCCAGCAGGCTGCTGCCTATCCGGAGCTCTTCTACGGACAGCTCGCGCTTGAAAGGCTTGGACGACCGATTCCTCCCCCGGGGGACTTCCGACGATGCTGGTGACGCCCGCGCAGCGCGCAGCCTTCGCGGCAAACCGGCTTGCGAAAGCGCTAGAGGTGGTTTCGCAGCAAGGCCGGCGTGACGAGGCGACCTTGTTTACGAGGGCGCTGTCCGAGAGCTTGACAAATAACGCCGATCGAATCCTGGCAGTCGAACTTGGCCAGCGCCTGAATCGCCCCGATGTCGCCGTGTGGGTCGCGCGTTCTGCCCGCAACGACGGTTCGCCATTCTATTACCGGCCCGCATTCCCGACGCATTATGCGAGCGTCCCGTCGGGCCGCGTCTGGTCGCTTGTTCACGGGATAACGCGCCAGGAAAGCTCGTTCGACCGCTCGGTCGTCAGTCACGCCGGCGCTCGCGGAATGATGCAGCTGATGCCAGGAACGGCGGACGAGGAAGCGCGCAAGGCGGGCATGGGCTACAGCCTCGGCCGCCTGACCAGCGATCCCAATTACAATGTCGCGCTCGGGACCAACCATGCCCGCCGGCTCCTGGGCCGTTATGACGGCAATTATGTCCTCGCGGTCGCCGCCTACAACGCCGGGCCGGGCAACGTGAACAAGTGGATCGCGCGCTATGGCGATCCACGCCGCGGCAATGTCGACGTGCTTCGCTGGATCGAGCAGATCCCCTTCATGGAGACGCGTGGCTACGTCCAGCGCGTGCTGGAGAACAGCGCCGTGTACGACCAGATGAATTCGAGCACCCAGAATGCGAACCTCTCCCATTTCCTCGGCAAGTCGCGGCCGGGCTGATGACGGCACACAAGCCGGACCGGTTCATTACGCCCCAGGGCTTCGAGCGAATTCGCGCCGAATATGAGGAGCTTTTCGGGAATGAGCGGCCGAAACTGACCGAAACGATTTCCTGGGCCGCTGCCAATGGCGACCGCTCGGAGAACGGCGACTACATTTACGGGCGCAAGCGGCTTCGGGAAATTGACCGCCGGCTTGGCTATTTGTCGAAGGTCATGAAACAGGCGAAGGTCGTCGATCCGGCAAGCCAGCCGGACCGGGACCAGGTGCGGTTCGGCGCGACCGTCGCGCTTGCCGACGAGGACGACAATGAGCGCGTTCTGACCATCGTCGGCGACGATGAGGCCGATGCGACCAACGGCCGGATCGGGTGGAGCGCTCCCATGGCTCGCGCACTTCGCGGCGCACGGATCGGGGATGAAAGGGTGGTCACGCTCCCTTCCGGCGAGAAATCCTATGAAATCCGGGAAATTCGTTACCCCGAGGCTTGATCAGGCCGGCTTCATTCGCGCAGGGCGGCGGGCCGGCCGATCGGGGACGGATCCCGCTGTCGTCAATTCCTTGGGAAAGGCCTTGCCCATTGCGTCGGCGACGGCGGTTAGGGCGGAAATCATCGCCGGGGCTGGCTGGTCCGCGTCGACGACGGTCCATGGCGACCAGCGAAGATTGTTTTGTGCCAGCATCTGCGTAAGCGCGTCGTCGTAAGCAGCACGAAGTGCACTGGTTTTGAACTCTGCCGCGCTGTCCGTCACGATCGCTCGGTCGTCTTGCGCTCGCTCCGCAAGGCGACGGACACGGACCCCCTCTGTCACGTGGAAAAAGAGCTTGACGATCAGTGTTCCGTAATCGCGTTGCTGAGCTTCGAACTCGTTGATTTCGTCATAAGCCCTGATCCACTCGCCCGGCTCCGCCAGGCCCAGCACCCGTTCTTCGAGCACGCGCCGGTACCAGCTATTGAAGTACAGCGCCGTACATCCCTTCGACGGCAGGTCTGTCCAGAAACGGGCGAGCCAATGGCCTTCGCTGGAGCGGCGCCGATCGGGCGTTACGGTCAGGGTTTTGAAGAAGCGAGGATCGAGCGCTGCTGCCAGTTGCCGGATGACCGCAGTCTTCAGGCTGCCTTCGAGCCCCTCGAGGACGATGATCGCCCGGCCGCCCCGTGAGACCTGTGAAACCTGGGCGACGCCGATCCTCTCGCGCAGCGCAGCCAGGGCTGCGTCTGTTTCCGGGGAAGTGCGGTCCCCCTGCCCAATTTCACCCGGATCAATCGACACGAGAGCTTGACTAACGGAAAGTTAACCGCCTCACAATTGGCCGCTGCAGTACCAAAATCCTGTTTTGGGCCAAGTCTGCGAGGATCACTTATGGGCGCGTCTTCGGCTCCGAATCCGCGACCACCCGGATCGACAGTTCCTGAAGCTGCTTCGGCATCACGAATGCCGGCGCATTCATCATAAGGTCTTCCGCCTTCTGATTCATCGGGAAGGTGATGACTTCGCGGATGTTCGGCTCGTCGGCCAAAAGCATGACGATGCGGTCGATGCCCGGCGCAGACCCCCCGTGCGGCGGAGCGCCATATTTGAACGCACCGATCATTCCGGGGAAGCTCGTGTCGACTTCCTCACGGGTGTAGCCGGCGATGTCGAACGCCTTGTACATGATGTCCGGGCGGTGGTTACGGATCGCGCCGGAGCTCAGCTCAACGCCGTTGCAGACGATGTCATACTGCCAAGCCAGGATGTCGAGCGGGTCCTTGCTCTCAAGCGCTTCCATGCCGCCCTGCGGCATCGAGAATGGGTTGTGACTGAAGTCGATCTTCTTCTGGTCGTCATTATATTCGAACATCGGGAAGTCGACGATCCAGCAAAAGCGGAACGCATCCTTCTCGATGAGGTCGAGCTGTTCGGCAACACGCGTCCGGGCCAGGCCGGCGAGCTTGGCCGCATCCTCTTCCTTGCCGGCCGCGAAGAAAATCCCGTCATCGGGGCCAATGCCGAGCTGTTCGGCAATTTTATCCATGCCCTCGGTGCCGTGGTTCTTGGCGATCGGCCCGCCCCATTCCCCGGCCTTGCGGGTGGCATAGCCCAAGCCTGCGAAGCCCTCGCCGCGGGCCCAATCGTTCATCTCGTCGAAGAACTTCCGGCTCTTCTCCGCGGTGTTCGGTGCTGCAACGGCACGAACGACCATGCCCTTCTCGACCATGCCGGCGAACAGGCCAAAGCCGGAGCCCTGAAAATGCTCGCCGACGTCATGGACGATCAGCGGGTTGCGAAGGTCCGGCTTGTCGCTGCCGTACTTCAGCATCGCCTCCTTGTACGGTATGCGCGGATATTTGCCCGCAGGAGTCACGAACTTGCCGTCGGCGAATTCTTCGAAAACGCCCGAGAGTACCGGCTCGATCGCGGCGAACACATCGTCCTGCGTGACGAAGCTCATCTCGAAGTCAAGCTGGTAGAACTCGCCCGGGCTGCGGTCGGCACGGGCGTCCTCGTCGCGGAAGCAGGGCGCGATCTGGAAATAACGATCGAATCCGGCGACCATCAGAAGCTGCTTGAACATCTGCGGTGCCTGCGGAAGCGCGTAGAATTTCCCCGGATGAACCCTGCTCGGCACGAGATAATCGCGAGCGCCCTCTGGCGAGGAGGCAGTCAGGATCGGTGTCTGGAACTCGGTGAAGCCCTGATCGATCATTCGCCGGCGGATCGAAGCGATCACCTGGCTGCGCAGAAGGATGTTCGCGTGAAGACGCTCGCGACGAAGGTCGAGATAGCGATACTTCAGGCGGATATCTTCCGGATATTCCTGCTCGCCGGCTACCGGCATCGGCAGTTCGGCGGCACTCGACTGGACCTCGATCTCGCGGGCGACCACTTCGATTTCGCCGGTCGCGAGCTTCGGGTTGATTGCCCCGCCTTCGCGCATGACGACTTCCCCGGTGATCGTGACCACCGATTCCACGCGAAGCGAATCGAGCAGCTTCAGGGCATCGCTGCCCGCTGCGGCGACGACTTGGGTGAGGCCGTAATGGTCGCGAAGGTCGACGAACAACACGCCGCCATGGTCGCGCTTGCGGTGGATCCAGCCCGAGATTCGGACGGTCGAGCCGACATCGGAGGCGCGCAGTTGGGCGCAGGTATGAGTTCGATAGGAGTGCATGACAGGTCCTGCGGGAAGTTGGCGCGGCGAATTCCCGTCCCCTCCCCTTTTGTCAACCCGCGCGCGCCGCTATGGCCCCGCCCAACATGAAGATTCACAAGTTGATTTCAGACAGCGACAAGCTCGCCGAGCTCGTCGAGCGGTTGAGTTCCGCGCCTTTCGTAGCCGTCGATACGGAATTCATGCGCGAGAACAGCTACTGGCCAGATCTCTGCCTGATCCAGATCGCGAGCACAGAGGAAGCCGCGGCCATCGATCCGAAAGCCGAGGGGATCGACCTCGGCCCGCTGATGGACCTGCTGGTGGGAAATACCGACGTAATGAAGGTCTTCCACGCTGGTGGCCAGGACCTCGAAATTATTCACAATCTGACGAGCAAGGTTCCCTTTCCCCTGTTCGATACGCAGATCGCGGCCATGGCGTTGGGGTTCGGTGAGCAGGTCGGCTACTCGAGCCTGATCGAATCCATGCTCGGGCATAGCCTGGACAAGGGCGCACGGTTTACGGATTGGTCGCGGAGGCCGCTCGACAAGCGCCAGATCGATTACGCCATTGCCGACGTGACCCATCTGGCGACGATCTTTCCGCGAATGGTCGAAAAGCTGCGCAAGAGTGGCCGCGGGGCTTGGCTCGACGAGGAAATGGAGCGGCTGGCCGATCCGTCGTCGTTCGCCTTCGCGCCGGAGGATGCCTGGAAAAGGCTGAAGCTGCCGAGCCGCAACCCCCAGTTGCTTGGCCGCCTTAAGGCGCTGGCCGCCTGGCGGGAGCGGGAAGCCCGGAACAAGAACCTTCCCCGGGGCCGGATCATCAAGGACGATACGCTAGGCGAACTCGCCAGCCATCCGCCCAAGACACAGGAAGACCTCGGTCGCGTTCGCGGGCTGTCCCAGGGTTGGCGAACCAACGACATCGGCAGCCGGCTCATGGAAGCCTTGCAAACGGCAGAGCCGCTGTCCGCCGACGACCTACCGGACCGCGGACCGAAGCGGCCAGGCCTCACGAAAGACGCTGCGCTCGTCAGCGATCTATTGAAGCTCCTTCTGAAAATCCGGGCGCGGGAAACCGGCGTTGCTCCCAAACTCATTGCCAGATCGGACGACCTCGAGGCGCTCGCCGCGGGAGTTCGCGAGGATCTTGCAATCCTCAGCGGATGGCGATTCGAACAGTTCGGCCGCGACGCGCTCGACCTTGTCGAGGGGCGTCTGGCGTTCGCGACCGAGAATGGCCGCCTCAAGATGACGCGAACCGCCAGGGACGAGGCGGAAACCTAACTGCAATCAGGCGTTTGTGCCGCAAAGGAGATATGCGGTGCACAAGTCGAAATCACTCGGCGCCTATGCGGCGCTCGGGTTTGTCCCCTTGTCATTATTGGTATTCGCCTCGTGCAGCACGACCGCCCAACCCGTGCCGCCCTCTTCCCCCGGCGGCGCACTATGCACGGCGGATCAGCTGAACCGATTCAAAGGCCTGCCCGCTACACCGGAGTTGGGCGCCGAAATTCGCAAGGCGTCGGGCGCCCGGATTTTTCGCTGGCTACCGAAGGGGACCATCATCACGATGGAATATAACGCCGACCGCGTGAACGTTCATCTGGACGAGGCAAATCGCGTCGAACGGGCGCGCTGCGGCTAGTCCAGGAGGATACGTTCCTTGAGACCAAGCGCTTTAGCCAGTTGGGACAGGCGCCTTGCAGCGGTTTCACCGACGAATTCTTCCGGGCCGTTTACGCAAAGGACAAGTTCCTCGGCCGTAACCTGCAACGAGGTACGCATGAGTCCCTTTTCCGCGCCGCCGGAGAGGCGCTGAGCCAGACGAATTGCCCGTCCCCAGGCTGCCGCCCTGTCAGCTTCGTCAGGCTCTAGTAGGGACAATATTCCCGGCGGCAGGCGATAGTCGCTCCCGAAAGCATGGCTCAGCGCATGGCCCAGAAGCGCGCGCCCGTGCGCGTCGATTGCTACGAAGTTGCCGTGAAGCGCCATGTCCACCGCCCGTTCAGCGCGGAAATCGGGGTGTGCGTTCCAGGCGACGTCGCTCATCAGGCACGCGGCGAGCCGAATCCGCTGGTGCGCCGAATCGTCGTTCGGAAAGAGCGGCGCGATCCACTGATCGATCAAGGCGCCGTGATCACCAAATCGGCCTAGAGTCTCCCCGATTTCGAGCGCCGCTTCGAGCAATGGATCGCTTGCTCGCTTCGCGGCGTCGAGGTCGCGATAAATCAAGCCTTCGCGCAGGCCGAATGCAGAGACCACGATCTCGCGGGGTTCGAAAACAGCCACCAGTGCGTCGAGCACGGACATCGCCGGCAGCAATATCTCGATCCGATTGGCACTGAGCATCGTAATCCGCTTCAGCTCTTCCTCGCTGGTGGTTGCTACCAGATGCTCGAGAAGAGGGAGGCGCTCCTTGGCGATACGGTGATGATGGACGATGGGAAGCGGATGTTGCAGGTCCGATTGATCAAGGCGGGCGAGCGCCCGGAACGAACCGCCAACCAGGTAGAGCGCTTCTCGTTCGCCTAGCTCCAACCCCTCAATCGCCTTGCCAATTCGCCCCGCCAGCTTCTTCGTGCTGAGCGCACCGATCCGGAAAACGCCGAGAGGAAGAGACAGACGACCGGCTACGGCGCCATTGGATACTCGCGTCAGCTCCAGGCTTCCTCCGCCGAGATCGGCAACCACGCCTTCGGCTTGGGGGATTGCCGACAAAACGCCGAGAGCCCCGATCTCCGCTTCCTCCTCCCCTGAAAGGACCTTGGCCTTCAATCCGAGGCGTCGCACCATCTTGAGGAAGTCGGCGCCGTTCTCAGCGTCGCGGACTGCGGCGGTCGCCACGACATGAAGCCGTTTCAATCGCATGTCGTCGGCAAGGCATGCAAAGCGGGAGAGGGCATCCAGCGCACGCTCCATGGCCACCGGATCGAGTCTGCCCTCGCGCTCGACGCCTCGGCCAAGTGCAGGCGAGATTTTCTCGTTGAACAAGGTCGATGGCACCCGTTCGCTGCCCGCAAAGACGACGAAGCGGACCGAGTTTGAACCGATGTCGATGATCCCGGTCGGCTCGAGCATTCGAACCATGCTCAGGCTCCGCCGCGCTGGAAGAGCCGAAGCTTGGGGACGTCTTTCCCCGACAACGCTTGACCGCGTCCGGATAGGGATGGGTTCGTCATGAAATACTGATGCAGGTTGAAACGCCGCTTGCCTGGCTTCAGCCGGCGATAGCTGCCGTCGGTAAGCAACTCCCAGCTTTGCTCGTTGTCGATGAGGTTTGCGATCATGACTTGGTCGAGCACCTGGGCATGAACCGTCGGGTTCTCGATAGGCAGCATATATTCGACCCGCCGATCGAAGTTCCTTCCCATCCAGTCCGCAGAGCTGATGTAGACGCGGGCCTTCCGATGCGGCAGCGATGCGCCGTTGGCGAACACGAAAATCCGGCTGTGCTCCAGGAAGCGACCGACGATCGACTTCACCCGGATATTCGATGACATGCCAGGAACACCGGGTCTCAGGCAGCATATTCCGCGTACGACCAGATCGATCGAGACCCCGCATGTGCTCGCCTCGTATAGCTTCTCGATAATCGTTTTATCGACCAGGCTGTTCATCTTCGCCCAAATGGCCGCCGGCTTCCCCGCCTTGGCGTTATCGATCTCCGTTTGCATGAGGCTGAGCAGCTTGTCGCGAAGACCGTGCGGACTGAGTGTAAGCAACTCCAGCCCTTTCGGCTGCACGTAGCCGGACGTGAGATTGAACAGCTTGGCGGCATCACGGGCCGCTCTGCGCGAAGCCGTGAAGAAGCTCAGGTCCGTGTAGATGCGCGCGGTTGCGGGGTGATAATTGCCCGTTCCGAAATGGCAGTAAGTGCGAATCGCAGAGCCTTCGCGGCGGACCACCATTGAGACTTTGGCGTGGGTCTTCCAGTCGACGAACCCGTAAATAACCTGCACGCCAGCCCGCTCGAGCCGGCTTGCCCACAACAGATTTTGTTCTTCCTCGAAACGGGCTTTTAGCTCGACCACCGCAGTGACCGACTTTCCTGCCTCTGCACCGGCAACCAGGGCATCGATGATGGCCGACTGCTTGCCCGCGCGGTACATCGTTTGCTTGATCGCAATGACGTCCGGATCGGCCGCAGCCTGGCGAAGGAAACCGACCACCGCCTCGAAACTCTCGTACGGATGGTGAATGATGAAATCCTTCGTCCGGATCGCGGCGAAGAAATCCCCGTCATGTTCGGCGATACGCTCTGGAAAGCGCGGGCTGTAGGGCGCGAACTTCAGCACAGGCAGGTCGGTCTCGACGAGTTGGGCGAGATCTGCAACGCCGATGATACCCGCGCTTTCGGCAATGAGAGCGGAATCCGCCGCCAGACCCTCACGCACCAATGCTTCCAGGCCGGGCGGCGTGCCGGCGTCGAATTCCAGCCGGATGACCCTGCCGCGGCGGCGGCGCTGGATCGCGGAACGGAAATATCTAACCAGGTCTTCGGCTTCCTCGTCGACCTCGATATCGCTGTCCCGGAGTACGCGAAAAGCGCCGGACGCGATCATTCGAAAACCCGGAAAGACGAGTTCGAGGTGCGCCTCGATCGCCGCTTCGATGGCGATGAAGCGAATCTGCTGCCCTCGCCTCGGCAAAGCGACGAAGCGCGGAAGCATCGATGGAATCATCAGCAGCTCGGTCACTGAGTGTCGGCTTCGTCCACGCTGGAGCGTAAAGACGAGGCTGAAACCTCCGCTTGGGATGAACGGGAACGGGTGCGAGGGATCGATTGCCTGCGGCGTGAGAACCGGCAGGATCTGCTCTCGGACGTGATTCTCCAGCCACTCGGCTTCCGACTTGGTCAACGCATCGGCAGTGACCACCTGAAGCCGCTCGTCGGCCAGTTGCTCCCGAAGGATAAGCCATTCGGCTTGCTGGGCAACGACCAGGGCATCCGCCTCCTGGGCAATGGCATCGAGCTGCTGCGTCGGCGTTTGCCCATCCAGCGACAAATCTTCGATTCCGCGAAGTTGCTGGCCTTTCAATCCGGCGACACGGGTGATGAAAAACTCGTCGAGGTTGGATCCGCAGATCGACAGGAAGCGAAGCCGCTCAAGCAAAGGATGGGCGGAGTTGGTCGCTTCCTCGAGAACCCGGCGGTTGAACGCGAGCCAGCTTAGCTCGCGGTTGAAGAACCGCCGTTCGCCCGGGGGATTGCGTTCATGCCGCCCCGCGCGCGTCGATTAGTCCCGCGTCTGCCAGTGCCCTGCGAACGGTCGGAACGGTGACCCGCGCCCGGTCGGCGATTGCGAAGCGGTCGATGGCTTCGACGATGCGCTCGGCGGTCCAATAGTCGCGATGAACCCGCTGGACGACATAGCGAAGCGCGTCGGGCGGGATGACGAGTCCCCGATCAGCGAATCCAAGCACGATCAGTTGCTCGAACAATTCGTCGTCCGGATCCTGAATCCGGACGACCGGAGTCACGGCAATCCGCGTTCGAAGATCCGGCAAGGCAATTCTCCAGGGCTCGCGGTCGCCAGTGATCATGACTAGCGGCCGTCCGGTCTCCTGGGCCTGGTTCCAGGCGTGGAAGAGCTCTTCCTCGTCGTGGCGCTCGCAATCGTCGAACAGGCGACCGCCGACGCGGTCGACAAAGGCCCGGGCCAGCAAGGTCCTGCCGGAACGGCGCGGGCCGGCAAGGATCGTTGCCTTGACCGGCCACAGGCTCCATTTGCGGAAATGCTCGAAGGCTTCGCGATTGGCCTCCGACAGGATGAAGCGGCTTGAGTCTTCCGCCCTGGGCCAGTCGAGCGGAAGCGCGAACTGGTCGGGCTTGGCATTCATTGCGAATTGCCCGGGGGTTGCGCCGCGCCTTGCGGCTGGGGCTGCTGTTGCTGCGGCGGGGATGGCTGTTGCTGGCTCGGCGGCGGCGGCGGCACGGCCGGCGTCAGTCGCAATGTGCCGCCGACATTCGTGACCGCCCATCCTCGCGACTGAATTGCTCCGCCGAGGCCGCCGATGTTGCCGCGATAATTGACCAGAAGTAGCGACCACCCGCCAATAGCAGTGCTTCGCGGCGCAACCGAAACCACGCCTGGAATGCCGCGCAATTCGCCCATCGCCGAAGCGAAAGTCTGCTCGTTGGGCGTGATGACCTGGATCTGGATGAGGCGCGCGGGCACCTCGACCGGAGCAATCTCTTCTTCCACTGGAGGCGGAGGCTCGACCGTGACCAGGCTTGTGTCGCGAACCAGCAGCCCCGCGGCAAGCGCGTCGGAGAACAACTGATCCATTCGTTCCACGCCCTCGGCCATCATTCGCGGCAGATCGGCGCTATCTTTGGCGCGGAGCGTGAAGCCACCGAGAATCGTCCCGTCGGCGCCGTGTCGCCCGACGAACCGGGCGACTGCCGGCCCCCCGGATAAGCGCGGTGAAGCGTCACTTCGGCCATCAGGATGTCCGCAGCGCCGTAATAATCGAGCACGTTGCGCCACCATGCGCGTCCCGGGCGGCGAGTCTGCGCAGCGTTGATCAGCAATGGATCGGGGCCTAGGCCGCTCACGCGCACGTAATCGATCGGGCTTTGCGACGTGCGGAATTGCGCCCAGGCGCGCTGCCAGGGGTTCCGACGCTCGACTGTGGTCAAGGTCCCCGCAGTCTGGAAGACAGGGATCAGCATCATCGCGGCGGACCGGCGCTGCAGCCCCGAAAAGCCCAGCATTTCACCTGCCCTCGCCCTGTCGAACAGGATTCCCAGCTGCGCGATATACCGATTGGGGCCGATCTGTTCATTCTCGACGATGATCGAGCTGACAAGGGTATCGAGCACGCTGTCGCTAAGGGTCGGTGCTTCGCTCATCGGCCGTTTGTGCTGCTTTGCCCAAAGCGCCTTGAAGCCTTCGCGCTGAGCGATCCGCCAACCATTAAAGCGCGCTTCGGCAGCGGTCTTGCCGCCGACATCGACCTTGATTCCCGTTATCTCGAGCGTGCCGGAGCTGTCGATCGGCAGGATTCCGCGGTCGCCGGATTCCAGCTGCGCGTAAAGCCCTCCGGCGGCGAGGCCGCTGATGGCGATGCAAAGGGCGATAATCGTAAGGCGCCGGGACAGGACCATTGGCGGCTTTTGGCGACAATGACGTGGAAATCCAAGCGCGATCTGGCTAGGCGCAGCCGCAATGTCTGAAAAGCCACTGACTTACGCCGACGCCGGCGTATCCATCGAAGCGGGCAACGCGCTCGTCAGGGCGATCGCGCCGCTGGCCAAAGCCACCGCCCGCCCGGGCGCCAATGCCGAGCTCGGCGGTTTCGGCGGCTTCTTCGACCTGAGGGCGGCGGGGTATGACGACCCGTTGCTCGTTGCTGCGAACGACGGCGTAGGGACCAAGCTGAAGCTCGCTATCGACACCGGAAAGCACGACGGTGTCGGGATTGACCTCGTGGCGATGTGCGCCAACGACCTCGTGGTCCAGGGCGCGGAGCCGCTGTTCTTCCTCGATTATTATGCAACTGGAAAACTGGATAATGCGGTCGCAGCGTCGGTTGTCGCGAGCATTGCCGAAGGCTGCCGAATCGCGGGCTGCGCATTGATCGGCGGCGAGACTGCCGAAATGCCGGGAATGTATTCGGACGGTGACTATGACCTCGCCGGCTTCTGCGTCGGCGCCGTCGACCGCGCAAAGGCCCTGACTGGCACGTCGGTCAAGGCCGGCGACGTCATTCTCGGCCTTACAAGTTCGGGCGTGCATTCGAACGGCTTCAGCCTGGTTCGCAAGCTGATCGACGCCAACGGCTGGAAGCTCGACCGCCCTGCCCTGTTCGATCACGAGATGCTGCTCGGCGACGCGCTGCTGAAGCCCACGCGCATCTACGTGAAGAGCCTTCTCCCCCTCGTTCGCGATGGGCATATCCAGGCCCTGGCACACATTACCGGCGGCGGACTTCTGGAAAATATTCCGCGTGTCCTTCCCGAGGGCTGTCATGCAATGGTCGATGTGAACAGCTGGGATTTGCCGCGCCTCTTCGCGTTCCTTCAGGCTGGCGGTGCGATTGAGCCCGCGGAAATGGTGCGGACGTTCAATTGCGGGATCGGCATGGTCGCCATCGTCCGGCAGGAAGACTCGCAAGCGGTCACAGACGCCCTGACCGCTGCCGGCGAAACGGTACTTTCCATCGGCCACGTCGAGACGGGTGAGAAAGGCTGCACGGTCTCGGGGGCAGCCGGAAGCTGGAGCGCACGCGCCGACTGGGCCGCCACACACCGTGGATAGGGCCCGGGTCGCGATCCTGGTCTCGGGCCGCGGGTCGAACATGGCGGCATTGCTCTACGCTGCCCGCGCCACGGATTGCCCCTACGAAGTCGCTCTGGTGACCGGGGACAAGCCCGATGCAGCGGGACTTGCCGTCGCGGAGGCCGAGAAGGTGCCGGTGAAACGACTCGATTCGAAAGCCCTCGGCAAAGGCTATTGGGAGGCGCTCCAATCCGCCCTTGAAGCGGCTGCCGTCGATTTCATCGCCCTGGCCGGCTTCATGAAGATTCTTCCGGCGGACTTCGTCGCGCGGTGGTCCGGGCAGATCGTCAATATCCACCCATCGCTCCTGCCCAAGTACAAGGGTCTTCATACCCACCAGACCGCAATCGACAACGGGGACGCAAAGACCGGCGCGACGGTCCATGTCGTCACTCCGGAAGTCGATTCGGGCGAGATACTTGGCCAGGTCGAGGTTGCGATCATGCCCGGCGACAATGCGGAATCGCTCGAAGCGCGCGTGCTGATCGCGGAGCACCAGCTCTATCCCAAGATCCTCGCCGAATATGTTTCGCGCCCGTTCGATGCCAGATGGATCGAAGCGAAGATCGACAGCCTCGCGGGCGGCTTCGCGGAAGTCGGCCGCAAGACCTCGCACGGATCGCCGGGTTGGTCGGTCGGCGCCGAGAAATCCGGCAAGCTTTTCGCGATTATCGCTGACCGTCATCACGGCGAGGACGCTGTTGGGTTGCTGGTCAAGGCCAGCGGCCCGGACGAAATGGCCGGCCTGATCGAAGCTCAGCCCGACGTTTACTACTGGCCGAAATATTATGGTGCGAGCGGCTGGCTTGGGATCAAGCTCAACCGCCGCGATGTCGATTGGGACCAGGTCGCTGATTGGCTCGAAAGAAGCTGGCGGGCCTGCGCGCCGAAACGGCTGGCCCGCATGATGGACATCGCCGACGAATTCTAGGATTTGTCCACAGGATGACCGAACCAATCAAACCCGAGGGCCCAAGGCGGCGCACCATAAACATCGGCGAGATCGTCGCTGTCGGCGGCCTCGCGATTTCCGGCCTCGCCCTATGGAACAGTTGGCGGAGCGGCGACGAAAAAATTGCCGAGATCGTCGGCGAGAAGGTTCCGCGGGTGCCCCTCGCGCTGCGCGGCACGGTCGAGGACAAAGGCAAGACGATCCGCCTGTCGCCAGTCGAAGAAGACCATGCGCTCGAGGAACTGACGATCACCGCTTCGACCCCGGCGAATGGAAGCGCGCAGTTCGGCAACGACCCCATGGTATCAGCCGCGTTGATCGAAAGCTGGCTGCCGAAAGACGTGGCAAGGGAAGGTGCAGGGTCGCTGACGATGACCGTCAAGGCGCGTTATATAGAGCATGGGGAAAGCCGTACGGCCTCCCAGCGTTACCGGTTGAGTTACGGCTGGGTCGATGGCGGCCTTTTCAGCGGCAGATCGCTTCGGATAACGGGAATAGCGAGAGCATGACATCCGGCCGGCATATGATGCTGGCACTTCTCCTGCCGGCGCTCGGCGCCTGCAATATGCTGATCTCCGAAACGCCGATCTATACCGAAGCGGACCGGGCATCGCTGGCTCCGCGCAACGGCCTCTGGCTCTCCTCGAACCGCGGATGTGAATTCGACACCCAAGAGGCGGAGGCAGTCTGGCCGGACTGCGCGATGTGGATGGTCGTCCGCGATCAGGGCGCGGAGATGCTCCTGAGCGACGGGAAGAAGCAGGTGGAAGTCCTCGGCGGCTTCTTTGCTGCCGGCAAGCCGATCATCGCGCAGGCGCGATGGGTCGACACGGCGAAAGAGCCGCAAAGAGCTTATTACGGCTTTTTCGGCGTCGAACCCCACCAGATCGGGCCGGACGGGCTGTTCTCGGCGGCATCGATCTGGGTGGTCGAATGCGGAACCCAGGCGAACCAGAACGCCGATATCGTTCCCTATCCGGGAATCGGGCCGGAATGTCGCGCGACGTCGAAAGATGCGATCCGCATCGCAGCAGAAAAAAGCCGCCGCACCGACACCATGGAAGAATGGCGGTGGCTTCGCGCGGAAGCCACCGCGAAAGGCAATTAGCCTACGATCGCCAACGTAAAATCGTCCCCGGACGATTTAGCCGACGATCTCTTCCGGCTTGAAGAAATAGTCGATCTCGATCTTCGCATTCTCGTCGCTGTCGGAGCCATGGACCGAGTTGGCCTCGATCGATTCCGCATAGGTCTTGCGGATCGTACCCTCATCGGCGTTCTCGGGGTTGGTTGCACCCATGATGTCCCGGTTCCGCTTCACGGCGTCTTCGCCTTCCAAAACCTGCACGACGACCGGACCCGAGGTCATGAATGTGACGAGGTCGTTGAAGAAGGGGCGCTCGCGGTGAACGGCGTAAAAGCCCTCGGCCTGGTCCTTCGTCATGTGGATGCGCTTGGACGCGACGACGCGAAGGCCCGCCTCCTCCAGCATCTTGGTGACCGCGCCGGTCAGGTTGCGGCGGGTTGCGTCCGGCTTGATGATCGAGAAGGTGCGGCTGACGGCCATTGTTCGCTCCGTTGAAATTGGGGTGTGTAGGGATTGGCCGCGCCCCTAGCGGTCCGTTCGGGGCGACGCAAGGATCAGGCCTTTTCGACCCATTTCCCGTCCACGTTGGCCCAATAGTGACGCTCGCTCTCCGATTTTCCGGCCAACGATCGCCAGGCGGCCCGCGCCTCCTCGATGCTGTCATCGTCGAACAAGTAAAATGTCCGGTCGAAATGCTGGGCGGCCTCGCGCCAGCGGCCGTCGGCGAGAAGCAGGTTGCGCGCCGCGTTCGGAGCGTCGACCCCGGTCGATAGCAATATCGGCTGCCGGCTGTCGTCAGCCCCACCCGAAAGCGCATGCGGAAGGAAGCTCGACGGGGAATGCGACCACAATTGCCGGTCGAGGCGCGCCAGCATAGATTCTTCCCCGGCAACGATCAGCAGCCGCTCGCCATCGGCGATAAGCTTGGAGCACAAGGCCGCGATGACCCCGTACGGGCTGACTTCCGAACCCAGCTGGTAGAAGTCGATCCGCACGGCGGCGACGATCAGCCTTCCGCGACGTCCGCGACGAACTGGTCGAGCAGGCGCACCCCATAGCCGGTCGCGCCCTTGCCGTACGTCGTCTTGTCCTTGTCCGACCAAGCCATTCCGGCAATGTCGAGGTGCGCCCAGGGCGTGTCGTTCTCGACGAAGCGTTGCAGGAACTGGGCGGCGGTGATCGATCCGGCCTCGCGCGGCCCGACGTTCTTCATGTCGGCGATGTGGGAATCGATCAGGCGGTCGTAGGCTTCGCCGAGCGGCTGGCGCCATAGCTGGTCGCCGGTGTCACGCCCCGCCTTTAGCAATTGGTCGGCAAGCTCGTCATTGTTCGAGAAGATGCCCGCATATTCATGACCCAGGGTGATGACCATGGCACCGGTCAGTGTCGCGAGATCGACCATCAATCGCGGCTTCGCCGTGCGTTGCACCCACGTCATCACGTCGCAAAGTACCAGGCGGCCTTCCGCGTCCGTGTTGATCACTTCGATGGTCTGTCCGCTCATAGACGTCACGACGTCACCGGGGCGCTGGGCGTTTCCGTCCGGCATGTTCTCGACGAGGCCGCACACGCCGATGACGTTCGCCTTCGCCTTGCGTGCGGCCAGCGCCATCATCGCGCCGGCGACGGCGCCCGCTCCGCCCATGTCCCACTTCATCGATTCCATGCCGGCGGCCGGCTTGATGGAAATCCCGCCGGTATCGAACGTCACGCCCTTGCCGAGAAGCGCAACCGGGGCCTCATCCTTGGCACCACCGTTCCAGCGCATCACGAGCAGGCGGGGCTCACGGACCGAGCCTTGCGCAACGCCGAGAAGCGCGCCCATGCCAAGCTTGGCCATCGCCGGCCCATTCAAGACCTCGATCTCCAGACCCAGGCCTTCCGTATTCGCCTTGACGCGCGACACGAAGCTTTCGGGATAGATGATGTTGGGCGGCTCCGCGACCAGTTCGCGGGTCAGCGCGGCGCCCTGCGCGACAGCCGCATAACGGTCCTTCCAGCGCTTGCCGGCGTCGGCGCCGGCACCGACGATGGTCACTCTGGCCAGGGTCGGCTTCTGCTTGTCTTTCAGGCGCGTGCGATAGCGGTCGTAGCGCCAGCTGCGCAGTTCTGCTGCAAGCGCAACGCGGGCCGCAGCGTCGGCGTCGAAATCGAAGCCGCCAAGGTCGATGACGGCATGGGTTTCACCTGAAGCGAACAAACGCGCGGCCGTTGTTCCGCCGAGCTTTTCCGCGGCCTTCGCGTCAAGTGAATCGCCGATCCCGACTACCAAGATTCTGCGGCCGCCATCTTCCGACAGATAGGCTTCACCGACGCTGCCGCTTTCGCCGTCGAAGCGCTGGCGCTTGAGCGCGGCCTCGACCGAGGCGCGATCGCCCGACAGGCCCTCGATCCCTGGCCGCGTCTTGGCGGAGGCGGGAATGACCAAGGCATAATCCCGGACGGTCGGCTGTCGGCGAAATGGATCTGCATTGCGAATAGGTTCCTGATGATCGGGAGGATGCGTTGAGCGTGCCTTTAAGGACGGCGGCCCCGATATGCAAAGGCGGTTATCCCTCACCTTGCCGCAATCCGGATTGCCGAGATTCGGCAAGGGTGCAATAGGCACCACTGGATTGAATTTCCGGGGCGGGTTGCAAGGACGTGCGTTCAGCGCTGAAGATCATGTGTTGCACGGCGCTGCCACTCTTCGCAGCGCCCGCTTATTCGGCCACCGCGCAGGCCGAGGTCACCCCGATGCCGGTCCTACGACCGAGTCTCCTGTGCAAGTGGCGGACGGCCGGAATGTGAATTTCTCCGCCGATCGCGTGACATACGACAGCGAGGCGGACGTGATCTTCGCCGAAGGCCGCGTCCGGATGGACAGCGATGGCAACTATCTCGCCGCTGACCGGGTTACCTGGACCCGCAAGACCGGTGAAGTCGTCGCCGAAAGCAACGTCGTCGTCGTCAGCCCCGCAGGCGACAAACTAGTCGGCGACAAGGTAACCCTGACGGACGACCTTCGCGACGGGACCATCGACAATCTCCTCGTCGTCCTCGAAAGCGGCGGCCGCATCGCGGCAGCGAGCGCTAGCCGGCAAGGTGGCCGGACGGTCCTTGAGAACGCCGTTTACTCGCCCTGCCCGATCACGACCGCGGATGGCTGCCCGCGCAATCCAAGCTGGAAGATCAATGCCGCTCGGGTCATCCAGGATCCGGAAAGCGGCCGGATCCGCTTTCAGGGCGGAAGGCTCAGCCTTTTCGGGGTCGCAATCCCCCTGCTCCCGATTTTCAGCATCGGCTCGCGAAGCGACGACGGCGGTATCACCGGGGCCCTCATTCCGAACATCGCCGTTTCGAACTCGAACGGGCTCGAGCTTGCGTTGCCCTATTATTTTCGGCTCGCGCCCAATCGCGACCTGACGGTCACGCCGCACATTTATTCAAAGACCGCTCCGGCTATCGAGGGCAAGTACCGACATCTCACCGCCAACGGGGCCTACCAGCTCGGCGGCTTCCTGACTTACGGTGAGGTCGACGACCCCGATCCCAATGACCCTACTCCCACGGACCGCGAGGACATCCGGGCCTATTTCGAAGGCAACGGGAAATTTCAGTTCGATCCCTCTTGGAGTTTGACGGGCTCGCTCAGGGTCGCAAGCGACAAGACCGTCCTTCGCCGTTATGACATCAGCCGGGACGACGTGCTGCGGAATTTCCTCGATCTCGAACGGATCGACACCGACAGCTACATTTCCATCGCGGCCTGGGCTTTTCAGGGTCTTCGCGTCGACGATGTGCAAAAGCAGATCCCGATCGCGCTTCCGGCAATCGATGCGCGCTTTCTTTTCGACGATCCATGGCTTGGCGGACGGTTCGAGGTTCAAGGCAACAGCCTGGCGATCATGCGGATCGACGGTCAGGACACACAGCGCGCCTTTGCCAGCGCACGATGGGACATCAGCCGCCTGACACGATTCGGCCAGGAATTGACGCTGACCGCGTTCGGTCGCGGTGACGTCTATCACACCGGCGAAGCCGAAGAGACGGCGGTTGATGCCTATGCCGGGGAGAATGGCTGGCATTTCCGGGGGATTGGGGCGCTCGCGGCCGACGCCAAATGGCCGTTCATCGGCCCGGCGTTCGGCGGAACCCAGAGGCTGACTCCCAGGGTCCAGGTCGTGCTCACCCCGCCAACACCGAACCTCGATATCCCGAACGAGGACGCACGGTCCGTGGACCTCGAAGACTCGAACCTATTCGCATTGAACCGCTTCCCAGGGTACGACCGCTGGGAAGACGGTTCGCGCATCACCTATGGCGCGGAGTGGACGCTCGACCTTCCGAACTTCTCGCTACAGTCTGTCATCGGTCAGAGCTATCGCCTGACTCGAAAGCCCAGCATCTTCCCGGACGGCACGGGACTGACCGACCGCTGGTCGGACATCGTTGGCCGCACACGATTGCGCTTCGGTAGCTTCATCGACCTCACCCACCGGTATCGCTTCGACAAGGACAATCTCGCGCCACGCAGGAACGAGCTCGACCTGACGATTGGCAGCTACGAAACCTATGCGCAGATCGGCTATCTCAAGCTCAACCGCGACATCGGTTCGACGATCGAGGATTTGCGCGACAAGGAAGAGGTGCGGCTTGCCGCCCGGGTCAAGTTCGCGCGCTACTGGTCGGTCTTCGGTTCGACGGTCATCGACCTTACCGGCGCTGACGAAGATCCGCTGAGCCTTGCGGACGGCTATGAACCGGTCCGCCACCGCCTGAGCTTGACCTACGAAGACGAATGCTTGGAGGTTGGAGTCTCATGGAAGCGCGACTATGAGCGCATCGGCGAGTTCCGGAAAGGCAATACCTTTGCCTTGAGGTTCTCTCTCAAGGGGATGGGCCGCTAAGCTTGCGTTCAGCGGGCGATGACCAAGGCAAGTCTTCCAAAACATTGACGAGCAAGGAATTTCGAGGGTGGGATCGATGATGAGCAAGAGCCGGGCAACGTTGCTGGCCGCGGGAATTACGGCCTGTGTCGCTGGCGTCGCGATCGCCCAGACCACCCCGGCCAACAGCACAAGTCCATTGAACCTCCCGTCCGAGGTTACGGTGTTCGGCACGCGGATGCCCGATGTCGTCAAGGCGACGGCCATCGTCAACGGCGAGGTCATCACCCAAACCGACATCAACCAGCGCCTGGCGTTCCTGCTGATCGCCAGCCAGCGCCCGCCGCAGGGCGAAGAGCTTGAGCGCCTCCGCCAGCAGGTTTTCAGCAACCTGATCGACGAAACGCTTCAGATCCAAGCCGCGAAGACAGCCGAGATCGAGATTACCGACGCGGAAATCGACCGCACGGTTGCGCGGGTTGCCGGCAACGTCAAGCAAACGCCCGAGCAGATGGCCGAGTATCTCAAGGCTCGTGGATCCTCCATCCGCACGGTCCGCCGCCAGATCGAGGGCGAAATCGCGTGGCGGCGTCTCCAAAGCGCGAAAATCGAAAGCGGATCGAGCGTCGGTGAGGACGAGGTCAAGGCCGTCCTCGATCGGCTCGAAGCGTCCAAGGGCACCCAGGAATATCGCGTCGGCGAGATTTTCCTTCCCGCGACATCGGCGACCATGCAGCAGGCGCAGGCCAATGCCGCCCAGCTCGTGCAGCAGATCCGCCAGGGCGGCTCGTTCGTTGCCTATGCCCGGCAATATTCCGAGGCTTCTACCGCAGCCGTCGGCGGCGACCTCGGCTGGGTGCGTCCAGAACAGCTTCCGGAGCCTATCGCCAATGCGATGCGGCAAATGAACCCGGGCCAGATTTCCTCGCCAATCCCGGTTCCGGGTGGCGTTTCGATCATCGCCGTACAGGATGTCCGCAAGATCCTGACAGCAGATCCGCGCAACGCTGTACTGACGCTGAAGCAGGTGTCGATCAACTTCCCAGCCGGAACGAGCCGGCAGACGGCCGAACCGATCGTCGCGCGCTTCGCGCAGGCCGCCCGCAACATCGGCGGCTGCGGCGGCGCGGAAAAAATGGCTGCGGAGTTCAAGGCCGAGGTGGTCGAGGCCGACGACGTCAAGCTCCGCGAGCTTCCGCCCGTTCTCCAGCAGATGATGATTGGCATGCAAATTGGCCAGGCGACCCAGCCGATCGGCTCGCTTGATGAAGGCGTTCGGGTGCTCGTCCTTTGCGGACGCGATGAGGCGGACCCGAGCATGCCGACCTACGACCAGGTGTTCGCACAGATGAACGAGGAGCGGGTCAATCTCCGCGCCCGCCGCTACCTGCGCGACCTTCGCCGGGACGCGGTCATCGACTTCCGCTAAGGCCCGGGAGTAAACGGGGCTATGGCTGGCGCTGCGACCCGTCCCCTGGCGATTGCGCTTGGCGACCCTTCCGGGATCGGGCCGGAAGTTGTCGCGAAATGCTGGGACAATCGCGACTCCTTTGGTCTCCCTCCGTTCGTCGCTGTGGGCGACGCGCGCTCCGTAGGTCAGGTCTGGGACGGCCCAATTGAGGTGATCGACGACATTCGCGATGCGGATTCCGCGTTCGACATCGGCCTTCCCGTCCTGCATGTCGCGGCCGCCGATCCGACATTTCCGGGGCAGCCCAGCGGTTCTGGAGCGCATTGCTCGCTCGACTCCCTGGAGCTTGCTGTCGGCCTTGCTCGCTCGGGCATGGCCGAAGCCGTCGTCACCGGCCCCGTAAGCAAGGTGCAGCTGTACGGAATCGGCTTTTCTCACCCCGGCCAGACCGAGTTCGTCGCCGAGCGATGCGGAATTTCCGCGTCCAACGTCGCCATGATGTTGGCCGGACCCACGCTCCGGACCGTTCCGGTCACGACGCACGTGCCGTTTGCCGAAGTTCCGGCGCAGCTCAGCACGGCCTTGATCGCCGCTCGCGGGCGCGCCACCCTTCGCGGATTGCAACGCAATTTCGGGATTGCCGAACCGAAGCTCGCGGTTGCCGGATTGAATCCCCACGCCGGTGAGGGTGGCGCCCTGGGGCGGGAGGAGATCGATATCATCCTTCCCGCAATCGACATGCTGAGGAGTGATGGGTGGGACGTCGTCGGGCCGCTTCCGGCGGACACCATGTTCCACGCTGCAGCCCGATCCCGCTATGACGCGGCGCTTTGCATGTATCATGATCAGGCACTCATTCCGCTCAAGGCGCTGCATTTCGAGGACGGTGTGAACATCACGCTCGGCCTGCCCATCGTGCGAACCTCCCCCGATCACGGAACCGCGTTCGACATTGCGGGGCAGGATCGCGCCGATCCGCGGGCGATGGCAGCCGCGATCCTGATGGCCCACGCGTGCGTCGGCAGTCGCCTCGATTCGGCGGATGCATGAGTGAAACCGAACCGCTCCGTTCGGTCATTGCGCGCTACGGGCTGAGTGCGAGCAAGGCGCTAGGCCAGAATTTCATACTCGACAGGCAATTGCTGGCGCGGATCGCGGCCATTCCCGGCGATATCGCCGGCCGGGCTGTCTATGAGGTCGGTCCGGGCCCGGGTGGCCTGACGAGGGCCTTGCTGGACACCGGCGCACAGGTCGTCGCCGTGGAGAGAGACCGGCGCTGCCTCGCGCCACTTGCCGAGCTTGAGGCCGAGTATTCCGGCAAGCTTACGATCGTCGAAGCCGACGCATTGGAAATCGACGAGCAGGGACTTGTCGGAACCGGCGCTCATGTCGTTGCCAATCTCCCCTACAACGTCGGGACCGCGCTGCTCCTGCGCTGGCTCGGCGGCGATCGATGGCCGCCTTGGTGGGCTTCTCTCACTCTGATGTTCCAGCGAGAGGTTGCGGAGCGGATCGTCGCCAGGCCGGACAGCGAGCATTACGGCCGGCTGTCGGTCGCCGCGCAATGGCGCAGCCAGGCGCGCATCGCACAACTCGTTCATCGATCCGCCTTCGTACCACCTCCGAAGGTGATGAGCGCAGTCGTACACATTGTGCCCACCGAGGTTCCCGCCGGCGTAAGGTCCGCGACAATCGAGCGCCTGACGGCCGCCGCATTCGGCCAGCGCCGAAAGATGCTGCGTCAAAGCCTGAAGGGTTTGCCGGGAGCGCTGGACGCGCTTGAGGCGGAAGGGATCGATCCGCAGAGGCGCGCGGAAACCCTCAGCGTTGCGGAATTCGTCGCAGTCGCGCGGCGCCTTGATGCGGGCTGACTAGTTCTTCTTGGTCTTTGACGGGGTCTTGGCGGCAGCCAGGGTCGGCCCGCGTGTAATCGCCGCGCTCAGCGCCGCCGCCTCGGGGCAGCCGGATGTGCACAGCTTTTGAAGCTTGGCGAGGGTCTCCTTCGCGCGAGCAGTGGCGCCGGCCTCGACCATCGCCTGTCCCTGGAGCGCGAGTGCGGCGCGATCCGTCGGCTCGAGCTGCAAGGCCCGGTTGGTGAAGCGGATCGCCTGGCCGTAAAGATTCTGCTTCATCGCGACATTGGCCATGGCGACGAATACGGCCCGGTTCTTCGGATCGAGGACCAGCGCCGTTTCCAGAGCGTCATCCGCCTCGACGAACCTGCCCTGGGCCGCAAGCGCTTCGCCTTTCTTCAACAGCTCAACCGACTGCGGATTGATCTGGTCGTCGGCGCGCTGCCCGGAAACGGGCACCGCCATCGAGGAGGCAGCAAGACCGCAGAGCAAGACAAGAGGCGACAGGCGCATCAAATTCTCCATACCATCGCGCCGAAACGTATCACGGCGCGGTCATAGTGGCGACGAAAAAGCCGTCAGTCGAGTCGTAAGCCGGTGTTAGCAAACGGCCTTTTCCATCCGAACGTCCGATCGTCGTCAAAGTATCCTGCGCGATCCAAGATGAATGGCGCCCTAAGAATGCTTCGACCTGACCCGCACCTTCCCTCGCAAGCATCGAGCACACGGCATAGACCAACGATCCGCCAGGCCTGACCAGCGGGGCGGCAATGTCGAGCAGCCGGGACTGGATGCCTAGTACCCGGTCCAGGCGATCTGGAGTCAGCCGCCATCGCCCCTCCGGATTGCGCCGCCACGTCCCCGAGCCGCTGCATGGCGCATCGACGAGCACGACGTTGAAGCTTTTCTCAAATTCTGCGAGTTGCGCGGCTTCGCGGCCTCCGTCGAGAAGGCGCGTTTCGATATTCGTGCCAGCACGCTCGGCCCGAGCCGGAAGTCTCGACAGCCGCGCGCGATTAGTGTCGGTGGCCAGGATCGTGGCCCCAGGCGCTGCGGCAGCAAGCGCCAGCGCCTTGCCACCCGCACCCGCACACAGATCCAGGACTCGCATGCCGTCCACCGGTCCACAGGCGAGCGCAATCAGCTGGCTTCCCTCGTCCTGGACCTCGATCTCGCCCGCGAGGTACGCCGGATGCTGGTCGATACGCGTCTCGGCCTGCAACCTCAGGCCCCACGGGCTCAGCGGCGTTGGCGATGCGTCGTCGAACTTGGCCTGTGCTTCCTTGCGGGACAGCCTGGCGACATTCACCCGGAGATCGAGGGGCGCCCGTTCCAACAGGGCCGGATATTCATCGGGGTTACCAGCGGCGAAAGCTCGGCCTCGACCCATTTGGGAACCAGCCCTTTCTCGGCGGCCTCCTCACCAGCCGAAATTGTCGCTGGTCCGTGCGCCGAACCGTCGAACATCGCCGCCAGTTCATTGTCACCGCTGGCGAGGGCGAGCATCGCCGCCCGCCCGCTCATCGGCCGTTCCGCGACCTTTCGGATCGCGGCGAACGCTAGCTCGCGCACCGCTCGCCGGTCCTTCGACCCGGCATAGCGCCGCGTCTTGAAGTAACTGCTGACAATGGCGTCCGCCGGCGGCCCGTCGTCAAGGGCCGAAGCGATGACGGCGTCGAGAATCTCGATCGCGGCCTGGACCCGCGCTGCGGGAGTCATGGCCTAACGCGTCGGATAGTTCGGCGCCTCGCGGGTGATGGCGACGTCGTGGACATGGCTCTCGCTGAGACCGGCATTCGTGATCCGGATGAATTGCGCGCGGTCCTGCAACTCGTCGATGCTTGAGCTTCCGGTATAGCCCATCGCCGCCTTCACGCCGCCGACCAGCTGATGGATGATGTCCCGCACCGGGCCCTTGTACGGCACCTGGCCCTCGATCCCCTCCGGCACCAGCTTCAACTGGTCCTTGATGTCTTGCTGGAAATAGCGGTCGGCCGACCCGCGCGCCATGGCGCCGACGCTGCCCATGCCGCGGTAGGCCTTGTAGGCGCGGCCCTGGTAAAGGAACGTCTCGCCGGGCGCTTCTTCCGTGCCAGCCAGCAATGAGCCGACCATCACTGTGGAAGCGCCAGCTGCGAGCGCCTTGGCAATGTCGCCCGAGGTGCGGATTCCACCATCGGCAATGACTGGGATTCCGGCTTTCGCCGCCGCTTCGGAGGCGTGAATGATGGCGGTGAGTTGCGGAACGCCCACTCCGGCGACGATGCGGGTCGTGCAGATCGAGCCCGGCCCGATACCGACCTTTACTGCGTCCGCCCCGGCATCGGCCAGGGATTTCGCAGCATCTGCGGTCGCGACGTTGCCGGCAATCACCTGGACCGCGTTGGAAACGGCCTTTACCCGACCGACCGCTGCGGCGACGTCGCGGTTGTGCCCATGAGCAGTGTCGATGACGATACAATCGACACCCGCGTCGATCAGCGCCTCGCTCCGTTCGAAGCCCTTGTCGCCCACAGTGGTCGCTGCCGCGACCCGAAGACGCCCTTCCAGATCCTTGGTTGCAAGCGGGCTTGCGACGGACTTTTCGATGTCCTTGACGGTAATCAGGCCGACGCAATGGCCGCCTTCGTCGACGACCAGCAGCTTTTCGATCCGCCGTTGATGCAGGATCCGGCGTGCATCCTCCTGATTGGTCCCCTGCGGAACCGTCGCCAGGTTGTCATGGGTCATCAGCTCGCTAACGCGCTGCTCAGGATTCTCGGCGAAACGGACGTCACGGTTGGTAAGGATGCCCGCAAGTTTGCCAGACACCTCGACGATGGGGATGCCGCTGATCTTGTTGGCGCTCATCAGCTCCAGCGCCTCGGCCAGGGTCTGGTCGGGCCGCATGGTGATCGGGTTGACGACCATCCCGCTTTCGAAGCGCTTCACGGCACGCACCGCTGCGCACTGGTCATCGATTTCGAGGTTGCGATGGAGGACTCCGATTCCGCCAAGGTGAGCCATGGCGATCGCCATGTCGGCTTCGGTCACCGTGTCCATCGCGGAGCTCAGGATCGGGATGTTAAGCGGAATCGCTTTGGTCAGGAAACTGCGCGTGTCCGCCTGGCTTGGAAGGACGCTCGACTCGCGGGGCTGAAGCAGCACGTCGTCGAAGGTGAGACCAAGCGGGATGTCGTGGTGATTCGGTCGGGCCATATCGGCCCATGCCAATGTTGAGGCGATTCGCCAAGGGCGGCGCTCTCAGTTGGCCTTCGGCTGGAAGCTACGCGACGCGGCCCGACGTACGAGCTCGATATGTAGATTGGCATCCTCGACGGCCCCGCCAAGGTCGGTGTGAACTGTCAGTTCGTCGTTTTGCCCGTGATAGTCCTTGCCCAAAAAGGCCTGTAAGCGTTTCATATCGCTGAAGCTTCCGCCGGCCATGACCATTGGCACCTTCTTCTGGGTAAGCGGCCAGCCGTCTTGCCGTTCAATGAATGGCGCAGCTTCGTCATCGCCGTCCCAGCTACGACCGACTGCGATAGCGGCGTCCTTCACTAGTGGAACGAGCGGCGAATTCTTCTCCGCCACCATGGCGACGGGCATCCCCGCAGACACGACCGCGATCGTGTCGAGGTTAAAACCGGCAACAATCGCACCGAGCGGAAGCGGCGGCTTTTCGGCGAATGCTTTCGCTCCAAGCAGGCCCCATTCCTCTGCTCCGGTGAAAACAAACCATACATCCCGGTCGAGCCTCATCCTGGAGACGCGCGCAGCGACCGCCAGAAGCGCCGCCGTGCCGCTGGCATTGTCCACTGCGCCGTTGCAGATGCGATCGGGCTCGCCGGCCGGACGGCAAAGGCCAAGATGGTCCCAATGCGCCATCAGCACCACAGCCTTGCCGTCGGGATTTCGGCCGGCGACCCTGCCGACGACGTTGTTGCTGCCGGTGGCGCCCATTGCGTTCATGACCCGATGGAATTCCACCTGTCCGCCTGGGTAGCCCGGGGCGTCCTTCGGGACTGCTTTCTTCTGGGCCGGGATGGCGAAGGGCATAAAATAGGAGCCATCCGGCATCCCTGCCGAAACGCCATAGGCGCTCAGCTGGCCGGCGATATAGGCGATCGTCTTCTTTTCCCCTTCCGTGCCCGACATCCTGCCCAGGAAGGTATCGCTGGCCAGGGTCGCGATGAGGCCCCGCATCTCGGAGTCGGCGATCGCGGTGATCACCGGCTCCGGTTCAGGGGCCGGAGCGACGGGGGTGCAGGCCGCGGCAAAAAGCGCGCCCGCAATGTACGCGCGCTTCAGCGCCGCGCCAGCAACCGCCGCGCAGCGTCCACGTGCATCTGCTCGATCATCTGTCCTTCGAATCGCTCGGCTCCACCGGTCGCCGCCGCGACCAGCCGCTCGGCGCGGGCAACTTCGTCCGGAGTCGGCGCGAAGGCAAGACGGCACGGTGCAATCTGATCGGGGTGAATGAGGCTTTTGCCGTCGAAGCCGAACGACCTCCCCTCCCGCGCCTCAGCCGCGAACCCTTCGGCATCGTCGAGCCGGTTGAAAACGCCGTCGAACACCGGCTTTCCCGCCGCCCGAGCGGCAAGGACCACGGTCTGCAACGCAGTGATTAGTGCGCCCCGTCCCGCCGCCGCCGGGAGCCGCAGTTCGGCCGAAAGATCGTTGGTGCCGACGACCAGCGCAGAGGCTTCATGCGCGATCTCGCGGATGTTCATGACCGCTTCGGCGGTCTCGATCATCGCCGCAACCGGCTGGCCGACAATCCTGGCGACCCCATGCAATTCGGCCGCCTTGCCAACCGACGGCACGAGAACCCGGCGGACCGGCGAATGCAGCACCGCCGCAAGGTCCGGGCCGTGATGCACGGTTCCAACTCCGTTGATTCGGATGAATAGCGGAATCGGCCACGGCTCGGCTTCGCCTGCAACCGCAGCCATGGCGGCGTCACGCGCGGCTTCCTTGTCCTCGTCGCGGACCGCATCCTCAAGGTCGAGGACAACAATATCGGCGGCGGACTGGCGCGCCCGGACGATCGCCCCTGCCCTGCTCGCCGGCAGGAACAACATCGCCGGACGGTCGAAAAGATCAGACGTCACGCCGATTTTCCTTCCCCGAGGCGTTCCGGTTTTGCATCATGCCGCAATTCAGCGGGGAAATAACCATGACCACCTTTCTGGCAGTGCTCGTCGTCCTGGCTCTGCTCATCGTGATGATGAGCGTCAAGATCGTTCACCAGGGCCATCGCTACACCATCGAACGCTTCGGCAAGTTCGTTCGCGTCGCGGAGCCCGGCCTGAACCTCGTCACGCCCTTCGTCTACCGGGTCGGCCGGAAGATCAACGTGATGGAGCAGGTGGTCGACATTCCGGGCCAGGAAATCATCACCAAGGACAACGCCATGGTCGCGGTCGATGGCGTGGTCTTCTTCCAGGTCCTCGATGCCGCCAAGGCCGCGTATGAAGTGAGTGACCTCTATTCGGCGATCATGGCGCTCTCGACCACCAACCTGCGCACGGTCATGGGCTCTATGGACCTCGACGAAACTCTTTCGAAGCGCGACGAGATCAACGCCCGTCTGCTCGCCGTCGTCGACCATGCCACCGAGGCGTGGGGCGTGAAGATCACCCGCGTCGAGCTGAAGGACATTCGTCCGCCGCAGGATATTTCCAACGCCATGGCACGCCAGATGAAGGCCGAACGCGAGAAGCGTGCCGCCATCCTGGAGGCGGAGGGCCTTCGCCAGGCCGCGATTCTCGAAGCGGAGGGTGAGAAGCAATCGAAGATCCTGGCGGCCGAGGGCATGAAGGAGGCTGCCTTTCGCGAGGCCGAGGCCCGCGAGCGCGCCGCTCAGGCTGAAGCCAATGCGACCAAGTCGGTCAGCGACGCGATCGAGAACGGCAGCACCCAGGCGATCAATTACTTCATCGCCCAGAAGTATGTCGAAGCGCTCGGCAAGTTCGCCACCTCGCCCAATGCCAAGACCATCCTCTTCCCTGTCGAGGCGACACAGCTGATCGGAACGCTCGGCGGAATCGGCGAGCTCGCCAGGGACGTGCTCGGCAAGGACGCCCAGTCGTCGCCCGGAATCACCACGACCGTCTCGTCGTCCAAGGACAATCGCTAGATGTTCGGCCTCAGCGACGGCTGGCTGTGGGCGATCGCCGGGCTCGTCCTGCTGATCGCCGAAGTCGTCGCGCCTGGCTTCTTCCTTGTCTTCCTCGGCGTCGCGGCGATCGCGACCGGATTGTTCACCTTGCTGTTCGACCTCTCGCTTGCGCCGCAGCTCGCCCTGTTCGTCATCTACACCGCCCTCGCAGTGATGATCGGTAAGCGTTGGTATGCCGAACCAGATACGGCCGACCAGGCGATTTCACTCAACGATCCCGCGCGGCGCCTCGTGGGCCGGACGGCGACCGTCGTCGACCCGATCGACGAGCATGGCGGCCGGGTGCGGCTAGGTGACAGCGAATGGACCGCGCGGGGCGGCCCGGCGGCCACCGGCGACCGCGTCGAAATCATTTCCGTCGAGGGCAATTGCCTTCGTGTCGGTGGAGCGCGGACAATGGCCGCGCCAGTGGGAGAGCGTGATGCGTGAACTTAGCCGGCGGGAATTGCTCGCCGGGACTGGAGCCTTTGCAGGCGCAACCCTGCTTTCGGGCTGCACTTCGACACTTGCCACTCCTTCGCGGGCAATCGGCCCGACCAGCGCCCAGGCGCTTCTCGACTCCATCGCCGAGAATCTCCTGTGGACCGACCCGGAGCAGGCGACTTCGCTCGGTATCGACAAGGGCAGCCGCGCGCCGCTTCGCTCACGCCTCAAGGACCGCTCGGCGGCGGGACAGGACAAGATCGCGTCGATCCTTCGCGCCGACCTTGCTCGTGCCGAGACGCTCGACACCCGCGCCCTCGATGCCTCCACCCGCACGAGCATCGAAGTCATCAAGTCGGCCTATCGCACCTCGCTCGAAGGTTTTGCCCAACCGTACGGCGATGTCGCGGTCGGAAGCTGGCGTAACACGCCCTACGTCGTCATCCAGAACGTCGGCGCCTATCTCGATACGCCGCGTTTCCTCGATGCCGACCACCAGATTGCCAATGCCGCCGATGCCGAGGCCTATGTCGCCCGGCTCGACTCCATGGCGCTCCAGCTCGACGGGGAACTTGCGCGAATTCGCGACGCACGGGGCAAGGGGCTCGTCCCTCCTGCCTTCCTGCTCGACAAGGCGATCGGACAGCTTGGCCAGAGCCTCGACAACGCGAGGAAAGGCGGCGGGTTGGTGGATAGCCTCGTCAACCGCACCCGCGACATTCCGGGCAGCTGGGAAACGCGTTCCCGCGCCATCGTCACCGGTAAAATCGCCCCTGCCCTCGCACTCCAGCTCGAAGAACTGAAGCTGCAGCGGGCCCGAGCGACGATGGACCCCGGCATGTGGGCGCGTCCTGGCGGCGACGCTTATTACGTTTGGGCGCTCAAGGCTTCGACAACGACCGCCATGAGCCCGGAGGAAATCCACCAGATGGGCCGCCGCGAGCTTGCCGAGCTCCAGGCGCGCATGGACGCGATCCTGAAACGCAACGGCTATAACAGTGGCTCGGTGGGGCAGCGGATGGTCGCGCTCGCCAAGGACCCCAAGTACAAGTTCAAGGAAGGCGATCCCGGACGCGCCGAAATTCTCGCCTACATCGGCGAATGGATTTCGAAGTTCCGCGGTTTGACCCCGCGCGGTTTCAACACGCTCGTCCGTGCCAATCTGGAAGTGAAGCGCTTGCCGCCCGAGGAAGAGCCGGGAGCGCCCGGTGCCTATGGCGGCGCGGGCTCGATCGACGGCAGCATTCCCGGCAAGTTCTGGATCAACCTCCACACGACCGATCTGCACCGCCGCTACGACTTGCCGAGCCTCGCCGCGCACGAGGCCATTCCCGGTCACGTGTGGCAGGGCGAATATGCCAACCAGTTGCCGCTCATCCGTACCTTGCTGTCTTTCAACGCTTATTCCGAAGGCTGGGCGCTCTATGCCGAGCAACTGATGGACGAGCTTGGCGCCTATGATGATTTCGAGGTCGGCAAGCTCGGCTACCTGCAGAGCCTGGCCTTCCGCGCCTGCCGGCTGGTGGTCGATACCGGCCTCCACGCCAAGCGCTGGTCACGTCAGCAGGCCGTCCAGTTCTTTGTCGACGAAATCGGCTCAGGCGCGGAAGACGTTGCGCGCGAGGTCGATCGCTACTGCAGCTGGCCGGGCCAGGCCTGCGGCTACAAGGTCGGCCATAGCGAGATCCTTCGCCAGCGGGCGAAGGCGCAGTCGGCGCTTGGCTCGCGCTTCGACCTCAGGGCGTTCAACGATGCGGTGGTCAAGGGCGGCAATGTGCCGATGGACGTGCTCGCAAGGAACGTCGACGGCTACGCCATGATCGGCTGACCGGGATAATAACCTTACGGCCTGCCACGGGTCCCCTTACCACTCGGCTCCACCGGTTTACCAATCCTGGGACCGAGCTTCCCTGTCGAGCTCGCAGGCAAGCCCGCGCTCGATTAAGGCATGGCCTCCGCTACCGCTCCTAGAGTCAGCTTTCCATCCAAAACTGACGCAAAAATCTGTCCTACAGCAGGCAAGACAAGCAATGGAGATCGCCGCTCATTCTCGCCGCGGATCGCTTCCGCAGTCTTAAAATGCCGTACCAAAGTTGCGGCAGGCATTATACCGGAACGTGTCGCAAACTTTGCGAACTTCCGCGCTAGGGCCGCCTCATACCAAGCTTGCCTTCGCCGTTCATTCCTCGCCGAATTTGCCTTCGACAAGCGCGGTGAGCTGCTGCAACGCGTCTTCGCAACTCTCGCCCGAGCAGTAGATGGTGATTTCGTCGCCCATTGCCGCGCCCAGCATCATCAGGCCCATGATCGAGGTGCCGGTCACGCGATTGCCGTCCTTCTCGACCTCGACCGACGCCGGAAGCCCATGCACCAGATTGACGAATTTCGCGCTGGCGCGGGCATGAAGGCCGCGCCGGTTGCTGACGGTGATGGTCCGGTGGCAGCCGCTCAAGCAGCGGCCTCGCCGAGAATCTCGGATGCTACCGAGATATATTTGCGCCCTGCTTCGCGGGCCGCGGCAACTGCGGCGCGAACGCCCATCACCTTTCGCGCGCCTTCGAGGCGGATCAGCATCGGCAAGTTGACCCCGGCAATCACCTCGATGTCGGTCGATTTCATCAGGCTGATGGCCAGGTTGGACGGTGTGCCGCCGAAAAGGTCGGTGAGGATGATCACCCCATCGCCTTCGTTCACTTTCTCGATCGCTTCGGCAATGTCGCCGCGGCGCTTTTCCATGTCGTCGTCGGCATCGATGCAAATGCCCTCGATCCCCTTCTGGGGCCGACCACATGTTCCAGTGCCGTGATGAACTCGACCGCAAGGCGGCCGTGGGTCACCAATACCAATCCGATCATTCACTCACCCGAATTATCCCCCGCCGAATCCGGGCGGGTATCCTCGACGCTGTCACTCGGCCTGGAGGATAGGTCACGATGGCGGATATTCGCTGTAATTCCCGCCGCGTGCAACCGCTCCGCCATTTCGACCGCGGCAGCCACCGAACGGTGGCGCCCCCCAGTACAGCCGAAACCTACCGTCAGGTAGGTTTTGCCAGCGGCCCAATAGCGGGGAATCAGTTCCGCGAGAAGCGCTTCCGTCGAATCCATCATTTGGGCCCATCCCGGGTCGCCCGCGCAATAGTCGCGCACCGCCTGGTCGAGGCCGGTGAGCGGCCGAAGCTCGTCCACCCAATGCGGGTTCGCCACAAAGCGCATGTCGAAAACCAGGTCCGCGGTGCGCGAAATGCCGCGCGCGAATCCGAACGACGCGATGGTGACGATCGGTCGGTCGCGGTCCTCGCCGTAGCGACGGCGAAGCTCTTCGCGCAGCTCGGACGGGGTCAGTTCGGTCGTGTCCAGCACCGAGTCGGCAGCCTGGCGGAGCGCGGCGGTCATCCCCGCTCTCGCGCGATCCCATCTTCGGCCGGCCGGTCCGGGGCCAGCGGATGGCGGCGGCGAGTCTCGTCATATCGGCGAATGAGTTCGGCGCCGGCGCAATCGAGATAGAGGATTTCCGGCCGGACGCCCTCAACCGAGCGAATGATGTCCGGAAGCTTCTCGGCATCGAAGCCGCGGCTTCTGGCGTCCATCCCGACTGCGACTGGGACATTGTGCCCGGATTGCCGCTCCCCGTGAACGAAGTCCGCGAGCAGTGCGACTGGCAGGTTGTCGACGCAGTCCCAGCCCATATCCTCGAGCGCATCGAGCACGGTCGACTTGCCGGCCCCGGACATCCCCGTAACGAGAAGCAGACGAGGGAGGCCCTTTCGGGAAGTCTTGTCCATCACGTCCTGATCCCGAAATGTTCGATCGCCAGCCGCACTTTCGCGGCGGCTGATGCAGTCGTCGGATCGATGCTTACCAGCGGAACCGGAACGGACAGGAACGATCGTTCACGGCTTTCGTCGGGCATGCGATGGACTTCGCTGACCAGCTCGACGGCGAGCGCTACCGGAACGTCGTCCACCCACGGCATGTCGACGATCCCCAGCCCGCGGACTTCCATCTTTCCCTTTATGGTCGCCGGGGCCGACGCGACCAACCGGTCGCCGTCGCGGCGAAGAAGCGTTCGATCGTCGCTGACCAGTGCGAACCCATGGTCGAGCAGCCGCAGCGCGAGGTCCGACTTTCCGGAGCCCGACGGTCCCAGCAGCATCACCGCGCGCCCGTCCTTTGCGACGGTCGTGGCATGAACGTTCTCGGAGGAAAGCCGCGCGGTCACGTCAGGTCTGCCGCCGGCAAGACGATGGTGAAGCGCGCCCCGCTCGGCGCATCCGTACGATCCTCGACATCGATGGTCCCGTCGTGACCTTCGACGATGGCGCGCGCGATGGCCAGACCGAGTCCGCTGTGCCGGCCGAAAAGCTCGCTGTCCGGCCGTACCGAGTGGAAGCGGTTGAAGATGGCTTCCTTTAACTCGTCGGGAACTCCGGGACCCTCGTCGTCGACTCGAATCAGGATGTTGTCGCCAACATGGATTGCGGCAATTTCGACCAACCCGCCGGACGGCGAGAAGCTGATGGCATTGTCGACGATATTGTCGATCGCCCGGGCCAGCCGTGCCGGTTCGCCCATCACCACCGCTGTGGCCTTGCGCGGACGTGCGAAGGCGATCCGAACGTTGCCCGTTTCCCGGCGTTGCTCCCAGACCCCGACCAGTTGTTCAATCAACTGGCCGAGGTCGACTTCCTCGAAACTGGCGCGGGCAAGTTCGGCATCTGTCCTCGCCGCCTCCCCAACGTCGCCGATCAACCGGTCGAGCCGGTTGACGTCCTGGCGAATGACGTCGGTCAGCTGCCGCTTCAGTTCCGGATCGTCGACACGCTCCAGGCTGTCGACTGCGCTTCGAAGCGATGCCAGCGGATTCTTCAGTTCGTGGGTCACGTCGGCCGCGAACGCCTCGATATTGTCGATTCGCATGCGTAGCGATTGGCTCATGTCGCTGACCGCCCGAGCCAGTGTGCCGATCTCGTCGCGGCGCGAGGGTAGTCGGGGCACCCGCACCTCTCGCGCCCGGCCGAGACGCACGCGGTGAGCGGCCAGCGCGATCCTTCGCAGCGGGCGAACGATCGTCCGGGCGAGGAACAGCGACAGCAGGACCGACAGGATCGTCGCGAGAGCGAGGGCGATTCCCAGCGCGCCGCGCTGGCTGCGAACGGTTCGCGTCAGGTCACGATCGTTCTTGGTGACTAGAAGGCGGGAGCCGTCGGCAAGCAGCGACGTACTCACGAACACAGGGGTGAGGTCCGGCGCGTTGCGAATGGTTACAACCGGTTTCGGCCCGGCCGAAGCAAGGATCGGCCAGGCGCCGGCACTGTCTTGAGCGGGTTCCGCGAAATCCGGCGGCGTTTTCGCGCCAACCAGGAAATTGAAACCGCGATCGAGCGCCCGGGCAACATCCTTGCGCCATTTTTCCGTCGCCGGGTCGCGCAAGCGATACGCCGGTTCGCCAATATCGAAACTGTCGGCGGTTTTCTTCCCCGCGGCATCGTAAAGCCGCAGCCGAGCACCATTCGCCGTGCCGATTTCACTCAAAAGCGCCTCGCGCTCGCCGCTCGCCGTCCGGTTGATGGCTTCGGCGGAAATCGCGGTTTCGCTATCCAGCCGATCAAGCCGTTCTTCCGTAATGCGGTTGCGGTAAGAATCGAGGTAGAGAATCGACAGTGCGAAAATCACGAGTGTCAGCACGTTCACCGCCAGTATGCGGTGCGTGAGCGTCCACCGCCCCGACCAGGTCAGGGCCAAGTCGCTCTCGTCATTCCTCGCTGAATTTGTAACCGACGCCATAAAGGGTCTCGATGCCGTCGAACTTGTCGTCGACGGCGCGGAACTTGCGGCGAATCCGCTTGATGTGGCTGTCAATCGTGCGATCATCGACGTAGACGTCGTCCTGATAGGCGACGTCAAGAAGCTGGTTACGCGACTTTACTACTCCAGGCCTTTGCGCGAGCGCCTCGAGGATGAGGAATTCCGTCACGGTCAGGGTGACGTCCTTGCCGTCCCACAGGATCTTGTGGCGTGCAGGGTCCATCACGAGACGCCCACGCTCCAGCAATTCCTCGGCAGCGCCTTCGCTTTCCTTCGCCACCTGCCCGCGTTCGAGATCGCGGCGACGCAGGATCGCGCGGATACGGGCAACGAGAAGGCGCTGCGAAAACGGCTTGGCGATATAATCGTCGGCGCCCATCGCGAGGCCGAGTGCCTCATCCAGTTCATCATCCTTCGACGTTAGGAAAATGACCGGCATTGCACCAACGGTGCCGCCCATCTCGCGGACCCGGCGGAGGAGTTCCATGCCGTCCATCTGTGGCATCTTGATATCGAAGACGGCCAAATCGGGTGGATTTTCGGCGAATGCCTTCAATGCGGTTGCACCATCGGAATAGACGCGCGTCACGAAACCTTCCGCCTGGAGCGCGATGGAAACCGAAGTAAGGATGTTGCGGTCGTCGTCGACGAGCGCGATGGCGTGACTCATGCCCTACCCTTCACGAGCGAGACCAGCCGATACCGAGCCGCTGCGAGGGTGACAAGCGACGAGGCGTTTTGACCGAACCAGCAATCGTCGGTATAGCGAGCAAAGGGAGTGGCGGCGGTCCGATTGGGGCGCCGCCCTCATGCTATTTACACGCCTATGGCCAAATGAAGGGGAGTCACGACGTGAGCGAGCGTATTCCTGCGCACAAGCTGGATGCACAGGGCATCGAAACCCGCGCCGAACTGCATTGGAACCTGACGACCGCGCCTTTGGTCGAGGACGCGGTGCGCCGGGGCGAAGGCCAACTTACCAAGGACGGTGCACTGCTGGTCGATACGGGCAAGTTCACCGGACGCAGCGTCAAGGACAAATATGTCGTTCGCGATGCAACCACGGAAGACACGATCAACTGGGGCGCAATCAACCAGCCGATGACGACCGAGCATTGGGCGACGCTCAAGGCCGACTTCCTCGCCGCGCTCAAGGCGAAGGACGAGTTGTACGTCGCCGACCTCTATGGCGGCAGCCAGCCTGAATATCGCGTCAACGTGCGCGTCATCACGCAGATGGCATGGCACAACCTGTTCGTGCGCACCCTGCTGGTTCGTCCGGATGCGAGCGAGCTGCCAAGCTTCGTGCCCGAATACACGATCATCAACCTGCCGAGCTTCAAGGCCGACCCGGAGCGGCACGGCTGCCGCAGCGACACGGTGATCGCGGTCAACTTCACGGAGAAGATGATCCTTATCGGCAACACCGAATATTCGGGCGAGATGAAGAAGGGCGTGTTCGGCCTTTTGAACTTCCTGCTTCCGGCGCAGGGCGTGATGCCGATGCACTGCTCGGCCAACATCGGCGCTGACGGCAAGAGCGCGATCTTCTTCGGGCTCAGCGGCACCGGAAAGACCACCCTGTCGGCCGATGCCAGCCGCACTTTGATCGGCGACGACGAGCATGGCTGGTCCGACACGGCTGTCTTCAACTTCGAGGGCGGCTGCTACGCCAAGATGATCAACCTCTCGGCCGAGGGCGAGCCGGAAATTTACGCGACCACCAAGATGTTCGGCACGATCCTTGAGAATGTGGCGATGGATCCGGTCACTCGCGAGCTCGACTTCACCGACGCCAGCAAGACCGAGAATACGCGCGGCGCCTATCCGATCGAGTTCATCCCGAACACGAGCAGGGAGAATCTCGGGCCGCCGCCGTCGACGATCATCTTCCTGACGGCTGATGCGTTCGGGGTCCTCCCGCCGATCTCGCGTCTGACTCCGGACCAGGCGATGTATCACTTCCTGTCAGGCTACACCGCCAAGGTCGCCGGAACAGAGATCGGCGTGACCGAGCCGCAGGCGACCTTCTCGACCTGCTTCGGCGCCGCCTTCATGCCGCGCCCGCCGAGCGTTTACGGCAATCTGCTCAAGAAGCGCATCGCCGACGGAGGGGCGCAATGCTGGCTGGTCAACACCGGCTGGACCGGCGGCAAGTATGGCGTCGGCAAGCGCATGCCGATCAAGGCGACCCGCGCGCTCTTGAACGCCGCACTCGACGGAAGCCTCAACCAAGTCGAGTTCCGCAAGGACGCGAACTTCGGGTTCGAGGTTCCGGTAGAAGTACCGGGTGTCGACACCGCGATCCTCGACCCGCGCAGCACTTGGGCGGACAAGGACGAGTATGACCGCACAGCGGCCAAGCTCGTCGACCTGTTCGTCGAGAATTTCGCCGAGTTCGCTCCGCACGTGGAAGAAGGCGTCAGGCAAGCGGGGCCGCAACAAACCGCCAGCGCCGCCGCCTGACTCGCCCGGTCATCTCTGGATCGGGCTCTTCGACAAGAAGGTCCGATCCAATGACCGATGCCGTTAAATCCTGGCCAGTACGCCATTTCGACAGTGAGGAAGCCGTCGCCCGCGTGGGCGAAGGCCTGTTGTCGCGCACCCTGCCCCGCTCCGAATGGACTCACGAGGCTCACCTCGCGGCAACCACCTATCTGCTCTTGAAGCGCCCGGAGATCGACCTCGATACCGAACTCCCTGGGCTGATCCGCCGCTACAATGAAAGCGTCGGCGGCGTGAATAGCGACACCGAGGGCTATCACGACACAATCACGCGTGCTTACCTCTACGGAATTCGCCTTTTTCTCAATGAAGCCGACCCAAGCGCGCCGATTCACGAACTGGTCAACGAACTGCTTCACTCTCCGATGGGAAAGCGCGACTGGCCCCTGCGGTTCTGGTCGCGCGAGCGCCTGTTCAGCGTCGACGCGAGGCGCAGTTTCGTCCACCCGGATCTGGCGGCACTTCCCTAAGCAAAGGCTTGCCCTGCGCGGCCCTCACGACGCAAGGATCAGCGATGCCACGCGAGGTCACCAGTTTTTCGAACGAAACCGTCAAACGGATACGCGCGCTTCGGGACAAGAAGGCGCGCAAGTCCCAGGGACTGTTCCTAGCCGAGGGCTTGCGGATCATTGCCGAAGCCCGAGACTGCGGCTTCCTGCCCGAGATCGTGGTCTTCGCCAGGGGCCAACCGCTTCACCCGCTCGCAGCCTCGATCGTCGCGGATGCTGAAGCGAAGGGCGCTGACGTCATCGAAACGACACCCGCGATCCTTTCAAAAATGAGCGGCAAGGACAATCCGCAAGCGATCCTGGGGGCCTTTCGGCAACCCGACACTTCATTGGCCTCTATCAACCGTGACGCGTCGCCGCTGTGGATCGTGGCGCAATCACTTCGCGACCCGGGCAATATCGGCACCATCCTTCGCACTAGCGATGCGGTGGCGGCCGGAGGTCTGATCCTCATCGACGATCACGCCGACCCTTATTCGGTCGAGGCGGTGCGGGCCTCGATGGGTGCTATCTTCACCCAAGCAGTCGCCACTACGCGGTGGGAGGAATTCATCGCCTGGCTCCGTTCAGGAAAGGGCCAGCTCGTCGGGACCAGTCTGAAGACCGATACCGATTATCTGGATGCGGAGTACGAACAACCCTGCTTCCTGCTGATTGGCAACGAAAGTCAGGGCCTGCCGCCCGCATACGAGGATGAATGCGACCTGCTTGTGAAGATGCCAATGCTTGGCAAGGCCGACAGCCTCAACGCGGCGATCGCGGCGGCCGTTATGTCTTTTCACATCCGCAGCGCATGGCGGAACGCCCCATGAAAAGGAAAGGGAAGTCGGGAATGAAACGGATCTCGTTGCTTTTGCCGCTGGCGCTCGCCGCCGCCTGCGCCCCGATTGACGATCCTTATTACGGAGGCGGCTATCCGCCTGAGCCTTATCCGCCTTCGTCGCCCTACCCGCCGGAACCTTACCCGCCCTATCCGCAGCCGGGCTATCCGACGCCGCCGCCCCCGTCCTATCCGACGGCGGAGCGCTATCGGGCCATCGGGACCGAGCCCTTCTGGGATCTCCGCATCGGCCGCGAGCTCGTGTTCACCGACCGCGGCACAAATTTCACGGTTACACAGCCCGCGCCGCAACCGATCATCGGTTTCGCCGGTGAAATCTACCGGACACCGCGGATCGAGGTGAACATCACCCACACCAATTGCTCCGACGGAATGAGCGACCGAACCTATCCCGACACCGTCCGCGTCCGGGTCGACGGCCGCGACTATCGCGGCTGCGGAGCGGCGTCTTCATTCTTCTCGTCGTTCGACGAGCGTGGCGAGCCCGTGCCGCCGATGACCGATCCCGGCGATGCCGTTCCACTCGACCGGACGCGCTGGCGAGTGGTTTCCGTCAATGGGCGCCCGACTCCGCGCACAGACGATTTTTCGATGCAGTTCGAAGATGGTCGGCTGAGCGCGAAGTTCGGCTGCAACGGGATGGGTGCTAGCTACACGCAGTCCGGCGCAACGCTGGATGCCGGTCCGGTGATGGGCACGAAGATGGCCTGTCCCGACATGAGCTGGGAGACTCAAGGCGGAGCAATCCTCGGCCAAGTGATGACCGTGCGGATGATTGACCGCAATCGAGTCACGCTGGACAGCAGCGCGGGAACGATCGAACTGGTGCGCAGCTAGGCCGCCGCGTCGTCCTCATTCGCACTTGGCTTCGGCCCGGCGAGCTTGGTCATCGTACGGGGCACCGCCTGCACTGGAGAAAGGTCGGGCAGTTCCTTGGCGCTTCCGGCGCCATATTCCTCGAACCTCTTGGCCTGCGTCAGCACCTGGCTCTCAAGGCTACCGACCATCTTGTTGTACGCATTGTTCGCGCGTTCGAGGTTGAGCCCGACAGACGCGACATGATCAGCCATCGTCGCCAGCCGGCTGTGAAGCTCGCGTCCCAACGCAGCGATCTTGCCGGCTTCCTTGGCCAGCGTTTCCTGCCGCCACACGCTGGCCACCGTCCGCGCGATGGCGACGAGGTTGGTCGGGGTCGCGAGAAGCACCTTTTTCTCGAAGGCCCATTCCCAAAGTCCATGATCCTGCTCCAGCGCGGCAGTGAGGAAATGCTCACCGGGGATGAACATCACGACATAGTCGGCCGAATCTTCGAACTGCGCCCAGTAGGACTTCGACCCAAGCTGCTGAGCATGATTGCGCATCGATGCGACGTGCGCGCGCAAGTGGCCGGCACGGCGCTCATCGTCCGCTTCTTCCGACGCGTCGAGGAAAGCGTTCAGGGAGCATTTGGCGTCGATTACAAGCTTGCGGCCGCCCGGCAGGTTGACGATCACGTCCGGGCGAAGCCGTCCATCATTGGTGTCCACGCTGACTTCCGTCTGGAAATCGGCATGCTCGACGAGCCCGGCCTGCTCCAGCACATTGCGAAGGCTCTGCTCGCCCCAGCGGCCGCGCGCCTTGGGGGATGAGCGCAGCGCGTTGACGAGATTGCGGGTCTCATCGCGCACCCGTCCCTGCCCTTCGCGGACCTGCTCCACCACCGCCTTCAGGCCCGCATAATGGTCGACCCGCTCTTTCTCGACTCGCTGAAGGCCCTCTTCGTAGCGCTTGAGAGTCGTCTCGACCGGCTGAAGCAATGCCTTCAACTTGGCCTCGCTCTGCTCGTCAGCCTTGGTGAATCGCTCGCCGGCCTTTTCCAGGAAATCCTTTTGTGCCTTCTGGAGCAGCTGATCGCCAACCTCGCGCATCTGGCGGATCAGGGCGTCCTTGGATTCCTGCAGGTCCTTCATCCGCGCGTCGAAGTTCCGGGCGTCAGCCTGAAGCGCCGCCAATTCACGCGCAGTGAGCTCGTTCGCGGACCGGATCCGCTCAACCTCCTCGCGCGCGGCATCGCGCTCCTCGCGAATGCCGTCGAGCTGCAGACGAAGGGCCTCAGCGGTCGCCTTGCCCTGCTCGCCGCCACGGCTTCCAAGCAGCCAGCCGATGACTCCGCCTGCGAGGAGCGCGAGAATTACAAAGCCGATCGTCAACTCGTCCAAGCGAGCCTCCCCAAAGCGGAACGAAATGCGAACCTACGCGCGCTGCCGCCCCGGCTCAAGCGGAACATCGCCGCCTTCCCCGGGTTGGCCAGAAAAGGAGAGCGTCATGTCCATACGCAAGATGATTTCGCTTCACCCTGACGTGGTGAAGTCCGGCCACGTCAATCAGGCTCTGGGCGATGCCGTTCACCACGCCATGTATTGCGCGAAAATGTGCCTGTCCTGCGCTGACGCCTGCGCAGCGGAGGGCATGGACATGAGCCAGTGCATTCGCGTGTGCTCGGACTGCGCGGACATTTGCGAAACGACGACCCGGCTCGGTCTTCGCAGGACCGGTTCGAACGACCATTTGCTCGTCGAGATGCTCGAACTTTGCGCGCGTGCTTGCGAGGAATGCGCGGCCGAGTGCGAAACGCACGACCATGAGCATTGCCGGCTCTGCGCGACTATGTGCCGGGAATGCGCCGCCGACTGCCGCCGCGCGGCGGAGTCGATCACGCCCGCAAGCTAGGCTGCGTGGAGCGCGCGCTCTTTCCGGGTCTTCGCGAGCTTCTTCAGCACCATATCGCGCTTAAGCTTCGACAAATGGTCGATGAACAGCACACCTTCCAGGTGATCCATTTCGTGCTGAAGGCATACGGCGAGTAGACCATCGAGTTCTTCCTCGTGGCGCTCGCCATTCTCGTCGAGCCAGCGGGCCTTGACGCGATCGGGACGCATGACGTCGGCGTATTGGTCGGGCACCGAAAGGCAGCCCTCCAGATATGGCACCTCATGATCCGATGTCTCAAAAATCTCCGGATTGATGAAGACTCGCGGCTCCTTGATCACCGGGCTCTTGGGATCGTCGGGATTTTCAGGCTCCTGGAGATCCATCACCAGCAGGCGTATGGGAACGCCGACCTGGACTGCGGCGAGACCGATGCCCGGCGCGTCGTACATCGTTTCGAACATGTCGGCGATCAGCGCCCGAGTTTCGTCGGTCACCGCCTCGACCGGTTTCGAGATCTGGCGGAGCATCGGATCGGGCGTTTCGTAAATCTTCAGGATTGCCATGCGGGCGATTTAGTCTTTCGAAGCAATGGGTTCAAGCGACTGGGCGGCGGGCACGAAGGGCTTGGGCAAGCGTTCCCTCGTCGAGGTAGTCGAGTTCTCCGCCAACCGGAAGACCGTGGGCCAACTGCGTGATTCGGATAGGGAAGTTCTCTAGACGCTCCGCCAGGTAATGGGCCGTCGTCTGACCCTCCAGCGTGGCATTCATCGCCAGGACGACCTCATCGATGCCGCCAGCCGAAAGCCTCCGAATCAGCCTATCGATGGTCAAATCCTCGGGTCGAACGCCCTCGAGCGCGCTCAGCCGCCCGCCGAGCACATGATAGCGGCCGGGAAATAGGCGCGAGCGGTCGAGCGCCCACAGGTCGGCCACCTCTTCGACCACGCACAGCATCTTGTCCTCGCGGCGCGGGTCGCGGCAGATCGTGCACGGATCGGACGTGTCGACGTTGCCGCAGGTCGTGCAGGTTGAAAGCGTCTCCGACACCGCCTGAAGCGCAGCCAGCAGCGGTTCAAGCGCCGCCTCGCGCTTCTTCATCAAGTGGAGAACCGCCCGGCGCGCCGATCGAGGGCCGAGGCCGGGAAGCCGGGCCAGCGCCTGGGTCAGCACTTCGATCTGGTGGGACGCCATGCAAGCGACTGATAGGGGGATATGCGGGGCGCGCAAGCTTGGGCTAGACGCCAGGCGATGCGCATCATCTTCATGGGATCGCCCGAATTCGCCGTGCCTTCGCTCGACGCCCTGGTCATGGCCGGTCACGAGATCGCTGCGGTTTACACCCAGCCGCCTCGCCCGGCCGGACGCGGCAAGGCCCTCCAGCCAACGGCGGTGGAGAAGCGCGCAAGAGAAGTTGGATTGGACGTCCGCTCACCGCGCTCGCTCAGGAGCGACGAGGAGCAGGCCGCCTTCGCCGCCTTGAAGGCCGACGTCGGGGTTGTCGCGGCCTATGGCCTGATCCTGCCGCAGGCGATCCTCGATGCGCCACGGCTCGGCTGCCTCAACGTCCATGCTTCGCTCCTTCCGCGCTGGCGCGGGGCAGCCCCGGTGCAGCGCGCAATCATGGCCGGCGACGAGGAGACAGGAGTCACCATCATGCAGATGGAAGCGGGGTTGGATACCGGTCCGATGCGCCACGTCGAGAAGCTCGAAATCGGCGAGAGCAATGCAGCGGAACTCACGGAAAGATTGTCGCTTTTGGGTGCGAAGATGATGGTTGACGTGCTCGCCGACCTGGACAGCTATCCCCCTGTTTCGCAACCCGAAGAGGGCGTGACCTACGCCGCGAAAATCACGAAGGACGAGGCACGGCTTGATTGGTCGCGTACGGCGACAAAACTCCAGCGTCACGTCCAGGGTTTGGCGCCCTTCCCCGGCGCCTGGTTCGAGGCAAGCGGCGAACGCATCAAGCTGCTCGACGCCGAAAGCGTCGATGGCGCGGGCAAGCCTGGGGAAGTGGTCGGCGAACCATTGGTGGTCGCTTGCGGCGAGGACGCGCTTCACTGCCGCACGCTCCAGCGCGCAGGCAAAGGCGCCATGCCCGTCGACGATTTCCTTCGTGGCTTCCCTATCCCCCAGGGCGCGATTCTAAAGTGACGCGCTGGCGGCTCACCATCGAATATGACGGCGGACCATTCATGGGCTGGCAGCGCCAGGACCACGGCCCAAGCGTCCAGCAGGCCCTCGAGGAATCCATTGCGAAGATGACCGGCGAAGAGGTCCGGCTGCATTGCGCTGGCCGCACCGATGCGGGGGTTCATGCGCTGGCGATGACAGCCCATGTCGACCTTGATCGGCACGTTACGGCGTATCGCTTGCGCGAAGGGATCAATGCACTCGTTCGCCCTTACCCGGTCAGCGTTTTAGAAACAGTCGAAGCCGATACCGGCTTCCACGCTCGATTCTCCTGCGTTGGCCGTCGCTATCTCTACCGGATCCTTAACCGCCGTGCGCCACCGGCACTGGACAAAGGCAAGGTTTGGCACATCGGCAAGCCGCTCGACCTGGATAAGATGGTCGAAGGCGCCGCGCACCTCGTCGGGCATCACGATTTCACCACCTTTCGCTCTGTCCACTGCCAGTCCGACAGTCCAGTTAAGACGCTCGATTCGCTCGCCGTAGAGCGCGTTGGCGAGGAAATTCACATTCGGGCCGCCGCGCGAAGCTTCCTCCATCATCAGGTCCGATCGATGACCGGCTGCCTTGCATTGGTTGGGCTCGGTCGCTGGTCGCCGGATGACGTTAAGTACGCCCGGGAAGCAAAGGATCGGGCCGCCCTCGGCCTCAACGCGCCTCCGGAAGGCCTCTATTTCGTCGAAGCCGTTTACCCCTAGACGAGCAGTTCCCGCGCGTCAGGCTGGCTGAGGAATCCAGCCGGGCTCGCGGACTTGCCATAGGCACCGGCACAAAAGATCGCGATAAGATCGCCAACGCGCGTTCCGGGCATCATCACTTCGTCGCCAAGCAAGTCCAAAGGCGTACAAAGACAGCCGGTTACGGTCACTACTTGTGATGATCGAAGGGCAAACCGGGAGGCGTTGGCAATGGGGTAATTTCGCCGCAGCGTCTGGCCGAAATTCCCGCTTGCGGCGAGCACGTGATGCAGACCGCCATCGGTGATCGCGAAGGTCCGGCCGCCGCTTTGCTTCACGTCGACGACTCGGGCCAGATAGACCCCCGCCTCTCCGACCAGCCATCGGCCGAGCTCGATGGCATATCGCGTTTCATTAAGCACATCGGGAGCGTCGAGCAGTGTGTCGCGAAGTGCCGAACCTACCCTGTCCAGGTCCAGCGGCTCGTCCCCTGAAGCGTAAGGGATGCCGAACCCGCCCCCGAGGTTCAGGTGCGGGATCGGGAGGCCGCTGCTTCCGGCGATCTCGGCCGCGAGCGCGACGGTGGCTCTCTGCATCTCGATAATCGCGTCGGCACGAAGGACTTGGCTTCCGGCATAGACGTGAAGCCCCCGCCATTCCGCGCCGGCATCGGCGATTCGCCGCGCGAGCGTCGGGACTCGCTCGGAATCGACCCCGAAGGGGCTAGCGAGCCCGCCCATCTTCATCCCCGCGCCCTTGAGGGCAAAGGGCGGGTTTACACGGATCGCAAGCTTCGGCTGAACGCCCAGGCGGTCCGCGATCGCGATCGCGCGCGCCGCTTCCGCCTCGCTTTCGAGGTTGATCGTCACGCCGCGCTCGATGGCGAGTTCCAGCTCCCAATCGCCCTTGCCCGGCCCTGCAAAGCTGACCGGACAGGCGAGCCCGCCGGCCTCCTCAAGCGTCAAGAGCTCACCGCCGCTGGCAAGGTCGAAGCCGTCGACGTGGCTCGCAAGCCAGGTCAACAGTGAAGGGTAAGGATTTGCTTTCACAGCATAATGAAGCGCGACATTGTCGGGCATGGCGGCCCTGAAGCGCGCGACCTTTTCGCCGATCCGCTGCCGGTCGTAAACGAACAAGGGCGTACCGCCAGCCAGTTCCACCAGCGCTTCGGCAGCCGTACCGGCAATTGCCAGGCTCCCGTCGGCACCTGCCTCGAACCCGCCGGGTATTGGTCCCATCGCCTTCATTGAAACATCGCTTTCAGTGCCGAGCGATCCACCTTGCCGGTCGCGCCGGTCGGCAAAGCGTCGAGCCAGATGATCTTCTTGGGCATCATGTAGGCCGGCGCCTCGGCGGCGAACCGGCGGCGAAGGCGCTCTTCCGCATCCTCGCCGAGCGCAACCGCGGCCAGTGCGACCACCTGGCCCAGTACTTCATCATTTATCCCGAAGGCCGCGGCGTCCCGAACCGCGCCGCTGGCCAAAGCCAATTCCTCAACCTCGTTCGGCGACAGCCGGTTTCCGCTGACCTTGATCATCGCATCGTCCCGGCCACGGAATCGCAACAATCCGTCTTCACCCCGAACAAACCGATCGCCGGACCATACTTCACCGTCGCGGAACCGGGCAGTCGTTCGCTCGGGATCGTTCCAATAGCCCTTGGCCACCAGCGGACCGGAATGGACAAGCTCGCCCTCTTCGCCAGCGTCGGCTTCGGTTCCATCGCCGCGAACGATCCGGAGCTCCGCGAAAGGGATTGCCTTGCCGACGCTGTCAGGATGCGTGTCGGCCAGCGCCGGCTCGAGGCTCGAGGAGCGGAAGGCCTCCGTGAGCCCATACATCAAGTGCAGGCGCGCCTCAGGAAAAAGCCGCCGCAGCTGCCGCACAACAGTCTCGGGCAAATGCCCGCCGCTATTGGTGAGCGTCCGCAAGCTCTCGCCTGAACCGTCGAGCCAGTCGAGCGCGGCCAATTGGCTCCACAGCGGCGGCACCCCGGCCAGTACGGTGACGTCATGACGCCGCACTGCTTTCCGCACGTCGCCGGGCAGCAGATAGTCGAACCCAATCGCTTGCCCCCCAGCAGCCCAGGTCGAAAGCAGCTGGCTTTGCCCATAATCGAAGGCCAGCGGCAGCAGGCACAACGTGCGATCGTCCGGAGCCAGTCTGAGGTAATGCGCGACGCTGATCGCCCCCAGCCACAAGTTCGCATGGCTCAGCATCACGCCCTTGGGCCTGCCGGTCGACCCGGATGTGTAGAGCAAAGCGGCGAGCAAATTCGGGTCATGGCCCGAGGGCGGAAGCGCTTCGCTGTGCGGCGACCATTCCTCGAGCGCCAAAAGTTCTGCATCGGCGCCATCGCCAGCGTCTAGCGATTCTAGCCGCGCCGCATTGGCGATCAGCAGCTTCGCTCCGCTGTCGGCAAGGATATGCGCCGCCTGCGCTCGTTTCAGCACGGGATTGACCGGCACGTGGACCAGCCCCGCCCGCGCCGCGGCGAGCGGCATGACGCAAGCCGTGATCGTCTTGCCCATCCACGTCGCGACTCGGTCGCCGGGCTTGAGCCCTCTCGCGAGCAACGCTGCTGCCGTCTCCCCGGTCAGTCGTTCCAGGCCTCGATACGTAAGGCGCTCCTCGCGTATGGCGAGGGCCACGTCGTCACCCGCTCCGCGCGATGCGATATGGTCGAGCGGATATGGCGTCGGGTCGGGCTGGCTCACCCGCACCGACTAGGCGCGCGCTTGCCACATGGGCAAGCCTCCACTACGGCGCACGCGCCATGAGCACGGGACTGAAAGCCATGCCGCGCGATGCCGATGACGAGATCGACGCCAGGCTTCGTGCCTTGCTCGCCGAGACTCTTGGCCTTTCCATCGTTCGTGTGGCAGCTTTCGGACCGGAGACAGCGCTTTTCGGCGCACTGCCGGAACTTGACAGCATGGCCGTTGCCAATCTGCTTACCGGCATCGAGGAACGCTTCGACCTCCTGATCGAAGACGACGATGTCGAGGCCGAGGATTTCGAGACCTACGGCCGTCTCCTCGCTTTCGTCGAGCGGTTGGGAAACTGACCATCAATCCACTTGCCGTCCTTGCGGGGACTGCCCAAATGGCTCAATAATGATCACTCGCGAACAGTGGCGGCGTTTTATCGACCATGCTTTCGTCGAGTGGACGATTTTCGCCATTGGTGTGATCCTGATCGCCGTCTCGCCCGTACTCGGCGCACTTCCCGGCCCCGGCGGGATTTTTGTGTTCGCCCTCGGCCTGGCGATGGTCCTGAAGACCAGCCGCTGGGCCCGTCGCCATTACGTTAAGTTCAAGCGCTGGCAGCCCAAGGCCGGGCGCTGGACCGATTGGGGCCTCAGGCGCAAAAGCGCGGCTCGCCGGGAGGCCTTGCGCAAGCAGCGCGAGGAAATGGGGTGCGAAAACCCGCCGGGCGTCGAAGCCGCTGGCGACGACGTATCGACCGAGCCTTCGCTAATTCCCTCTCCGCCTGCCAAGGCCAGCGATTGACTTTGCCAGTCCTACCGACTATCGGCCCCGTCAACCGCAGCCGCCCCTTGGCGGCTCTTTTTTCTTTAGTTCAAGGCATGAGCGATGAAGCGCACTTTTCAGCCCAGCAACCTGGTCCGCAAGCGGCGTCACGGCTTCCGGTCGCGCATGGCGACGGTCGGCGGCCGCAAGGTGCTGAATGCTCGCCGCGCACGCGGCCGCAAGAAGCTCAGCGCCTAATCACCTTACGCAAACGGGCCGATTTCGTTGCCGCGAACCGCGGCCAGCGGATAGCCACGCCCGGCTTCGTTTTGCAGCTTCGCCGCCGCGATGACGGCGACACGACCATGCGCGTCGGTTTCACCGTCACCCGAAAGATCGGCGGCGCCGTCATTCGCAACCGCATGAAGCGCCGCTTGCGGGCTCTTGCCCGCGAGCACTTGCCGACGCTCGGGGTCCCCGGCGCCGACCATGTCCTGATAGGCCGCTCAGGCGGCATTGAGCGCGATTTTTCCGTCCTCGGCCAGGAACTGGCCAAGGCGCTCAGGAAGGCCAATTGAATGCTGTCCCGCGGATTGATCCTGATTGCCCGCGGATGGCAACTTGGCCCGAGCCGGATCTTGCCGCCTTCATGCCGTTACCAGCCAAGTTGTTCGGCCTATGCCATCACCGCATGGTCGCGCTATGGCTCTTTCAAAGGCAGCTGGCTTGCCATCAAGCGGATCTCCCGCTGCCACCCTTGGGGTGGACAGGGCTTCGACCCCGTCCCCTGATTCGACGAAGGACTGACACAAGCCTTGACCGACAATCGCAACATGGTGCTCGCGATCGCGCTGAGCATACTGATCCTGATGGGCTGGAGCTTCCTGTCCGACCGCTATTTCCCGACGGCGGCTCCACAAACCCAGCGTGTTGAGGATGGCAAGGTCAAGGCGGCGCCTCGCGCGGACGCGCCCGCGCCCGCCGTACTTCGCGATCGCGCCCAGGTTCTCGCCGAGGCTCCGCGGGTCCGGATCGACACGCCAACCCTGTCGGGCTCCATCAACCTCAGGGCCGCCCGATTCGATGATCTGCTTCTAAAGGAACAACGCACGACGATCGCCCGCAATGCGCCGCCCGTGCGACTGCTCTCTCCGGCCGGCGCAAAGGGCAGCTATTTCGCGCAATACGGCTGGACCGGGCGTGGTGTCGCAGTTCCCGGTCCCGATTCGGTCTGGAACGCCAGCGCGCCGGTGCTAACTCCGGGCAAGCCGGTCACCTTGTGGTGGGACAACGGTACCGGGCAACGTTTCGAGCAGATCGTCTCGGTCGACGAGAACTACCTTTTCACGGTGCGCCAAAGGGTCGTGAATGGCGGGTCTGGAGCAGTCGGCCTCCGTACCTACGGGCTGATCAGCCGCGCCGAGAAGAGTGCTGACCCTTCGACGTGGACGAACCATGTCGGACCGATTTCCTTCCTTGGCGGCGAGGCCGATTACGATGTCGACTGGAAGACGCTGGACGAAGACAAGAGCGGGGTCACGCGCGATAGCCGGGGCGGCTGGCTCGGCTTCACCGACAAATACTGGCTGACTGCTCTCGCTCCGGCCTCCGGTGCTCCCATCGAAGCGAGCCTGCGCAAGAGCCAGACCGGTGCTTACCAGGCAGATTATGCGGGTCGCGAGTTCGTAGCCGCTCCGGGACAAGCCGTCTCAACCGAGACCCGCCTCTTCGCCGGGCCAAGGAAAAAGCTTTGCTGGATCGCTACGAAGCGGCCGGCATCCCCTACTTCTCCAAGGCGATCGACTGGGGCTGGTTCGAATGGTTCATGCGGCCGATTTTTAGCCTGCTGATGAAGCTGTTCGAGCTTACCGGCAACTTCGGGGTAGCGATCATCGGCCTTACGCTCATCGTTCGCCTGATCATGTATCCCATCGCCGACAAGCAGTTCCGCTCGTTCGCCGGCATGCGCAAGATCCAGCCGAAGATGAAGGAGATCCAGGAGCGTCACAAGGACGACAAGGCGCGTCAGCAGCAGGAGATTCTCAAGCTTTACCAGCAGGAGAAGGTCAATCCGATGGCCGGCTGCCTGCCGATTCTGATACAGATCCCGATCTTCTACGCTCTCTACAAGACCCTGATGGTCAGCGTCGAAATGCGCCACCAGCCGTTCGCCTTGTGGATCAAGGATCTTTCCGCACCGGACCCAATGACCCCGGTCAACCTGTTCGGCTTGCTTGATTTCACGCCGCCGGCAATGATTGCCATTGGTGTCCTTCCGATCCTTCTTGGAATCACCATGTGGCTGCAGTTCAAGCTGAACCCGGCGCAGATGGACCCGGTCCAGCAGAAGGTTTTCTCGATCATGCCGTGGATCCTGATGTTCGTGATGGCGCCGTTCGCCGCGGGGCTTCAGCTCTACTGGGTGGTCAACAACATCCTTTCGATCGCGCAGCAGAAGTACCTTTACCATCGTCACGACACGGAGACAGGCCAGCCGCAGACGATCACGGTCAAGGCGAAGTGACAGACGAAGAGGATCTTGCCGAGCAAGCCCGGAAACTATTTTCCGGGCCGATCGACTTTCTGAAGTCGGCGCCACAGCTCCAGCATTTGCCGGATGCAAATGTTCCGGAAATTGCGTTTGCCGGCCGCTCCAATGTCGGGAAATCGTCGCTTATCAACGCGGTCACCCACCGCAGCAAGCTGGCCCGGGCGTCAAATACGCCGGGGCGTACGCAAGAGCTCAATTATTTTGACGTCGGCCGTCCGCCCGTTCTGCGGCTGGTCGATATGCCTGGGTACGGTTTTGCCGAAGCGCCCAAGGACATGGTCAAGCGCTGGCGCTTCCTGATCAACGATTTCCTCCGGGGCCGCGCGGTGCTCAAGCGCGCTCTGGTTCTGGTCGACAGCCGGCACGGCCTCAAGGACGTCGACCGCGACATTATGAAAATGCTCGACGATGCGGCGGTGAGCTATCACCTCGTCCTGACGAAGGCCGACAAGATCAAGCCGACGGAACTGGCCTCAAGGATCGACGCGATCCGCACCGAGGCAGCAAAGCATCCCGCCGCTCACCCGCTGATCATCTCAACGTCGAGCGAGAAGGGCGATGGCATCGCCGAGCTCAGAACAGCGATCCTGGAGGCTGCGATCTCATGAAGCTGATCATCGGCAATCGCGCTTATTCGTCCTGGTCATTCCGTGGTTGGCTTGCCGTCAAGGCGATGAACGTGGACTTCGAGGAGCTGGTCGTACCGATGTTCGGCGAGCAGTGGGACGAAGCGCGAAACGGCAACGAATTCGCACCCGGCGGCGGCAAGGTCCCGATTCTCTGGGACGGTGATGTCGTCGTCTGGGACAGCCTCGCGATTATTGATTTCTGCGCAGACCGCGCCGGACGCGATCTCTATTGGCCTGAAGATGAAGCCGCGCGCGCGATGGCGCGCTCGATGGCGGCGGAAATGCACTCCAGCTTCACCAATTTGCGCCGCGAACTGCCGATGAACGTCCGCCGCCGGGTCGACGGACACGCTGTAAGCGCCGAGGTCGCCGCCGAGATCGACCGGATTTTACAGCTCTGGGCTCAAGCTCGTGCCCGCTTTGGGGGCGGAGGCGAATTTCTTTTCGGAAAGTGGAACGCCGCCGACATGATGTTCGCGCCGGTCGTCACCCGCTTCGTCACATACCGCGTTCCTTTGCCGCCGTTTGCAATCGCTTACGCGGATGCTGTGCTACACCATCCGCACGTCGTCGAATGGATAGAGCTCGCCCAGGACGAGCCCTGGGTGATCGATCAATATGAGCCGAAGAAAAAGAAAGCTTAGCCGCGCTTCGGGTATTCGCTGCCATCGCGGCGGCAAAAGCGGTTGTCGTCCGTGAACACCATGTCGATGTCGCTATATCCGCCGCCTGTTCGCGACCCCGCACTGATTGCGACGAAAGTGCAGGGCTCGCCCGACCGATTGATCATGTGATGACCATTGGTGCTCCCCATCGGCCAGGCTGCAATATCGCCAGGTTTGAGCTCCGTCTCGCCGTCATCCTCGACAAGCACCGCCGTCCCCGACAGCATGATGATCATCTCGTCTTCTCCGTCGTGCCAATGGCGCTGGCTCGACCATGCGCCAGGCTCAAGCGTGACATGGCTCGCTCCCAACTCGGTCAGCCCGGCGAGCGGAGCGATACGCTTCCACCATCGGCCTGCGACGGGTTTGTGAAAGGGATCGGGATAGCCCGTCGCGTTGGACGGTTCGACCGACTCAAGTTCGACTTTCGGCATAGCGAAGGGATTGCTACCCCCGTCGCATGACCGCGTCCATCGATCCTGTTGCGCTTGCCCAGGCGCTCATCGCCTGCCCCAGCGTCACGCCGGCCTCGGGCGCGGTATTTGACGTCCTAGAGCGCGAACTGGAGCCGCTGGGTTTCACCGCGCATCGGTTCATTCTGGGCGAGGCGCCCGACGGCCCGACAGAAAACATGGTGGCAATCCGCGGGAAGGAGGACCGCATTTCGGTTTCGCCGGCCATCTCGATGTCGTACCGCCCGGCGACGGTTGGGAAATCGATCCTTTCGAACCGGCTATCACCGATGGCGTCCTTCAGGGTCGCGGCGCCGCGGACATGAAAAGCGCGATCGCCGCATTCGTCGCAGCCTTGGCCGAAAATTTGCCCGAAACCGGGACCGTCTCGCTGCTGATCACGGGCGACGAGGAGGGTTACGCAACTTACGGTATGCCGCGGATCATCGACTGGCTGAACGAGCGCAGCATCAAGCCGGACATGATCCTGATCGGCGAACCTACGTCGGTCGATCGGCTTGGCGACACAGTCAAGGTCGGGCGCCGCGGCTCCGTCAACATGTGGATCGACGTGCTCGGCCATCAAGGTCACGTCGCCTACCCGCACCTTGCCGACAATCCCATCGCCAAGCTCGCCCGGATCGTGGCCGCGCTGGATTCCCAACATCTGGACGACGGCACCGACGCATTTCCGCCCTCAAACCTGGAATTCACGGCGATTTCGACGCCGACACATGCCAGCAATGTCATTCCGGGGAGCGCGACCGCGCAACTCAACATCCGTTTCAACAACCTCCATCGCGGCGAAGATCTCGTTCGGCTTGTCGAGCAGGTTGCAAAGGCCGAGGACCCGAATGCCACCGTCCGCGCGCGCATTTCCGGCGAGGCATTCCTGACCCCCGCGGGAAACTTTACGACATCGTCGTGGGCGCGATTCGCGATGAAATGGGGATCGAGCCGGAACTCTCGACAAGTGGCGGAACGTCGGACGGCCGCTTTCTCATCGCCCTCTGCCCGGTTGTCGATTTCGGACTTCCCAACGCAAGCATGCACAAAGTCGGGGAGCATGCGCGAGTAGAGGATATCCGTGCTCTCACCCGGATCTATCGCCGCGTCCTCGATCGCGTCTTCGCCTAGGCGGCGCTCCGCGAAGCCGGAACATGGTGCGCGGACCAGCTCAGGAATTCATTCTCACTCATCGGTCCGGCGTAGACATAGCCTTGGACACTGTCGCAACCCATCGCCCTAAGCAGGTCTGCCTGAGCTGCGTTCTCCACTGATTCCGCGACAATAGAACAACCGACACCCTTAATGAGGTGGACCAGCGCTTGGACGACCACTCGCGCTTCCTCACTGGTCTCGATGTCGGCGATAAGCGTCTGATCCAGCTTTACGCGGTCAACCGGCATGGCCCTCAAGCGCGCGATGTTGGAGAACCCGGTCCCGAAATCGTCCAGCGCGATCGAGGCTCCTTCGGCCCGGATCGCCGCGATCTCGGCAAGTTCGGCTTCCGAGCATTCCATCACCGCCCCTCGCTGAATTCCAGCTCGATCATGGACAAGGGAACGTCATTCTCAGCGAAAATGTGGCGTAGCCGGGTAAAGAAATCGATCCGGTCGAGCTGCCTTGGGCTGACGTTGATGGACAGGCGGCGGTCGATCCCTTGGCGCATCCACCCCGACAGGATGTGCGCGCACTGGCCGACGACCCAATCGCCGATCTCTGCGATTGCGCCATTCTGCTCGGCAATCGGAATGAAAGTGCCTGGCAACCGGACACCGTCCAGCGGATGGTGCCACCGAAGCAAGGCTTCGACTCCGTCGAATTCGCCGGTGACGAGGCTCATCTGCGGCTGCAAGGCCAGCCGAAGCTGGCCGCGCTCGACAATATCGCTGAGCGATTGCTCGACCTCACGGCGGCGCTGGTGTTCTTCGGCCAGTTCGCTTGTGAAGAGGCAATACTGGCCGCCGCCGCGCGATTTCGCCTGGTACATCGCAAGATCGGCAGCGCGCATGAGCTGCTCGATCGATTCGCCATGATCGGGCGAAAGCGCGACACCGACCGACGCGCCAATGTCGATGTGATGGCCGTTGAGCTCGAACGGCTCGGCGATCGCGAGGGCGATTCTCCTGGCGATCATCTCGACCTCGGAGACGCTCCGGACCTCCGGAAAGAACAAGGTGAATTCATCGCCGGCCAGTCGTGCCAGCAGGGGCCTCGGCGCATTGCGGTCGCAAAGTTCGGCCGTAACGACGACGCGAAGCCGATTCGCAACCATGACCAGCAGCTGGTCGCCGCGCGCATGGCCAAGGCTGTCGTTGACTGCCTTGAAACGGTCGAGGTCGATAAACATCATTGCAGATTGCGACGAGCCGGCTGTTCCTAGCAGTTTGTCCGCCTCCGATCGGAAATGCAGGCGGTTCGGCAAGGACGTGACCGGATCGTACATGCCCAGCGCGTGGGCATTTTCGATCGATGCCCGCACTTCCTCGAACAGACTGTCGACTGCGTTGGCCAGCTTCGGATGCGCAGCGCGAAGCTGCTCGGGCGCCGGCGAAGTAAGATCGCCGTCTTCGACGGCAAGCAGCCGCTCGGCGAGGCACGTCATGGCCTTCAGGGTGGACGTATTCGGCCGCTCCGTCGCTATATAGCTGATGAGGAGGCAGAACAGGCCCGCGACGAGAGACGCGACGATCTGCTCGTCGAGTTCCTTGATGTATAGGAAAGCCGCAAGCGAGAAAACGAACGAGGCAAAGCCCGCCATCCCCGACAGGATGACGTTGCTCAACTGCTGGGTCCGGCCGTCCTTCATCGCAGCAAGTAGCATTCCCTCGGGCGGCCCAATGGGACCGCCGCCACCATTTCGAAGTTAAACGGGCTGGGTTAAGGCCGCATGGAGCGGAATGGTTAACGCCGTAATATCAGGTAAAGGCTGCCGCCCCCGCCATGCCGCTTACTCGCTCCTCTGACGGCCGCGATTCGCCCGGCATGACGCGACGCCGCGAGCCAGTCGTGGACTGCTGCGCGGATCTTGCCGCGCTGGACCGGCGGCTCGCCGGAACGCGCGTGTCCGGTGATTAACAAGATGACCCGTTCGCCGCCGCTGATCGCTTGCTCCAGACCATCGTCGATCGCGCCCCAGGCGCGGTCGAGATTGTGCCCATGAAGGTCGATGACCCGGTCAGGCCGGACATCGCCCGCACGCAGTCGCCGATCCCAGTGGCCATCGAGACCACCCTGCTGGAATGAGCTGGGTTTCGCAGGCTGGCCGGGAGCGGGCTGCTGCTCGGGTGCACGATCGGCCGGTCGCCGCGGCGGAGGCGCATTTTTCGCCGGGCCGATTTCTATCGGCGGCTCGGAGACTTTGTCTCGGGACAGCGGGCGGATGGTAGCCGCGACCTTGGCCCAAAGCTGGGCCTCGTCATCGGTAAGACGGCGCACCGGACGACAGCCTTGCGGCGCTTCCCTTCGGCAAGAGTATCAGCGCCCTACCCTCGCTCGACATGCCGCCGGCGGTCGCTTCGGCATAGGAGCCTGCGCCCCAGAACGTGTCGAAGCGATTGGCGCCCTTGATCGCCCCGCCGGTATCCTGGGCCACCCACAGGCCGTCCGCGACATCGTGGGCGACATCGAGGTACACCGGCGCGCCGAGCGGAGCGAACAACGGGTCGGCCGCCACGCTTGTTCGCGGTGTCACCGGAACGCCCATCGCGCCGAGCGGGCCGGGCCCGGTCAGTTCGCGGAAGAAGACGTAACTCGGATTCTCGCTCATCAAGGCGCGGCCGCCGTCAGGCTGGCTTCGCATCCAGGCGACGATTTCCTTCATCCCGGCCTTGCCCGGCTGGAGGATCCCGCGGTCCCGAAGCAAGCGCCCGATCGCCACATACTCGCGGCCGTTTTGGTCGGCGTACCCAATCCGGATGACACCACCATCGGGCAAGAGCAGCCGTCCAGAGCCCTGTATCTGTAGGAAGAACAAGTCGATCGGATCGGCCGCCCAGGCGATCGGGGTTTCGGCAGCGAGCGCACCCTGCTCGATTTCCGCGCGCGTAAAGAAAGCAACGCACTGGCCGCTCTCGTCCACCCGTCCTCGTCCGTTCGTCCCGTCAGCACGCGTGCAGCGCACCAGGCTTGCGGGCGTCGCGTAAATCGGCACCTCGTAGCCCGGAGCACGAACCCGCGATCCCCGAATTTCCGGTTCGTAATAGCCGGTCGCGAATGCCTTGCCGTCGCCGACCCGCACCCAGTCGAAGCGGTCGCGGAAGAAGGCGACAGCGCTTCCCGGCGGCAGCGTGGCGGCCTCCGAGCAGACAGCGCTCCACTGGCCTGCCATGGTTAGGCCGGATCGGTCCTGCCGGCGGTTCAATTCCCCACACGAAAGCCGGAATGCCGCAAGCGAGCGTTCCGCCGCGCTCGGATCGATCGGTTTAGCCGCCTCAAGACTCACGCCGGCCTCGGCAGCGTTTCGATAAGTTGGGGTCGGCGGTGTGGGGGCCGGTGTAGGCGCCGGCGCTGGCGCCGGCGGAACAGGAGGAGCTTCTTTGGGACGACTTACGCAGGCCGAAAGGAACAGTGCCGCAATCGCCGCGGCCCGGGCGCGGGGACTCACTCTTCCTCGTCGGTTTCGATGAGAAGCCAATTCGGGTCGGCCGAGCGAACGTCGCGGCGGAAAGTCCATCGGTCACGCGACTGGACCGCATCGCTCATTGAACCGGCGACCACCTCGCCGTTCGCGTTGCGCGTAACAGCCGCGATGTCCGCCTCGAATCGGACGGTCAACTCGGCCACACCTTTTTCGACCTCGGCCTCGACGATGAGCGGCGGCTCGATGGCCACCAGCCGGTTGTCCAGCTTCAGTCCGTCGGCGTTGCGCTGTTCCACCGCAGCTGAAAAAGCCAAATAAACGTTATTGTCGACGAACGGACGAACCGACTCCATGTCGCCGCGCCAGAAGGCCTCAAGGATTTGCCGGTAGGCAGCGCTCGCGCCCTCAAGGAATCGCGCGACGTCGAAGCTGGGATCGGCCGCCAGTAGCGCGCGGATGCCCGGCCCAGCCAGCGGCACGTAAGCAAGATCCCCTTGGTCGGTCACCACGCCGGCCTCGCGGTGCGCGGTCGCCGGCGGCGATTCGACACGGGCGTCCGGGTCGGCTGGTTTGAGGATTGGTTGCTGCTCATGGCCAGTCCGCTCGCCCAGGACAGCATAAAGCCGAAGGCCGATGAACAGTGCGACGAGCGCGAAAAGGACGATGGCGGTCAATGGTCGCTTCCAGTTGGTTTCGGCTGCAACATAGTAGAGGTAACGCACGGATTCAAAGGGCGCTCCGAAAGTCCTGCGCCATTGCGTGAGAATCGCGCGACTGCTAGGCGCCCCGGCATCCTTTTAGCGACAGGCCCGCGAAGCGCGGGGCCCCTCGCGCCACCAAGCCAAGGAATAGACTCGAATGGCCGACGAAACCCCCAACGCCGCTCCCGCCGGAAATGGACAGGATACCCATCCGCACGCCGCCGCGCTGCTTCAATATGTCAAGGATCTCTCGGTCGAGAGCCCCAATAGCCCGCAATGCTTCCAGTGGCAGACCCAACCGCAGGTCGACGTGCAGTTCACAATCAATGTCGACAAGGTCGCGGACGACGTCCACGAAGTGACGCTTAAGATCAATGTCGGCGCTCGCGCTGACCAGGGCGTCCAGTTCCTCGTCGACCTTAGCTATGCGGGCCTATTCGGCATTCGGAATTTCCCGGAAGAGGCAATGGGCCCGTTCTTCCTCGTCGAAGCCCCGCGGCTGATCTTCCCCTTCGCCCGCCAGATCATTGCAGACGCGGTTCAGAATGCCGGCTTCCCTCCGCTCCTTCTCGAGCCGATCGATTTCGGCGCCGCGTTCATGCAGCAGGTCGAAGCAGCGCAGGCGGCCGCCGGGAATGCCCAGGACGGCGAGACCGCTCCGGCCGGCGAGACAGCGCCGACTGAGCATTAAGCGAGACGGCGCGCGCATGAACCTGGTCAAGGCCGGTGGCACAATCGGCGGACTGACACTTGTCAGCCGCATCCTCGGCTTTGTTCGAGAAATGATCTTTGCCCGGGTGATGGGCGCTTCCGCTGCGGCAGAAGTGTTCATCTGGGCTTTCCAGTTGCCGAACCTGCTTCGCCGGCTGCTTGGCGAAGGCGCCTTCAGCCAAGGCTTCGTACCGTTGTTCGCGCGGCGGATCGGCAAGGACGGCGATCTCGAGGACGCCCGGCGCTTCGCCGAGGAAGTGCAGGCCGTCTTCCTGCCGGCGCTGATCCTCATCACCGCCTTGTTCGTGATCGCCATGCCAGCGGTGGTCATCGCCGTAGCCAGCGAGCGGTGGACCGGCGATCCTGAGAAGTTCGCTTTCACCGTCTTCCTGACAAGAGTGACCTTCCCCTACCTGATCTTCATCAGCATGGTGTCACTGTTCAGCGGCATCCTGAATTCCCTGTCGCGCTTTACAGCCGCGGCTTTTGCCCCTGCACTGCTCAACTTGGCTTTGGTCGGCGCGCTTCTCCTCGTTCCGCAGGGCGGCAACGAGACGGCAGTGGCGATGGCCTGGGCGGTGATCGCCGGCGGAGTCCTACAGCTCGCGCTTTGCGTTATCGCCACGAAACGGGCGGGCATGACTCTTCGTCTGCTGCCGCCCCGAATGACGCCGCGGGTGAAAGAGCTTTTGGTCCTTATCCTGCCCGCGACTATCGGCGCCGGCGGCTATTATATCAGCCAGCTGTTTTACGCTTATTTCGCGACCCGGCTTCCGGAAGGCAGCTTCGTCTATCTTAGCCAGGCGGATCGCCTCAACCAGCTTCCCCTCGCGCTTGTCGGGTCGGCCATCGGAACCGCGATCCTTCCTGCTATCAGCCGCCACATCGGCCTCGGCGAGGACAGGCAGGCCGCGAACATCCAGGGCCGCGCGACCGAGCTCGCGATGCTCCTGACCATCCCAGCCACCATCGCATTGATGATCGCGGCGGGGCCGATCATGACCGTCCTGTTCGAAGGCGGTAAGTTCACCGCAGCCGATGCCGCAACCTCAGCGCTCGTGCTTTCGGTGCTCGCTGCGGGCCTTCCGGCATACGTTATGATCAAGGTACTCGCGCCAGGCTTCTATGCCCGCAAGGACATGAAGACGCCGGTGTTCATTACTCTGGGCACCCTAGCGCTGGGCGTTGCCGCCAACTTCCTGCTGATCGACGATTTCGGAATCGTTGTCCTACCGCTCACAACCGCCGCTGCGGCGTGGGTCAATGCTCTCGCCCTCTATTTCCTCCTCGCCCGGCGCGGCGACTTCCGGATCGAAGGCTGGCTCGCCGCGCGCCTGGTCAAGCAGCTGATCGCCGCTGCCGCGATGGGCGCCACCATCTGGCTCGTTGGAGTATTGCTCGACGGTTACTTCGCTGGCTCGGTCGGCAAGCGCCTGATCGGCACGATCGCCCTCATCGGCGCCGGCGGAATCGTCTACTTCGCGCTCGCCTGGATAACCGGCGGAATGGAGAAGGAAGATATTCTGGTGCTCCTGCGCCGCAAGAAAGTGGAAGCGGAACAATGAGCCGGCCCGCGATGCGCGTCGTATCCGGAATTCAGCCGACCGGTGGCCTACACCTAGGCAACCTGCTCGGCGCGATCCTGCGCTGGGTGCGGATGCAGGAGAAGACAGAATGCCTCTTCTTCCTGGCCGATCTTCACGCGCTAACAATCGACGTCGAGCCTGGGCAGCTTCAGTCGAACGTCCGGGAAATGGCAGCCGCGCTGATTGCTAGCGGCATCGATCCGGCCAAATCCACTCTGTTCGCCCAAAGCGCAGTTTCGCAGCATGCGGAGCTTGCCTGGCTGCTCCAGTGCACCGCCCGTGTCGGCTGGCTCAATCGCATGACCCAGTTCAAGGACAAGAGCGGCAAGAACAAGGAAGGCGCGAGTGTCGGTCTCTATACCTACCCCGTGCTCCAGGCCGCCGATGTTCTGCTTTACCGCGCCACCCACGTGCCGGTTGGCGAGGATCAGAAGCAGCATATCGAGCTGGCGCGCGACATCGCGCTAAAGTTCGACAATGATTATGATAGCGAGCTGTTCATCCCGCCTGAGCCGTATATCGGCGGGGGAACTGCGGCGCGGGTGATGAGCCTTCGCGACGGCAAGTCGAAGATGTCGAAGTCCGACCCGTCCGAAATGACCCGAATCCATCTTACCGACAGCGACGACGAAATCGCCCAGAAGATCCGCAAGGCGAAGACCGATCCGGAACCCCTGCCCGACGATCCTGCCGGGTTGGATGCGCGCCCGGAGGCCAAGAATCTCCTCGGCATCATGGCTGCACTCCAAGATCGCAGCATCGAGGCCGTGCTCGGTGACTATGCCGGCCAGGGCTTCGGCCAATTCAAGCCCGCGCTCGCCGAGGCGTTGGTTGCCATGATCGGCCCGCTTCGTTCCCGGCTCGAGCAGCTTCGCGCCGACCCCGCAGAGCTCGACCGGATTCTCGACTCCGGCGCGGCGCGCGCCCGCGAGCTTGCGGCGCCGACCTTGGCTGAAGCTTACAAGGTCGTCGGCCTCACTCGCTAAACCGTTGATTTCCTTCTTCATCCTCGGTTCACGGCGGAAGAGGTTATGCAACGCGCGTGAAGGAATAGCTTAGCTAGGGTAACAACTAACATGCGTATCAAGACGTTCGCCGCGGCAGCGATGCTCGGCATCAGCGCGCTTGGCCTCTCGGCCTGCGCCACCGGCTTCCCTACCCAGGTTTCGCGCTATCAGGCGATGCCTGCGCCGCAGGGCCAGACGTTCTTCGTCGTGCCCTCCGATCCGGCTCTCCAGGGCTCGCTCGAGTTCCAGCGCTTCGGCGGACTGGTTGCGCAGGCCATGCAGGCCCAGGGCTACCAACCAGCCGCCTCGCCGGCCGCAGCGACGATGATCGTCAACGTGGACTATGGTGTCGATGAGGGACGCGACGTCCTCGTTTCAGATCCCTTTGCCCGGTCAATGTACGCCGATCCATTCTACAACGGTCGCTACGACCCATTCTATCGCGGCTATTACGGCCGGCCCTACTACTCTCGCTACGGCTATTACGGCGCGCCGCGCACCGCTTATTATTACGGGTGGAACGACCCCTATTGGTACTCCCCCTACGGAGGCGTGGACCGTTACACGCTCTATCAGAGCTTCCTGACGCTCGACATTCGTCGCAGGCAGGACAATGTGCAGCTGTTCAACGGTCACGCTGAGGCGCGGTCAACCAAGGACAATCTAGCAGTGCTCGTTCCGAACCTGGTCGAGGCCATGTTCACCGGTTTTCCGGGCCGAAGCGGCGAAACCGTGAAGATCACAGTGCCGCCCGAGCAACGGCGCTAATCATCCCGAGCGGCGATAGAGCAAGGAAAAGCCCGTCCGGAACGTCTCCGGGCGGGCTTTTTCATGTGGTCCTCCCCGCGCTTGGCGGGAACAGGCGCGGGGGAGGTCGGCGCTCTAAGCGCCAGCACTTGCCGGTCCCCAGGACCCGGCGGATACGCGAAAGCGAGGACTAACCTTCGAGTTGACGGGTCAACAACCGGATGTCGGCATCAAGCTCGGCATCCGACGCACGTAAACGTTCGATCTGGCGGACGGCGTGAATGACCGTCGTGTGATCGCGGCCGCCGAAGCGGCGCCCGATGTCGGGCAGGGACTTGGGAGTCAGCTGTTTCGAAAGATACATCGCCACCTGGCGCGGCCTCGCCACCTCGCGCGCACGCCGCGCACTGGTCATCTCGGCTTTGCGAATGCGGTAATGCTCGGCAACCTGGGTCTGGATCTCGTCAATGGAAATTCGTCGCTGATTGGCGCGAAGCACGTTGGCCAGCACTTCCTCGACGAATGGCAGGTCGATCGTCCGGCCCGTCATGAGCGCGTAGGCGGCGATTCGATTGAGCGCACCCTCAAGCTCGCGGATCGAATTGGTCAGCCGGCGGGCAAGGAACTCGACCACTTGGCGCGGCATCTCGACCCCCGGAAGGGCGGCCAGCTTGGCTTCGAGAATATTGAGCCGAAGCTCGTAGTCGGCGGGATTGATATCGGCCACCAAGCCCCACGACAGGCGCGACAGGATTCGCGGCGCGATACCATCCAGGTCCTGCGGGGCCCGGTCGGAGGTAATCACCAGCCGGCGCCCGGCGGTGATGATCTCGTTCATCGTGTGGAAGAATTCTTCCTGCGTCGAATCCTTGCCGGCAATGAACTGGACGTCGTCGATCAGCAAAAGGTCGGCGCTGCGAAGCCGGCTTTTGAAGCCGATGGTGTCATTCTCTTTGAGCGCTCGGACGAACTCGACCATGAACTTTTCGGCCGACATCGAAACCACCCGCGCGCCCGGCCGGCGAGCGAGGAAGTCCTGGCCGATGGCGTGAAGCAAGTGGGTTTTGCCGCGTCCCGTTCCGCCATGGATGAAGAGCGGGTTGAAGCTTACCGTCTCGGCGTTCGCCAGCGTTTTCGCGGCCGTCGCGGCAACCTCGTTCGCCTTGCCGACGACGAACGTTTCAAAACGATAGCGCGGATCGAAGTTAGGCGAATCGGCCTGGCGCGGCGACTCGCCCTTCGGCGCAGCGGGAATGTCCTCGAGGATGAGGAGCGGCGATGGCTTGGGCGCATCGGCTGAGGCCACGACTCGAATCGAACGGACGATCGGAAGCGCACTGCGCCATGCCAGGGTCAGCCGTTCGCCGAAATGGTTGCGTACCCAGTCGGCCATGAACTGGCTTGGCATTATGAGCTGGAGCTCGCCTGAGTCGGGCTCGAACGAACCAAGCTCCGCAGGCTTTAGCCAGCCGTCGAAAGTCCGCGCGCCGCAATCGCGGCGAAGGCCGGAGCGGATCGATTCCCAGGCCGCCGCGAGGGGTGTTTCGCCATCAACCGCGATTGCGGGCTCGATGACCGAAAGTGGCTCCCCTACCGACACCGTTCGTCTCTCCCCTGTCCCCACTCTCGCATGCACACACACCCCCGTTTTGCGGGCACAAGTCTTCACTGCGCCCGACCCCCGAGTCGCGACGCTTGGCGTCTTCCCCTACGCGGTGTTCCCCCAGCAGAATCACTGCGGAGCCCTCATTTCTGAGAGTATGACGCGCACCATTCAAGCGCATTTTTTTCAAAAAAATGAAATATTCCGGCTTGACACCAAAAAGACAGGGCCAAGCGTTAATTTGGCGGTAATGCGCCGTTTTTTGCGGAATGTCGAAAAACGATGCGTCGCGAATCGCGGGAATTGCTCACTTTTTTTGACAGCCGCGAATCGAACGGGCTCCGCGGAGGTACCGCAGAGCCCGTTTCAATGCGGGACCGGCTAAGCCGGCCCGGCTTAATCGGCTTTAGCCGAGCGCCGCGACTCGCTTGGTGAGGCGCGAATATTTGCGCGACGCGGTGTTCTTGTGAACGACCCCACGGGCAACGCCGCGAGCCAGCTCAGGCTGCGCCTGCTTCAGCGCTTCGGCGGCGGTCTTCTTATCGCCTGCTTCGAGCGCCGACTCGACCGCCTTGATGAAAGTGCGGATACGGCTCACGCGGGCACCGTTGACGGCGGCGCGCTTTTCGTTGCGGCGGATGCGCTTCTTGGCTTGCGGCGTGTTCGCCATTGTCTCTCGTTCCCAAATCTGTCGGTCAAAAATGAAAGCGGCGCAAAGCCCAGCCGGGCCGCGCCTGCGTGGCGCTCCCCTATAAGAAGGGCCGCTTATCGTCAACTATCGCTGACATCGCGGACAGAAGAATGTCGAGCGTCCGCCCTGGACGATTCGCCTGACCGTCCCGCCGCAATTTCCCCGGCAATCTTGGCCTTCACGGTCGTAGACGTCGAAAGCCTTCGAAAAATAGCCGAGCTCGCCGTCGGGCGCCGCGAAATCGCGAAGGCTCGATCCGCCCGCGCGGATCGCTTCCTCCAGGACTTCCGGGATCGCCGCGGCAAGCGCATCGAGCTTTGCCCTGCTGACCTTTCCCGCTGGCTTGCGGGGATCGATGCGCGCGCGGAACAGCGCTTCGCAGACGTAGATGTTGCCAAGCCCGGCGACGATCCTCTGGTCCAACAGCATCAGCTTTATCGCCGCAGTTCGACCGGCGAGCTTCTGCTTCAACCAAAGGCCGTGAATCGCTCCGCCCAGCGGCTCCGGGCCGAGACCGACGAACCCGTCCCAATCCGCGATATTCTGGCTTTCGGCGAGGTCTAGCGATCCGAACCGCCGCGGATCGTTCAATGCCAGCCGGTGTCCATTGTCAGTCTCGATTAAAAGATGATCATGCTTGTCGATTCCGACCGGATCGATCCGCCAGCGTCCCGACATTCCGAGGTGGAAGATGAGCGTGTCACCACGATCGGTACCGATTAGCCCGTATTTCGCTCGGCGGCCGAGCTCGATAACCTTCGCACCGGTTAGCCGCTGGCCGAGGTCATGCGGGATGCTCCGCCTGAGGTCGGCGCGGCGCGGCTCCACCATCGTCAGACGTCGACCCTTGAGCACGCGTTCGAGTCCTCGGACGGTTGTTTCGACTTCGGGAAGCTCGGGCATGGGGGCCCTATGGCAAGCCGCGCCCTTCCCCGCTAGAGCCGCCGCCATGAACGACAAGGTCAATTTCGGCGACCAGCTGGTCAGCCCCGAAGAGAAGACGCGCAAGGTCGGTCAGGTCTTCACTTCTGTCGCGCGCCGCTACGACCTGATGAATGACCTCATGAGCGGCGGAATGCACCGCTTGTGGAAGGACCGCTTCGTAAACCGGGTCAAGCCGCGTGCAGGCGAGTCGATCCTCGACATGGCCGGAGGCACCGGCGACATCGCCTTCCGTATGGCCAGTCGCGGCGCGATAGTCACCGTAGCGGACATCAATCCGGACATGCTTTCCGTCGGCATGGAACGGGCCGAAAAACGCAAACTCGGAGGTTTGAGCTGGTCGACCCAGAATGCGGAGAGACTGACTTTCGCCGACAGGAGCTTCGACGCGTACACGATCGCATTCGGGATCCGAAACGTCACCGACATCCCCGCCGCGCTCAAGGAGGCGCACCGTGTCCTAAAACGCGGCGGCCGCCTGTTCGTCCTCGAGTTTTCGACCAGCGAATGGCCCGGTTTCGGTTTCGCCTACGAACGTTACTCGGATCTCGTGATCCCGCGCATTGGCAAGGCCGTTACCGGCGATGAGGAGAGCTACCGCTACCTCGTTGAGTCGATCCGCCGCTTTCCCAAGCCAGAGGCATTTGCCCAGATGATCCAGGGGTCCGGTTTCGCCAACGCCAAGGCCGAGCCGATGCTCGGCGGCCTTGTCTGCATCTGGAGCGGCTGGAAGCTTTGACCACCGCTGCGACCCATCTCTTCCGCCTGCTGAAGTGGGGACGGACGCTCGCGCGTCACGGCGCCCTTCAGGGTATCGAGTCTGATCCGCTCACGCCGCCCAATGTACGCCGGCTTTGCCGCGTCGCGCGCTTCGGGGCGCGCGCTCCCGCAGAGGTGGACTATGCCGCCGCCTTGCAGGAAATTGGGCCCGCAGCAATCAAGTTCGGGCAAGCTCTCGCAACCCGTCCCGATCTCGTTGGGATAGAAGCCGCGGAGAATTTGCTCCAGCTTCAGGACGACCTTCCGCCAGAACCGTTCGAGCGCATCAAGCCCGCCATCGAGGCCGCGCTCGGAGGGCCTGTCGACCAATTCTTCTCGTCCATCGACCCCGTCCCTGTCGGCGCCGCTTCGATCGCACAGGTCCACCGCGCCGTCACCACCGAGGGCCGCGATGTCGCTATCAAGGTGCTCCGCCCGGGGGTCGAGGAAGAATTTGCGCGGGCAATTGAGACTTACGAATGGGCCGCAGCCCATTTCGAGCTTTTGGGCGGGGAAGCCGAGCGGCTTCGCCCGCGCCTCGTCATCGCTTATTTCAAGCAATGGGTACGCCGCGAGCTCGACCTGACACGTGAGGCGGCCTCCGCCTCAGAACTCAAGCAGAACATGATCGCGGAGCCCGGCTTCTACGTCCCCGAGATCGACTGGCGGCGAACGGCCCGCCGGGTCCTGACCCTCGAATGGCTCGACGGCATAAAGCTGTCCAAGCGCGACGAACTGATTGCTGCGGGTCACGATCCCAAGGCGGTCGCATCGATCCTCGTGCGCGCTTTCCTTCGCCAGGCTGTCATCGACGGATACTTTCACGCCGATCTGCACCAAGGCAATTTGTTCGTCCTGCCCGACGGCCGCCTCGCTGCTATCGATTTCGGAATCATGGGGCGGATCAACCGCCAGGCGCGGATGTGGCTTGCGGAAATTCTTTACGGCCTCATCACCGGCAATTACCGCCGCGTCGCCGAGATCCATTTCGAGGCGCAATATGTGCCCGGCCATCATGATGTGGCCGAATTTGCGACCGCTCTGCGCGCGGTCGGCGAGCCGATCCGCGGCCTACCCGTCAAGGACATCAGCATCGGCCGGATGCTCGACGGCCTGTTTGCCATCACGCGCGATTTCGACATGCAGACCCAACCCCACCTCCTTCTGCTTCAGAAGACGATGGTGATGGAGGAAGGCGTCGCCACCTATCTCGATCCGGACATCAACATGTGGGAATCGGCTGAGCCGTTTCTCAAGGAATGGATCCGCAGCGAGCTCGGGCCCGAGGCCTATTACGCGGACAAGATCGTCGTGGCCGTACGCGCCTTCAAGAAGATCCCGCACCTCATCGACAAGATCGACGCGCAATATCCTGAGCCCGGTGCCGCTCCCCCGCCACCGCCGCTTGCCGACGTCACGATACTCCAGCCCAAGCGCGGCCTTGGCTACGCACTGACCGCTTTCCTCGCTGCGGCGGCCGGCGCCGCAGCCATGTTCGCTGCGATCCGCTTATTCTGAGCAGCCTCACTCGCCCATCATGATCCGGCTGATCTCGACATTGCGCTCGAGGTAGGCGTCGCGGCGACAGCTATCGCTACCGCAAGCCGCAAGACGTTGGATGAATCCGGCATGCGACGCTTCCAGCTTGCTCTTTTTCACCGCGCTCGCGTTGCGCAGCGACTGCCCGTAGAAATTCATCGTCTGGCGATCGATTCCGTTCAGGCCCACAATCCGCTCCTGACGCGGCGCCTCGGCGATCCGGGCTGTCGCAGGTGCAGCTGGCCGTTCGCTTGCGGCCTTGCGAACCGGCAGCGGAGCGATGTTCGGGACCGGCCTTCTCACAGCCGGGTTCACCGGTATCGGCGGCTCGTCGGCGACAACGACGTCCTCCTCGAGCATCGGATTAGACACGGCCGCAAGCCTCGGCTGATGCCGGATCGCGCTTAGCGCGGCGACCAGCCGTCCGTCAGGATGGATGCGCATCACGGATCCCGGATCGGTGCGCGACGTCGAAAATTGCAGCTCGCTAAGGATCGTGCCTTGCCCGCTGGCCGTGCTGAATTGCGTCGGTAAGGTGATTGCCAGCGTCGCGAGGCAGGCGACCTGCCCTGGCGCAGCGAGGTCGCGCGCATCGGTTGGTGCAGCAAGTTCGAATCGCGAAGCGGTCAGGGCCGCTGCGGCCGTCCGGTCGAGCGCCCCAACTTCGTCCAGGCGAGCAATCAAGGCTGTCCGGATCCGCTCCGAATCCGCCAGACCCGCACAATGCATCGTGACCGGAGTCAGCGCTGTTGTGCCCGGTGAGCGTTTCACCGGATTCGCGATCGGGATCATCGGCCACAAGGTGAAGGCCCCGGCGGCGACCGCGATGGTAAGCACAGCGAGGGCAAGACCGCTTGTGCTGCTCTTCCGCCGCTCCGGTAGCGCCGCGCCACGCGTCCAAGGGTCCATGCCGGCACGCTCGTCGTCATAGGCTGCGCGCTTCTTCGGATCGCTCAGCACGGCATAGGCCGCGGTAATATCCTGCGCCCGTTTCAGCATATCGGGCGAGGCGTTGCGGTCCGGATGGAAGCGCTTCATCAACGCGACATAGACGGCGCGGATCACCGCTTCATCAGCGGTCGGCGCGATGCCCAACGTGCGGTAATGATCGGCCAAACGCTTACCCCTTGCCGGCAACCTCAACACCTTCGGGCCGATGCCGTCAACGGCCCCTCGACTCGCGCCTCTGTCTTGGGCAGGAGGGTCTGGATGGCCCGCATCCTTCTCATCATCGGCGGCGGCATAGCTGCCTACAAGGCCGCCGAGCTGATCCGGGTGGCCCGTAAGGCCGGACATTCGGTGACGCCAGTGCTGACGGCTGGCGGCGCGCATTTCGTCACGCCGATGAGTCTAGCCGCGCTCGCTGAAAGCCCGGTCTACACGTCCTTGTGGGACCTGAAGGACGAGTCGGAGATGGGGCACATCCAGCTCAGCCGCGCCGCCGATCTCGTCCTGGTTTGCCCGGCAACGGCAGACCTCCTGGCGAAAATGGCAGCAGGCATTGCCGATGATCTCGCGACAACGCTCCTCCTCGCGACGGACAAGCCGGTCGTCGCCGCACCGGCGATGAACGTACGGATGTGGCTGCACGCCGCGACCCAGGCCAACGCCGCGATCCTCAAGAGCCGCGGGGTGATGGTCCTTGAGCCTGACGAGGGCGACATGGCCTGCGGCGAATATGGGCCCGGCCGCCTGCCTGAACCTGCCGACATCATCGCCCGGATCTCGCCGATGCTCAAGAGCCGCGGCGCTTTGGAGTTACCCGGAGGTCAAGCCTTAGAAGGCAGGCACGTCCTCGTTACGGCCGGGCCGACGCATGAGCCGATCGATCCGGTGCGGGTCATCGCCAACCGCTCCTCGGGAAAGCAGGGATTTGCAATTGCTGCGGCAGCCGCCCGAGCGGGGGCCCGTGTCACGCTCATTGCCGGACCGGTTGCGTTGCCTACCCCGGGCGGGGTCGCGCGCGTCGATGTCGAGACCGCGCAGCAGATGGTCGACGCCGTGCAAATCGCCCTGCCGGCGGATGTCGCCATCCTCGTTGCCGCTGTCGCCGACTGGCGTGTCGCCAATGCCGCCACCTCCAAGCTGAAGAAAGGCGGCGGCCCTCCCGCGCTCCAATTTGCGCCGAACCCGGATATCCTCAGGACTCTCGCCGAACATCCCGACCGACCACGCCTGCTGGTCGGCTTCGCAGCGGAGACCCACGACATCGTCGGCAACGCCCAATCGAAGCGCACCGCCAAGGGTGCCAACTGGATTGTCGCCAACGATGTCTCCGGAGACGTCATGGGCGGCGCTCGCAACCGCGTTCATCTCGTGACCGACCGAGGTGTCGAAGACTGGCCCGACCAGTCGAAGGAGGATGTCGCGGCCCATCTCATCGATCGCATCGCCAAGGAACTCAATTGACCATCTCGATCCGTATTTCCCGACTGCCGCACGGCGAAGGCCTGCCCTGCCCTCCTACGCCACACCGGGCGCCGCGGGGATGGACGTGGTCGCGGCGGAGGAACTCGACCTCCAGCCCGGCCAGCGACACGCCGTGGCCACCGGCTTTCGCGTGGCAATTCCGGAAGGCTATGAAATCCAGGTCCGTCCCCGTTCCGGCCTGGCACTCAAGCATGGCATCACGGTCCCGAACACGCCCGGAACGATCGACAGCGATTATCGCGGCGAGCTCAAGATCCTGCTGATAAATCACGGCTCCGAACCGTTCCCGATCCGCCGCGGCGAACGCATCGCCCAGCTCGTTCCCGCCGCCGTCGCCGTCGCGCGTTTCGAAGAGGTGACGGAGTTGTGCGAAACCGAGCGCGGCCACGGCGGATTTGGCTCGACCGGCGGCCATGCCGCTCTCTGACGAGGAGCTTGACCGTTACGCCCGGCAGCTGGTCCTTCCCCAGTTCGGCGGGCTCGGCCAGCAGCGCCTGAAGGCGGCCAAGGTCGCGGTGATCGGCGCCGGGGGAATCGGCTCGTCGGTTATCCCCGCCCTCGCCTGCGCCGGGGTCGGTGCGCTGACCATCGTTGATGGGGATCGGGTCGAACTGGCCAACCTCCCCCGGCAGCCCATCTTCACCTCGTCGCAAGTCGGCATGGGCAAGGCGTTGTTAGCAAGCCACTGGGTCATGTCCCGCAATGCGCATGTCGAGGTGAAGGCTGTCGCGGAGCGGCTCGACGATGCAAACGCCGCCGACATAATTCGCGGCCATGAACTCGTCATCGACGGCACGGACAATTTCGCTACCCGCCTGCTTGTGAGCGACACCTGCGTCGCGCTTGGCCTTCCGCTGCTCAGCGCTGCCGCGCAACAATTCCAGGGTCAGGTCGCCATTTTCAGCGGAAACCCCTGCTACCGCTGCTTCGTCGGTGACGCTTTCGACGCAGAAGATTGCGACAGTTGCGCGGAACTCGGAGTTCTCGGCGCCACGGTCGCAACGGTCGGCAGCTATGCCGCGCTGATGGCGATCCGCGCGCTGGCCGGAATGGCCGACGACCGCGGCACGCTGCACCTGTTCGATGCCGCGGCCCTGGAATGGCGCCGGATCAGGCTTTCTTCCGACCCTTCGTGCCGGACTTGCGGCGGGCAGGCTTCTTAGCCGGGCCCTTCGCCGCCTTGGCGTCAATCAGCGCTACCGCCTCGTCCAGCGTTACCGCCTTCGGATCAGCCGACTTCGGCAAGGTCGCATGAGTCGTGCCGTCAGAGACATAAGGCCCAAATCGCCCTTCCAGCACCTTGATTTCCTTGGCTGATTCTGGGTGCGGCCCGAGCACCGCGATCGGCTCCCGGCCCGCGCCGCGGCGCCCGCCGCCATTCGCCGCCTCGGCCAGCTTCGCGACGGCCGCGTTCATGCCGGTTTCGAGCACCTCGGTCGTCGACTTCAGCCGGGCGTATTTGCCGTCATGGGCGAGATAGGGCCCATAGCGGCCAATCGACGCCGTGATCGGCAAGCCCGTTTCCGGATGGATTCCAACGGTACGCGGCAGGGCAAGCAAAGCTTCGGCCATCTCGAGGGTCAGGTCCGACTGCGGAACGTCCTTGGGCAAGGACGCGCGCTTGCCGTCACGTTCCAAATACGGCCCGAACCGGCCGGTCTTTAGCTCGATTCCATTGCCGATCTCGGCCGGTCCCTCGCTCGCGGCTTCCTCGCCGCCCTGGCCGAATCGCCGCGTATATTTGCACTCCGGATAGTTGGAGCAGGCGACGAACGCGCCGAACTTCCCCCCGCGAAGCCCGAGCTTGCCATTGCCGCACAGCGGGCAAAGACGCGGATCGCTCCCGCCCTCTTTGTCAGGGAACAGGTACGGCGCAAGGAACTCGTCGAGCGCCGCGGTGACGTCGCTCGGCTTCTGATCCATAACCTCGCCCGCCTTGGGCTTGAAGTCCCGCCAGAAGTCCTCAAGCAACTTGATCCAGCCGAGCCGCCCGCCCGACACGTCGTCCAGTTCTTCCTCGAGCTCGGCGGTGTAATCGTAGTTGACGTAGCGCTCGAAGAACCGCTCGAGAAACGCCGTCACCAGCCGCCCACTCTCTTCGGGAATGAAGCGATTCTTTTCCAGCCGGACGTACTCGCGGTCCTTTAGCGTCTGGAGGGTCGCGGCATAGGTCGAAGGACGTCCGATGCCCAGTTCCTCCAGCCGCTTGACCAGCGATGCTTCGGAGAAACGCGGGGGCGGCTGCGTAAAATGCTGGGTCGCCTCGACGCCGGTCTTGGCCGGCGCATCGCCCTCGCGAAGCTGCGGCATGCGCCCGCCATCCTCGTCGTTCTGGTCGTCGCGACCTTCATCGTAGAGCGTCATGAATCCGGGGAAGATCACGACCTGCCCCGTCGCCCTGAGAGTCGCTCGGCCCGCGCCGTCTGTCAGCTCGACCGTGGTCCGTTCAAGCCGCGCGGAAGCCATCTGGCTCGCCAGCGCGCGGTTGTATATCAGCTGGTAGAGCCGGCCATGATCGCCCGCTCCCGCCCGATCCTTGTAGAAATCCGTCGGCCGAATCGCTTCATGCGCTTCCTGAGCATTCTTCGCCTTGCTGCTGTAATGTCTGGGCTTATCCGGCAGATAGCCGGCGTCATAGCGGTCTGCGACCGCTTTCCTCGCGGCCGAAATCGCCTCGCCCGCCATCTGGACGCCATCGGTCCTCATGTAGGTGATCAGCCCGTCCTCATAGAGCGACTGGGCGAGCCGCATCGTGTGGCTCGCCGCGAAGCCAAGCTTGCGCGCAGCCTCCTGCTGCAATGTCGAGGTCGTGAAGGGCGGCGGTGGGTTCTTGCTTAGTGGCCTGGTCTCGACCGACATCACGCTGAACCGGCCGTCCTCGACCACCTTTCTGGCGGCCTCGGCGTTGCCCTGATCACCAATTGTCAACCGGTCGATCTTCGCCCCGTCGAGCGACACAAGTCGCGCGGTGAACGGCGTCCCATCTGCCTCGAAAGTCGCCGACACCTGCCAATATTCCTGCGCACGAAACATCTCGATTTCGCGCTCTCGGTCAACGATCAGGCGAAGCGCGACCGACTGTACGCGGCCTGCCGATTTTGCACCGGGAAGCTTGCGCCACAGGATCGGCGACAGCGTGAACCCGACCAGATAATCCAGCGCGCGCCGCGCCTTGTAGGCATCGATGAGATGCTCATCCAGGCCACGCGGATTCGCCATGGCTTCGGTCACCGCACTCTTGGTAATGGCGTTGAATGTCACGCGCTCGACCTGCGCCGGGAGCACCTTGCGCTTCTTGAGAACCTCCTGGACGTGCCAGCTGATGGCCTCGCCTTCACGATCGGGGTCGGTCGCGAGCACCAGCGAGTCCGCCTTCTTAGCTTCGTCAGCTATGGCCTTGAGCTGTTTCGCCTTGTCCGGATAGGTCTCCCAATCCATCGCGAAACCATCGTCCGGGTTGACCGAGCCATCCTTTGGCGGAAGGTCGCGGACATGGCCGTAGCTGGCCAGCACGCGGTGCCCCGGCCCTAGATATTTTTCGATGGTCTTCGCCTTGGCGGGCGATTCAACGACGACAAGTTTCAAGTTCGCGCATTCCCTTTACGTACGTACGCGCGATTGTCGGGCACGGCCCGAGGCCGTCAAGCGGAGGTTAGGGCCGACTCTGAGCGAACCCACGTGGCAGAACGAGTCAGCGTTCCAGAATTCAAACCTTGCTTCCTCCAACCCGGGGTTCGGTGCCGGCAATAAGCCGCTGGATATTCTCCTTGTGGCGCCAGATGACCAGAAGCGCAAAGGCAAGAAGCATCAGGAACATTTGCCGGTCGCCGGCGACAAACGCCGTCAGCGGCGCGCTTGCAGCCGCCGCCATCCCCGCCGCCGACGATATGCGCACCGTCAAAAGCAGCCCGATCCATACGAGAACGAAAACCAGCGCGGCTACGGGGATCAGGGGAATCAGGATGCCGAGAAACGTCGCGACCCCTTGCCGCCTCTGAACCGAAGCCAGACCGGGAAGAGGTGACCGATCAGTGCGCCCGCCGCAGCAAACCGTATCGAGTCCGGCCAAATCGCCTGGGCAATCAGCACCGCTGCCGTGCCCTTCACGGCGTCGAGCAGCAGAGTTAGCGCGGCAAGCTTCTTCGATCCCGACCGAAGTACGTTCGTTGCGCCGATGTTACCGGAACCGATGTCGCGAATGTCCCCTTTTCCCGCCAACCTGGTCAGGATCAGTCCGAATGGTATCGATCCCAGCAGATAGCCCACCAGCAGGGCGAACGCGGCAGATGTCGTCATGCGCGCCTTGCTAGCACAGCGGGGGACTTGGGCAATGTTGCCCTTTTGCCTTTCGGGCCCTAGCGCACCGACAATGCTAGCCGACGCGCCCCTTCTTTTCTTCGACTCCGGGGTCGGCGGCCTCAGCGTGCTCGGCCCGACGCGGGTGCTGCTCCCCAATGCACCCATCGTCTACGCCGCCGACAATGCGGGCTATCCCTATGGCACAAAGTCGGAGGAGGAACTTGCCCAGCGAGTGCCGGCACTACTCGAACGACTGGTCGAACGCTTCGCGCCGCGGCTTGCCGTGATGGCCTGTAACACAGCTTCGACCATCGCGCTCGATCATGTCCGCGAAGCACTCGACATTCCCGTCGTCGGCACTGTCCCGGCGATTAAGCCGGCGGCAGAAATCTCGAAGACCCGTGTCATCGGCGTGCTTGGAACCGAGGCGACTGTCCGCCAGCCCTATGTCGATGACCTCACCGCGCGCTTCGCGGCCGATTGCAGGGTCGTCAGGCATGGTAGTGCAGCATTGGTCAATCTCGCTGAGGCCAAGCTTCGCGGCGATCCGGTTTCTGCGGGGGCAGTTCGCGCCGCCATCGCCCCTCTCATCGAATCCGCGTCGGGCATGGATGTGATGGTCCTGGCCTGCACGCATTTCCCGCTTCTGGCCGAGGAGCTCGCCGAAGCCGCGCCCGGCGTCACCCAGGTCGATGGCGGCGCCGGCATCGCTCGCCGCATTGGCTTTCTGACAAGAGGCCAAGCTTGGCCCGCCGAACCCTCCGAAGGAACAGCAATTTTTACGCGCGATCCCGATCCGCGGCTAATCCCGGCCCTCGACCGCTTCGGTCTCACCCTCGTCGATTCGCTCTAATTGCGAGTCGTTCTCAATGGCCTTATGGGCCTGGGGGCGATAAATGCCCCGCAAAGCGAGACACCCTTGGATTACGACAGCATCTTCAGGGCAGCGATTGATCGGCTGCACGACGAAGGCCGTTACCGGGTCTTCATCGATATTCTGCGCACAAAGGGCAATTATCCCAACGCGCAATGCTTTCACGGCCACAATGGGCCGAAGCCGATCACTGTCTGGTGTTCGAATGATTACCTCTGCATGGGCCAGCACCCCGTCGTGATCGAAGCGATGGAGCGCGCCCTTCACGAGGTCGGGGCCGGCTCCGGCGGAACTCGCAACATCGGCGGCAACACCCATCTCCACGTCCAGCTTGAGAACGAGCTCGCCTCGCTACACGGCAAGGAATCGGCGCTGCTGTTCACTTCTGGCTATGTCTCGAACGAGGCGGCGCTTTCCACCCTTGGCAGGCTGCTTCCCGGCTGCATCATTTTCTCGGACGAGCTCAACCACGCTTCGATGATAGCGGGCATCAAGAGCTCGGGCTGCGAGAAGCGGGTCTTTAGGCACAACGACCTCGAGCATCTCGAGCAGATGCTGATGTCCGTGCCAGCTGACACGCCCAAGCTGATCGCGTTCGAGAGCGTCTATTCGATGGACGGTGACGTCGCCCCGATAGCGGCGATCTGCGATCTCGCCGACAGGTACGAAGCGCTCACCTATCTCGACGAAGTCCATGCCGTCGGGATGTACGGCCTTCACGGCGGCGGCATTTCGGAGCGCGACGGCGTTGCGGATCGCGTGACGATCATCGAAGGCACGCTCGGCAAGGCTTATGGCGTGATGGGCGGCTACATCGCCGCCGACAAGGCAATCGTGGATTGTATCCGCAGCTATGCGCCGGGCTTCATCTTCACCACGTCGCTGTCGCCGGTACTGGTCGCCGGCGCGCTTGCTTCGGTTCGTCATCTCAAGGCCTCCAGCGAAGAACGCGAGGCGCAGCAGGCCGCTGCCGCGGCGCTCAAGAGCAAATTTAGGGAAGCCTGCCTGCCGGTCATGGAGACCGTGACCCATATCGTGCCGCTGCTCGTCGGCTGCCCGGTCAAGGCCAAGGCGATCAGCGACATCCTGCTCGCTGAATACGGCCTCTACGTACAGCCGATCAATTTCCCGACGGTTCCTCGAGGGACGGAGCGACTCCGCTTCACGCCCGGCCCGAACCATAGCGAAGCGATGATGGACGAGCTCACCGGCGCCCTCACCGAAATCTGGGATCGTCTCGAACTGCAGGCCGTGAAAGCGGCCTGAACGGTGGCGGACGCATCCACCGAATTCCGCCACGAAATGCCCGATTCGCTTCGCGCGATCCTCGACGGTAGTCCTGCGCTCAACGCCAGGTGGGCCGACCTCACCGATCTCGCGCGCAATGAGTGGATCTGCTGGATGACTTTGCCCAAGAAGCAGGAGACGCGGGACAAGCATCTTGCCCGGCTCCAAGAAGACGTGCTCGCCGGGAAGCGCCGGCCATGCTGTTGGCCCGGCTGCCCGCATCGCCGCCAGTCGGCGCAGAAGTGGTTCAAGAACTGAGCCGCACCCCCAATAGGCGGTAGCCAACCATTGGCACATCCCCTAGATGGTGGACATGCGCATCGCCCTCGCCGCCGACCATGCCGGATACGTCCTAAAGGACGAGCTCGCGGCGTGGCTTCGCGAGGCTGGCCATGACGTCACCGACCTTGGCACGAACGGCTCTGAAAGCGTCGATTATCCTGCGTTCGGGGCCAAGCTCGCCAATGCGATCGCGTCGGGCCGGGCCGACCGCGGCATCGCCGTCTGCGGTTCGGGAATCGGGATTTCGATCGCCGTCAACCGCAATACAGCCTGCCGCTGCGCCCGCGTCGACGATCCGCTATCGGCCCGGCTGGCCCGCGAACATAATGACGCAAACGCGATTGCGCTTGGCAGCCGTCTCATCGGCACGGACATGGCCAAGGCCTGCGTCGATGCCTTTCTCGGCACGGAATTCGCCGGCGGCCGGCACCAGCGCCGCATCGACCAGCTTTCCACTTTGCTTGAGGAATCCGACTGATGGCTACCGTCACTGCCGAAGGTAATCCGACTTCCCTGACGGACGTCCAGCCGCTCGGCTTCTTCACAGAGGCACTTCGCGACGCCGACCCGAAGGTCGCGGCGGCCATCGCCGAGGAGCTGGAGCGGGAGCAGACCCAGATTGAGCTGATTGCCTCGGAGAACATTGTCTCCAAGGCAGTTCTCGAGGCCCAAGGCTCAGTGTTCACGAACAAATATGCCGAAGGCTATCCTGGCCGCCGCTACTATCAGGGCTGCCATCCTTCGGATTCGGTCGAGCAGCTCGCCATCGACCGTGCAAAAGAGTTGTTCAATTGCGGCTTCGCCAACGTCCAGCCGCATTCCGGCGCGCAGGCCAATGGTGCCGTGATGCTCGCCTTGACCAAGCCCGGTGACACCATTCTCGGTATGAGTCTCGATGCCGGCGGCCACCTCACCCACGGCGCCAAGCCCGCGATGTCGGGCAAATGGTTCAATTCGGTCCAATATGGCGTCCGCCAGGACGACCATTTGATCGATTTCGACCAGGTCGAAGCACTTGCCAGGGAACATAGGCCGACCCTGATCATAGCCGGCGGATCCGCCTATCCGCGCCATATCGACTTCGCGCGTTTCCGCGCCATCGCCGACGAGGTGCACGCGATCTTCATGGTCGATATGGCCCATTTCGCCGGGCTCGTCGCGGCGGGCGAGCACCCGACCCCGTTCGGCCATGCCCATGTCGTCACCACCACGACTCACAAGACCTTGCGCGGCCCGCGCGGCGGCATGGTGCTGACGGATGACGAAGCCATCGCCAAGAAAATCAACTCGGCGGTCTTCCCGGGCCTGCAGGGCGGCCCGCTGATGCACGTTATCGCTGCCAAGGCGGTGGCCTTCGGCGAGGCGCTAGAGCCCGGCTTCAAGACCTACGCCAAGGCCGTTATCCGCAACGCCCAGGTGATGGCCGCACGGCTCAAGGACCGCGGCGCCGATCTCGTCGCCGGCGGAACCGACACGCACCTTGCTCTTGTCGATCTTCGCCCGCTCGGGATTACCGGCAAGGATGCTGACGAGGCCCTCGAGCGCGCTGGAATCACCTGCAACAAGAACGGCGTTCCCTTCGATCCGCTCCCGCCGATGAAGACCAGCGGTATCCGCATCGGCTCGCCAGCGGGCACGACCCGCGGGTTCGGCGAAGCGGAGTTTAAAGAGATCGCCGACATGGTGGCAGACGTGCTTGACGGGGTCGCAAGGACCCAAAGCACGGGCGACCGCGACGTGGAGAATGCCGTTCGGGCCCGGGTTCGCGCGCTCTGCTCCCGTTTCCCGATCTACAAAGGCTAGCTTTCGCCTTGCGCTGCCCGTTCTGCGCCCATGAAAACAGCCAGGTGAAGGACTCGCGCCCAAGCGAGGACAACACCTCAATTCGCCGCCGCCGCCAGTGCGAAGGCTGCGGAGCGCGGTTCACCACATTCGAGCGAGTTCAGCTTCGCGACCTGATCGTCGTCAAGCGCGACGGCAAGCGCGAGCCTTTCGACCGCGAAAAGCTGCGGCGAGCGATCGGCCACTCGACCCGCAAGCGGGATATTTCGGCCGACAGGATCGATCAGTTCATCAGCGGGGTTCAACGTCAGCTTGAAACGCGCGGCGACGAAGTCTCATCGACCGAGATCGGCGAGGCGGTGATGGCCGGGCTCAAGGCACTCGATCACGTCGCTTACATCCGTTTCGCGAGCATCTACCGCGACTTTAGCGATCCAGCCGATTTCGCTGAGTTCGCGGAAAAGGTCGAACGTGAATCTGTCCCGCCGGGTCAGGACAAACTCCTTTGAGCACTCGGTAATATGAGCTGTTACGCACCGGTCATTGTCCTAATCCGCCCACAGCTCGGTCAAAATATCGGCAAGGCGGCGCGGGCGATGTTGAACTTCGGCCTTACCGAAATGCGCCTCGTGGCGCCGCGCGACGGCTGGCCGAATCCCGAGGCCGGGCCCGCAGCGAGCGGCGCAAACTCTGTCCTGGAAAGCGCCAAGGTGTTCGCAACGACGGCCGAGGCCGTTGCGGACTGCAACCTCGTCTATGCCTCCACGGTGCGCCGTCGCGATCTCGTGATGCCGGTTATCGGCCCAGAGCAAATGGCTGCGAGCATCCGCGCTTCAGCGGGGCGTTCGGCGATTTTGTTCGGGCCGGAACGCTCTGGCCTCGAGACAGAGGACGTGGCGCTGGCCAGCGCTATCGTCACGGTCCCTATCAACCCTGAATTCGGAAGCCTCAACCTGGCCCAGGCAGTCATCCTGCTCGCCTATGAATGGTCGCGGGGCGAAAGGCTGGCCCAGCCCCCAGCGAAGGAACTCGAGCCGCCCGCTCCAATGGGCGAGCTGGATGGATTGATCGGGCAACTGGATCAGGCGCTGGTCGATGTGAAATACTTTCATCCGCCCGAGCGTACTGCCGCAACCAGAGCGACGATCCGCACGATTCTGACGAAAGCGGGATGGTCTAGCCGAGAAGTGCGCGCCTTGCGGGGAATAATCGGCGCTCTAAGCTCAAAGAAAGGCTAAACGTCGGCATTAACGGATTTTGTATTTTGCTATAAAAATGATATTGTTTTCGACTCTTCCGGACTTGGAGGTGCGTCATGTTAAGTGTCCTGGCGCTTGCGGCACTTTTCGCCGACGCAGCGCCCGCCGCTGCAGAACCCACGCCGTTCAAAAAGACAGATGACGCGAAGATTATCTGCCGAACGTTGATCGGTACTGGATCGCGCCTCAACACCCAGCGGGTATGCCTTCCCAAGCGAGAATGGGATCGCATGTACACGGAGAACTCCGAGGGCGTCCGGAAGACTCAGAGCGAGCATTCCACCATGCCGCGCTCGTGGGGTCAATAAAAACGCATTCCGGATAGAAGTTGGAGGCGCCGAGATGATTGCTGCTACCTTGCTGTTTCTGGTCGCGACACCGACCGACCTGCCTACCGCGACTCCGGAGCAAACGGCCAATCAGGTTGCTAGTGCCAAGCCTTCCAAAAACACCACGAAGTCATGCCGTGAAATGTTGCTGAGCAGCAGTAGGCTGGGCGCGGTCAAGATTTGCAAGACTAGGGCCGAATGGCGACGGTGGGACGACTGCCACCGCTCCGTCACCCGCTATTGCACACCGGAGAAGAAGTCTCAGCGGCTTTATTCGGAGTGGAAGCACGACAGAATGATCTGCAAGGACATCAAGGAAACCGGCAGTCGCCTAAGCACGCAGCGGGTATGCTCCACGGCCCGGGAATGGCGCCTCGCCGAAGAGGAGGCCCAGAAGGCACTGCGCGACCGGCAGAGCATCTCGACGCTGAGCAACGAAGGTAGCGATGGGGCGGGTTTCGCTCCCCACGATAGGTGCGCTTCTTGACGCAACGGCTTGCGGAAGCTAGGGGCGCCACTCGCAATTGATCCCGCATATCCGGTGAAGCGGTGATCGCGTTCGGCCATTGGTCGTGCGGTGCGGTTCCGGATGATCCGCTAGCTTCGGCCGGCATGCAAATTGGAGAATGAACTATGTCGAAGCGCTCTAGCGCCAAGTACAAGCTCGACCGCCGCATGGGCGAAAACGTCTTCGGACGTCCCAAGAGCCCGGTCAACCGCCGCGAGTATGGCCCGGGCCAGCACGGTCAGCGCCGCAAGGGCAAGATGTCCGACTTCGGCATTCAGCTCCGCGCCAAGCAGAAGCTGAAGGGCTATTACGGCGACGTCACCGAAAAGCAGTTCAAGCGCACCTTCGTCGAAGCGTCGCGGATGAAGGGTGACGCCAGCCAGAACCTGATCGGCCTTCTCGAGCGCCGCCTCGACATGGTCGTCTACCGCGCCAAGTTCGCGCCGACCATCTGGGCCGCCCGTCAGCTCGTCAGCCACGGCCACATTCGGGTCAACGGCGTGAAGTGCAACATCGCCAGCCGTCGTATCGACGTGAACGACGTCATCGAACTCGGCCCGAAGGCCAAGGAAATGGCGCTCGTCATGGAGGCGCAGAGCCTCGCGGAGCGTGACATCCCGGAATATGTCTCAGCTGACGGCACCGACAAGGCGACCTTCATCCGCGTCCCGACGCTCGATGAAGTGCCCTACCCGGTCCGCATGGAGCCGAATCTGGTCGTCGAATTCTATTCGCGCTAACCTTTTCTGTCAGCACGAGACAAGAGGGCGGCCCGCGAGGGTCGCCCTTTTTCGTTTCGAACGTTAGAGGCCCTCTCATGACCAGCGTACCCCTTCCCGAATGGGCTCCCCACCAGGCCGTCTGGATCGGATTTCCAAGCGATCCCCAGCTTTGGCTGGATGATCTGGCCTCGGCTCAAGCGGAGGTCGCCGCGTTCGCCGAAGCCGTCCATTCCGACGGAGCTGGCGAGCTGGTGTGGCTTGTTGCCGCGAACGAAACCGCCGCAGCAGAAGCGCGCCGTCTCGCACCATTCGCGAAAGTCATCGTCGAGCCGTTCGGCGACATCTGGCTTCGCGACACTGGTGCAATCGTTACCGGCACGGGCAAGGACCGCCGCGCCCAGGGTTTTGGCTTCAACGGCTGGGGCGGGAAATACGACCTATCCGGCGACGATAGCATCGGCGAGCGGCTGGCGAAGGGGGCTGCCCTTCCCTACGCCAAGTCGGACTGGATCCTGGAGGGCGGCGCTGTCGACGGCGATGGCTGCGGCCGGTTCATCACGACCGAGCAATGCCTGCTGAATCCCAACCGCAACCCCGGCTTCGGCAAGGAAGACGTGGGAGAACGACTGAAGCGCGATCTGGGCGCAAGCGAAATCGTCTGGCTCGGCGAGGGCCTGGCCAATGACCACACCGACGGCCATGTCGACAATCTCGCCCGTTTCGTCGGACCTGGCCGCGTCGTTATCCCGGAAGCGGAGCCGCAAGATCCGAATGCCGAGATCTATGCCGACGCCGCGGAGCGGCTTCTTGACGCCGACCTTCACGTCATCGCCATCCCGTCGCCCGGTCTCATCGAGGACGAGGACGGCAAGGCGATCCCGGCGAGCTACATGAATTTCTATATCGGTAATGCCGCGGTGGTCGTCCCGATTTACGGCGCGCCCAATGATGCCGCAGCAGTAGCCGCGCTACAGGACATCTTCCCCGACCGGAAAGTCGTCGGTCTGCGCGCGGACCATATCCTGACCGGAGGCGGAAGCTTCCACTGCATCAGCCAGCAGGTGCCCGAATGAGCCAGAAACTGACTGTCGCCGCGCTCCAACTCGCATTCGGCAACAACATCGACGAGAATATTCTCAACGTCAGCGACCTGGTCCGCGAGGCCGCAACCAAGGGCGCGAAGGTGGTTTTGCCGCCGGAGCTGTTCGAGGGAGAGTATTTCTGCCGCGTCGAGGACGAGGGCCTGTTCGCGACAGCCAGGCCTGTCGAGGAGCATCCGGCCGTGCTGGCAATGCAGAAGCTCGCCAACGAACTCGACATTTGGATTCCAACAAGCTTTTTCGAGGCCGACGGCCCGCATCACTATAATTCGCTGGCAATGATCGGACCCGACGGGAAGGTCGCGGGCGTATACCGCAAGAGCCACATCCCCGACGGTCCGGGCTACGAAGAGAAGTTCTACTTCCGGCCAGGCAACACCGGCTTCAAGACATGGCACGCCGGCGGCACCAACATCGGCGTCGGCGTATGCTGGGATCAGTGGTACCCGGAAGCGGCACGGGCAATGATGCTGATGGGCGCCGAAATCCTCTTCTACCCAACCGCCATCGGGACGGAGCCGCACGACCCCGACCTCGACACGTCGCGCCTATGGCGCCGCGCGATGATCGGCCATGCGGTCAGCAACGTAGTGCCGGTCGTGGCCGCAAACCGCATCGGAAACGAGCACGGCCAGATATTCTATGGGCACAGCTTCATTTGCGACGAACGCGGCGACATCCTCGCCGAATTCGGTCGCGAGGAAACCGGCGTGCTCATTGCAACTCTCGACGTCGCCCAGGCCAAGCGGCACCGCGCCGCTTTCGGTTTCTTCCGCGACCGCCGCCCGGAACTGTACGGGCGCCTAATCCAGGATATCTAGGCGCTTAGCCAACCCGGAAGCGGCATCGCCGACGCTTCGGCAAGGTCGATCCGCCGCCGAACCAGCGCCCAATTGTCTCCGTTCACAAGGATTTCGGGCGTCAGCTCCCGGCTGTTGTAGCCGTTAGACATGGCGGCTCCATAAGCGCCAGCGGTCCGAAAGACGAGCAGATCCCCTTCTTTCAGCCGATCCATTTCCCGGGCCATGGCGAATGTGTCGCCGCTTTCGCAAACTGGGCCGACCACGTTGGCAACTGTCCTATCTCCGGAAGGGCGCACGGCCTCGATATGGTGGTAGGCGTCGTACAGCGCCGGGCGCATCAGGTCGTTCATGGCCGCATCGACGATGACCCACGGACGGGATTCGCCAGGCTTGACCCGAACAACGCGCGCCAGCAGCACCCCGGCGTTGCCGCTGATAAGGCGACCTGGCTCGAAAGCCAGGCGCATGTTCCAGCCCTTTGTCACTCGTGCGACCATCTGCCCGTAGGCATCGGGGCTTGGGGGCTCCGGCTGGCCCGGCCCGTATGGCACGCCGAGCCCGCCGCCAAGATCTGCGATCTTGAGGTTGAACCCGTCAGATCTCAGCCCCGCGATCAACTCTCCCAGGCGAACGAACGCCGACTCGAGCGGAGCGAGGCTCGTGAGTTGGCTGCCGATGTGAACGGTGACACCCGTCACCTCTAGGCCCGGCAATTCGCGGGCCGCACGAAAGGCCTCCATTGCCTGGTTTGCCGGAATACCAAACTTATTGTCGGCATTTCCCGTCGTGATCTTGGCATGTGTCCCGGCATCCACATCGGGGTTGAGGCGGAATGCAATCCGCGCGGTGCCGCCGACGCTGGATGCGACCTGGGACAGGGTTCGGGCTTCCTCAATCGATTCGAGGTTGAATTGCAGCACATCGCCCGACAGCGCCTCGGCCATTTCGGTAGCGCCCTTGCCGACCCCGGAAAACAGGATCTTCGATGGCGCAATTCCCGCAGCCCGCGCCCGGCGATACTCGCCGATGGAAACGATGTCGGCGCCGAGCCCTTCGCCGGCCAAAGTCGCTAGCACTGCCGGATTGGGATTGGCCTTGACCGCGAAGGCGACCAATGGATCGTCCAGCATTGCCAGCGCTGAGATTATCGCACGGGCGTGCCGGACAAGCGTCGCCGTCGAGTAGACGTAGACGGGCGTGCCGATCTCGCTGGCAATCGTTTCCAGCGGCACGTCCTCGCAAAACATTTGTCCGTAGCGGTAATCGAAATGGTCCATGCTCGTCCTCAGCGGCGGCCGCGGGCGGCCAGAGCGGCTCCGAATACAGATTCGAACATTGCCGCATTCAGCCGGCCCGTGTTCTGATTGTAGCGGCTGCAATGGTAACTATCGAAAAGCCGCATGTTCCCCGGCAAGACATGCTCTGCCGAATGCGCGAACTTCGCTTTGGCTAGCGGAAGCTCGAACGTGCGGCACAGGCTGTCATGAGCAACCTTTCCAAGCGCGATGAACGTGGTCAGCTTTGGAAGGCTTTCGATCCCGGCGACAAGGAAGGGCCGGCACGTCGCCTCTTCCACTGGCAGTGTCTTGTTCTGTGGGGGCAAGCATTTGACCGCATTGAGTATGACTGCGCCCTTGAGGCGAAGGCCGTCCAACGGATCGGCGCCATAATCGCCTTCCGCCAGGCCAAACTTGCGAAGAGTCGCGTAAAGGAGCTCGCCGGCAAAGTCGCCGGTGAAGGGACGCCCGGTGCGGTTCGCGCCATGCTTGCCGGGCGCCAATCCGATGATCGCAAGCCATGCTTCAGGATCGCCAAAAGCCGGCACCGGCGCGTTCCACCATTCAGGATGTTCTTCGCGGCAGGCATGGCGGAAGGCGACGAGCCGGGGACAAAGCGGGCAGTCGCGCGGGGCCTCGGCGTGAGGGAGCGGTGAAAGGTCGGCGGGACTGGCGAACGGCATGGGCTTCACCTAGGCGCACGGCGATGGCAGAGGCAACGCACCTTTACGCGATAGGAATCGGCTCGAACCGGACACACGGCCGCCACGGCCGCCCACCACAAGTGGTCGAGTCGGCAATCGCAATGCTCGATGCGTTTTTCGAGCTGTTCGACGCCTCGCCAATTCTCATCAACCCTGCCGCCGGCGGCGCCGGGCGTGATTTCGCCAATGCGGTGGCGCTCGTGCAGTCCCAAATGGCGCCGGACGCAATGCTGGCCGCACTGAAGGCGATGGAGCGGGAATACGGGCGTCGTCCGGGCCGGCGCTGGGGCCCGCGCGTGCTCGACCTCGACATTCTGGCGTGGAGCGGCGGACGATTCTCGTCGCGCGGACTGACGGTTCCTCATCCCAGGCTGGCCGAGCGGGCGTTTGCAATAGGTCCTTTTGCAGCGATCGCGCCCGGCTGGCGTCTGCGTGGGGGCATTACCACGCGCCACCTCGCCGCGCGCCTTGCCCGGCGCGGCCGACGAGGCTAAGCGGCAGGCCCTGCATTGAAGCGGGCCGTTAGCTCAGTCGGTAGAGCAACTGACTTTTAAGCATCTGCTGACTGACAGAAAACTGCGATTTTTGACCTAATTTCCACATCAGTGTGGGACTTAGTGTGGGACTTCAGACCCCCAAAAATGGCGGAAAAACGCCTATAACGGATTGATGAAACAGCAGTTGGTCGATGGATTTTCGGTCCGACTTTTTCTCGCTTGCGCCCGCCCGTGAAAGCCCCAAATGTAACTTCGTGAACTCGAACACTGCACTCATTGCTGACGATCAATCTGTCCTCGGTCGGGCCAAATCAGGCAGCTCACACGCGGAAGAGGCCCGCCTGCAAGTTTCACCGGACCTGGATCCCAAACGCCGCAGCGAGTTCGGCCAATTCATGACCCCGGCCAGCGTGGCCTCGTTTATGGCTGGCCTTTTTGAGGAATTGCCGGATTCAATCCGACTGCTCGACGCAGGCGCCGGGATGGGTGCACTCACCGCCGCATTCGTCGATCATGTGTGCGGTCTCGATAAGCTGCCTACGACACTCGATGTGACGACTTTTGAGGTCGATACGGTGCTTGCCGAGAGATTGGAGCGCACCCTGCTGGCTTGCGCCGATCAATGTGAAGCTGTCGGTATCAACTTCTCATCGCGGATCATCCGTGACGACTACCTGCTCCATTCCAGCGAACCGCTCATGTCGGGGCGGGAACAATATGACTGCGCGCTGCTCAATCCCCCTTATGCCAAGATAAACAGCGGCTCGAAGTCGCGTGCCGCGCTGCGAACTTTAGGCATCGAGACGAGCAACCTCTACGCAGCCTTCGTCGCCGTCGCGCTAGGTCAGATGGTTCGTCGTGGTCAGCTAGTAGCGATCACTCCGCGTAGCTTTTGCAATGGCCGGTATTTCGATCCCTTCCGAAAGTTGCTCGTCGAGCAGGCTGCATTCCGTCAGATCCATGTCTACGAGTCACGGAAGAAGGCATTTGCTGACGACTCTGTCCTCCAGGAAAACATCATCTACCGGTTGGTTAAAGGCGAGCTGCAACCGGCAACTGTCACGATTACATCTAGCGCGGGGCCGAACGACGAAAAGATCGCCCGTCGAATGGTCCCCTTCGCGGAGGTGGTGCGGCCCAACGACCCACATCGTTACATCCATCTGGCTATTTCGGACGCTGATAGCGTGCTCGCCGAGCGCGTCCGAGCGTTACCGTGCAGCTTAAAGGACCTTGGCGTTACTGTTTCGACCGGTCGTGTTGTGGACTTCCGGGCGCGTGATCAATTGCGCAAGGAGCCAGAACTTGGAGCAGTGCCGCTGATCTATCCGGCGCACTTCGACAACGGTTTTGTCTCATGGCCTCGGCCAGGCTTCCGGAAGCATAATGCTCTAATGCTGGATGATTACACGGCCGATCAGGTCGTCCCGCGCGGCACCTATGTCCTGACAAAACGGTTCACATCCAAAGAGGAAAAGCGTCGTCTGGTTGCTGTGATCTATGATCCTGTGAGGATCGACGCCGCTCATGTCGGCTTCGAGAATCATCTGAACTACTTCCATGAGAATGGCGCTGGCCTGCCTGCCGACTTTGCTCGGGGATTGGCCCTGTTCCTGAACTCGACGGCCGTGGACCAGTATTTCCGCATGTTCAGCGGTCATACGCAGGTCAACGCCACCGACCTCCGAAACCTACACTATCCCACACGCGAGCAGCTTGCGGCGGCGGGTAATGCCTACGGTGAGACCTTGCCGTCACAAGAGAAGATCGACGAGGCCGTGGAGACGCTATTTAGTTAAACGACCGCACCAACAGGTGCTTGGCCGGATCAGCCTGGATCCAAATGTAGCTACCCACGGCGATATTGCCGTGCGCGGCTTGCCTCGCTGCCGCTTCCTTCCAGGTCCTATATGTGGTCGTAAAGTCGATACCGGCCTTACCCGATCGTTCTGCAACTCGCTTCATCCCCGTGACCTTGTGAAGGTCCACCTCGCCATCGCTCGTCACGGCCTCGATCACCCACAGTTTGTTCGTCTCCGGATTCCAGAGCAGCACATCGGGCATCCCGTCTTCTAGGCGGAGCTCGACGCCGGCAGCGGCGAACCGCTCACGGTCCTTGTCCGTGATCCGGTCACCATCGCCGTCGTCGACATAAACGACCTGATAGCCAGCCAAAAACCGTGCCGCGTAAATGTCGATCGACGCGCGGATCAGATCGCTATGGCCGGTATCCACCAGCGCCCGAGCTGCTTCAGCAGCCTGCGCCTGGAACTCGCGGCGGGCGCGAGCCGCGTCTTTGCTCGCCCAGTCCGCCAGAAGCGCCGGCCATTCAGGCTCTGGAGCCATCAATATGGCGCGCAATCCTTCGTCGAGGCGATAAGAGGAGTTCCCCGACTTCGCGACCACATGACCGGAAACGAACTCACCGTTGACCAGGGTGATCGCTTCAATGCCGCCGAGCTCGCGGAGCGGCTTAATCCAATAGTCCCGGCCCTCGCGATCAAGTTTGCCTCCGCCACGCTGAAGTATGCCGACATGACAAGCGACATGCGCCGTTGTGGCCCCGTCGGCAAAGCGCGCGCCACCAGGCGGTTTCGAAAACCAACTCCCCGTCTCATCGTCCAGGAGGGCGAACACCGCGTCGATCAGGTCAGGATTATCGCCAAGGGCGAGGCGACGAAGCACTGCCCTGATCCGATCCTTAGTTACGCCCTGGAACGCATCGGGCACTGCTTGACCGTTCTTCTTGAGGCGATGCTGTCGCATCTCGCCAATCGTATCGTGCAAAGCCATCGAACAAGCTACTCCGAAGGATGAACAACGGTCCTAGCCGCAGTTGCTGTTGAGCCGAAAGAGCAAAACTCGCGGCCCGAGTCGCTCGATTTATGGCAGATTTACTGGACAATCTGACCAAAAATCTGTAGTATTGCTGAAGTAATATAAGCCTCAAATAGCTTTGGAATCAGCCAGGCAAGGATATTTTTGATGAAGAAGCGAGATCGCCACCCGATGATAAGAAACAAGTCTGCAAGAAGTTCGCGAAATTTGTTCGCCGATTTACTTGCTTTTTTCGGAAGTTTTTCCCAGCAACGCGCTATCAAGCGCCAAACGCTTCGCTTTTCGTCAAAGGTCAGTGCCTCATTGCGCTTGATAGCGCGTTGCTGACTTCAACTACTTCGCTACGCTCCGATTCTATTTTTTACTGAAAATCTGTCAAGTAGATTGGGCGCATTACTTGTGGATAGAGCGCGCCGAAGCGCGTCGTCGCCGATCCGACATTCAGTGGTGAGCCGTGCTGGATTCGAACCAGCGACCTACTGATTACATACCCGCCACGGCTTTCGCCGCCGCCCAATCGGGCGTTTGGAGTCTGGACTTTCTCATCACCATGCCAGCAGCGCTGGTTTAGGTGGGTGCCGTCAAGTCTCTACACCTTCCCTCATTGCGAGGGCTTGGCTCGGGATTGCCATCGCCGCGACGCGGAAGGGTTCCCCGAGTTTGACACCTTTTCACCAGGAAGTTTCCCGCCTGGGCTTCCACCGAAAGTCAGTTGCTCTACCGACTGAGCTAACGGCCCACATGCGTGCCATTAGATATGCACTCCACGATCCGCAAGCCGCCATCGCATGCGTGTTGTTGAGCACCGCCATTAGCGACCAACTGATTTCTGATCAGTTGGTCTACAGTGTGGGACCCAGTGTGGGAGTTTTTGCGCCCGAACAGTCCCACACAGTCCTCCCAGTCCTTTTTGCACCCTTCAGGATAACCCTTTTAAGTCAGTATTTTACGCAGAAAACTGCGACTTTTTGGGGCACAATAGGAACGACTTTTAATCAGTAGGTCGCTGGTTCGAATCCAGCACGGCTCACCACCCTCGACAGGGGTGCGGTAGTATTTTGCACTCCCCATCCTCACTTGCTCCAATCTGAAGCCGTTGGAAACGAACCGGTAACGGTTTTAATCTAGCCATGAAAGCAAGCGCATGAGGCGATGCGACGGGAGTGGAAATGGAAGATCTGTCGCTCGAAACGACGAGCATTTCGCTTGACGACGAGGCACCGTCGCCCAGCGACCGCCGCGACGGCAAGCGCCACCTCACCCTGTTTCGCGTCGGTGCGATGACCATCGAGGGTCGCCGTGAACTCTGCCTCATCAAGAACATCTCGGCCGGCGGCATGCAGATTCGGCCCTATTGCACGCTCTGTGAAGGCGCGCCCCTCATCATCGAGTTGAAGACCGGAATGGCTGTTCCGGGCAAGGTCTCCTGGATCGAAGGATCGAGCGCAGGGATCGAATTCGACCGGCCGGTCGACGTCCTCGACGTTCTCGCGCCCTCCGACTCGGGTCCCCGTCCGCGAATGCCACGAGTGCAGATCGACTGCTACGCCACGGTCCGCGACGGTGCGAACATCCATCGCCTGAGAGTTTGCGATGTTTCGCAGGGCGGAGTGAAATTGCAGGGCAATGTTTCGCTCGATCCGTCTTCGGATCTGGCTGTCACCCTACCCGGACTTCCCGCGCAAGCCGCTGCCCTCAGGTGGTCGAGCGAAGGCTATATCGGCCTGACATTCAACAAGCTGCTAGCGTTGCCGGATCTGGTCGAATGGCTCCGCGCGATTCGGGACGAATCGAAAGCCGCGTAAAAAAGTAGCTCAGTCGCCGACGTGCGGCAGCGGCACTCCGAAAATCCAGTCTTCCGCGATCTTGCGTTCGCCTGGCGTCAACTCCTGCCCGCGAAGCCGCGGGCGGCGGTGGTCGGCCGCCATTCTCGGGCGGGGCGCAGGCACGTGGCGGAGGACCGATTCCGGGTCGAGCGGCTGATCGAAGGCGATTCCGGCCCTGTTCCCTGCACGCCAGGCGACATTGCCGGAAAGGCGGAGATCGCCCTTCCGAAACGTCACAAGCTGGCCGATCGCCGGAAGGCCTTCGCCTTCGACAAGCGCACCCTCCTTCGACAGGTTGCGCAGCTTCGCCTTGACCGATGCGCCGTCGAATTCGACGGTCGCCGACATCAGCACATTGGACCGGCGAGACCGGCGATTCTGACTCGAACTGCTTTCGTCCATGAAGCGGATATTAGCAGCGCAGGGTAAAATCTTCGTTTAGGCACTGACCCATGAAAGTTTCGTGGTCGCGTGTGATCCCTGTTCTGGCTTTCTTGATTCTGCTGCTGGCAGGCTGGACAGGAGGTCCGCAAAATTCCGCCGATTTCGCCATCGTCGCCGAGGCCGCGAAGTTGAGATCTCACGACCCTTTGTTGACGGCCGCGCCCGCCCTACTGACGCATCTGGGCGATGCTTATGTCCTTCTGCCCTTGAGTGCTGCCGTCGCGGCCATCCTGTTCGCAATCGGTCGCCGCCGCTCGGCCCTTCTCCTGTTCCTCACCGTCGCAGGGGAGCGTATGCTGCTGGACGGAGTGAAAATCCTTGTCGGGCGGCCGCGGCCGGAACTCGACGAGCATCCGGTCATGACCCACAGTTTCAGCTTTCCCAGCGGGCATGCCGCCAACACGATGACGGTATTTGTCGCGATCGCGCTGTTCGCTTTGCCGGAACGGCATCGCTGGTGGTCCGTGCCTACAGGAATTGCGCTTGCTGCGATGGTCGCAGCGACACGTCCGTGGCTTGGTGTCCACTGGCCGACGGATATCATCGGCGGCTGGATGCTCGCGGCCTTGTCGATCTGGGCGGCGCTTTGGGCGCAAGAGCGCTTCAGGCTGACCGATCGGGTTCCTTCACGAACAGAAGCATAAGGTTGTTCGCCAGCATGTGACGGCGCTCTTCAAGGCGAAAGCCCCGCGTTTCGGCCTCCGCGGCGAAATCCTCGACCAGGCGCAAACCCCAGCTCGAATCCCGGGCTTTAAGGCTTTGGTCGAACGCGAGATTCGAAGGCGCAGGATCGACATCCTTTTCCAGCCAGGGACCGTACATTATCAGTGGAGCGCCGATATCCAGGAGCCGTGCGGCGCCGTCGAGCAGGCCTAACGCCGCCGACCAGGGGCTGATGTGAACCATGTTGATGTTGAGGATCGCGTCAGCCTGCGAAAGCGGCCAGTCCCCCGACGAAGCGTCAAGAACGATCGGCGAGCGCAGGTTGGACGGCCCGTCTTTCGCCCAGGCGGCGATCGAGGCCAAAGCGAGCGGATCCGGGTCGCTTGGCTGCCAGGTCAGCTCCGGAAAGCGCAGAGCAAATGCCAAGGCATGCTCGCCGGTGCCACTGGCAATCTCGAGCACGGTGCCCGACTTCGGCAGCCACTCGGCAAGCACATCGCCGATTGGTTCGACATTTCGCGCCGCGGCGGGAGCGCTTCTTCGAGCCGAGCCCCCAAGGTCGCCCATTGTGTAAGGCTGCAGGCTCGGCTCAGCCATCGCCCGATATCCGAAGGGACATCACGGTTGCTTTGCTGCCTGGCGAGCGCGTCGCTCCCGAACGAAAAGCCAGACGAGCAGTCCAACCGGCCCGACCATCAGGGTCAGAAACAGGACAGGGATCTGCAATAGCCTCGAAACGCTCTTGTTGTCGGCGTCCTTTGCAATCCACTGGCCGACGAACAGGTCGAACGCGAGATAATGCGTCCAGCCGAGCACGACGCCGCCATCGCTCATGAACAGATTGCGCAAGCCCGCGATGTTGTAATCGAGGAAGTTCGGTGGCGGCGCTCCGGGCAGCCGGTTTGACTCGAACCATCCGGAATGAAGACCGACGACCATCGTCGCATAGACGAAGCAAAGGAGACCGACGCCGAGGTAGAGGACAATGGCCAATGTCTTTGGACCGCGCGGGCCCACCGCGATCAGCAACCAGCCGATCAGTGCAACGACGTTGATGATCGTAAAGACGCTGTCCCAGTTCATTAGCCGCCCCCAACCAGCGGTGCGGCGCTGACGCCATCCGGAGCCGGCGTCTTGTAGGCCAGGATCGGCTTTCGGGCGGCCAGTGTCTCGTCCAGCCGCCGGCGGGGTGCATGGACCGGTGCGGCCTTGAGCGAGGGATCGCCTGCCTTCGCCTTCCCGGCGATAGACCGAAGCGCGGCGATGAACTGGTCGAGGTTGGCCTTCGACTCCGTTTCCGTTGGCTCGACCAGCATGGCGCCGTGGACGACCAGCGGGAAATACATGGTCATCGGATGGAAGCCTTCGTCGATCAGCGCCTTGGCGACGTCGAGCGTCGTAAAGCCTTCGGCGAAACCCTTATCGCTGAAGATCGCTTCGTGCATGCACGGCCCGCTGAATGCGAACGGCGCATCGAACACGTCGTCAAGACTGCGCAGAATATAGTTGGCATTCAGCACCGCATCTTCGGCGACCTGCTTGAGGCCATCGGCGCCATGGCTAAGGATGTAGCTCAGGGCACGCGTGAACATGCCCATCTGGCCATGAAAGGCGACCATTCGGCCGAAGCTGTCGGGCATTGCCTCAGCAGCATCCTCCTCCTCGATCAGCGTGACCGTGCCATCGGCGAAGCGCGCCGTGTAGGGCAGCGGGCCGAACGGACAGAGCGCTTTCGACAGGACGACCGGCCCCGAACCCGGCCCGCCCCGCCGTGGGGAGTCGAAAAGGTCTTGTGCAGGTTTATGTGCATCGCATCGACGCCAAGGTCGCCCGGGCGCACTTTGCCGACCACCGCATTGAAGTTGGCGCCATCGCAATAGACGAAGCCACCGGCAGCGTGGACCGCGTCGCTGATCGCCTTCATCTCCGGCTCGAACAGGCCGCAGGTGTTAGGATTCGTGATCATCACGGCCGCGACGTCAGGCCCCAGGCGCGACTTCAGGGCGTCGAGATCCACCCTCCCTTCCTTCGTCGCTGGGATGTTCTCTACCCGGTAGCCGCAAAAGGCGGCTGTTGCCGGATTGGTGCCGTGCGCCGATTCGGGGACGAGCACGACCTCGCGCGCGTCGCCCCGCGCTTCGAGCGCAGCGCGGATGCAGAGCAGGCCGCAAAGCTCGCCATGGGCGCCGGCCTTGGGCGACATGGCAACGCCCTCCATGCCCGTAAGCTCGATCAGCCAGAAGGCGAGCTCGTTGATGAGTTCGATCGCGCCTTTCACCGTCTCCTTGGGTTGGAGCGGGTGGATGTCCGCGAAACCGGGAAGCCTCGCCAGTTTCTCGTTGAGGCGCGGGTTGTGCTTCATCGTGCAGCTTCCGAGCGGAAACAGGCCGAGATCGATAGCGTAATTCTGGCGCGACAGGCGCGTGTAGTGGCGCACCGCTTCCGGCTCGCTGAGCCCGGGAAGGTCGACGCCGCCGCGCTCCAGTCCGCCCAAACGGGACCTGGAACCATGGACCGGTTCGATGTCGACCCCGGTCTGGTCGCGCTTGCCGATCTCGAATAGCAAGGGCTCCTCGAGCATCAGGGCGCGGTTGCCGGTCACGCTGCCAGCACCAGATGCAGCGGTTTCCGCCGCGGGAAATTCGGGGCGCCAGCCTGCAGGATTGAGCGTGCTCACTTCACGGCCTCCTTCAAAGCTGATTCCAGAGCTTCAATGTCCTTTTCGGTGACCACTTCGGTAACGGCGACGACCAATCCCTTGGAAAGCCTGTCGACGCCCGGATAGAGGCGGCCGAGCGAGACACCGCCCAAAACGCCCTTTTCGACCATTGCATGGACGGCGGGGCGCGCCTCGACGGGCAATTCCAGCGCAAATTCGTTGAAGAAGGCGTCGTTGATCAGGCGGACCCCGGGGATTTCGGAAAGGCGCTCGGCCGCTTGGGCGGCGCGAGCATGATTGACCTTGGCCAGCGCGGACAGCCCCGCCTCCCCGAGCAAGGTCAGATGGACCGAGAATGCCAAAGCGCACAGGCCCGAGTTGGTGCAAATGTTGGACGTCGCTTTTTCGCGCCGGATATGCTGCTCGCGGGTCGAGAGGGTGAGGACAAACCCGCGCTTGCCCTCAGCGTCGACAGTCTCACCGGCGAGGCGGCCTGGCATCTGACGGACGAACTTCTCACGGGTCGCGAACAGGCCGACATAGGGTCCGCCGAACTGCAGGCCGACGCCGATCGATTGGCCCTCTCCGACGACGATGTCGGCGCCCATCTCGCCAGGAGCCTTGATGAGGCCGAGCGCGACCGGCTCGGTCACGACCGCGACGAGCAGCGCGCCTTTGACGTGGCACGCTTCGGCAATCGGCGAGAGGTCGGCGATCCGTCCCAGAATGTCCGGGTACTGGACGACCACGCAACTGGTCTCGCCATCGATCGCGGCGATCAGGGCATCGGCATCGGTCGCGGCCTCAAGCTTCGGGTCCGAAGTCTCCAGCGTGTCGCCAGTGAACCTGGCCATCGTCTTGCAGACCGAGACGTAATGCGGATGAAGACCGCCGGAAAGAATCGCCTTCTTTTTCCGAGTGATACGGCCCGCCATTCCGATCGCTTCCCAGCAGGCGGTCGAGCCGTCGTACATCGAGGCATTGGCGACTTCGCAGCCGAAGAGACGCGCCACCTGGGTCTGGAATTCGAACAAAACCTGAAGCGTGCCCTGCGCGATTTCCGGCTGGTAGGGCGTGTAGGCGGTGAGGAATTCGCCGCGCTGGATGATGTGATCGACCGAGGCCGGAACGTGATGCTTGTAGGCGCCGCAACCGAGGAAGAAGGGCACCTGCCCCGCGACCATATTTTTCGAGGCAAGCGCCGAGAGATGCCGTTCGACCGCCATTTCGGACGCGTGATTGGGCAAGCCGTGGATCGGGCCAGTCAGCCGCGCTTTTTCGGGTACGTCGCGGAACAGCGCGTCGACCGACGACTCGCCGATCAATTTCAACATGTCCGAGCGATCGGAATCGCTCAGCGGTAGGTATCGCATCAATTCGGCTTTCTCATGGTGAAGCGTAAGCGGACATAGTCGGCCACGTCGGTCTGAACACGGTCGGCGACCGCATCGGCAATGGATTGACGTTCTTCGGGCGGAACGCCGGCGCGGTCGAGCCAGCCGGCGCGGAAGGTCAAGACCCAGGCGGCGACGCCATGTTCGAGCGGGGTAGGCCGCTCGACGAGCCGGGCATCGATATCCTTGAACCCGGCCTGCTCGTAGAGGGCGACGAACTCCTCGACCGAAGGGTACCAATTTGCGGCATAGGTCGGTGGGCCGTAGCCGTGGAGGACGAGCACGTCGTCCAGGGCCTCGCGCAGATGCTTGAGATTGCCCTCCCCGCCCATTTCGCCAGCGAAGCGGCCGCCGTTCTTGAGCGCGAACCAGATCGCCCGCGCCGCGCGCTCCTTGTCCAGGACCCAGTGCAGCGTTGCGTTGGAAAAAACAGCGTCGAAGGCCTCTGCGAACTTCAACTCAGCGGCATCCATCAGGCGCACGTCGAGGCCCTTGGCCTTGGCCGCAGCGATCATCGAGAGATTGTTGTCGATGCCGACAACATCGGCGCCGCGCTGCTTGATCTTCAGGGTCAGCGTGCCGTCGCCGCATCCGACATCCAGGATATGCTCGCCCGGCTGCGGATCGAGAAGCTCAAGCGCCGCTTGGCCCAGGGTCGGCACGAAACCGCCGACACGGGCGTAGGCCTCCGCATCCCACTGAGAGGTCGAGGCAGGCGCGTCGCTCAAAGCGTTGAACAATATTCGCGGTAGGCGGCCTCATCCATCAGGCCGTCGAGCTCCGACGTGTCGGCGAGCTTCATGGTGAAGAACCAGCCGTTGCCTTCGGGATCGGTGTTGACCAGCGAGGGGTCGTCGGCGACCGCGCCATTGCCCTGGATGACCTCGCCCGTTGCCGGGGCGTAGACGTCGCTTGCGGCCTTGACGCTTTCCACCACGGCGGCGTCGTCGCCCTTCTTCAATTGCTTGCCGCTTTCGGGCACCTCGGCGAACACGATGTCGCCGAGCGCATTCTGGGCGTGTTCGGAGATGCCAACGGTCGCGACTTCGCCGTCGAGGCGAATCCACTCATGGTCCTTAGTGAAATAGAGGCTCATCGCTCAGGCTCCTACTGGCTTGCGGTGGTAGCGGTGGGGAACGAACGGCATGGCCGTGACTTCGGCCTGGAACAGCTTGCCGCGGTGGGACAGTTTAATTTGCGTGCCCGGCTGGGCCATCGCCAACGGCACGTAGGCCATCGCGATCGGCCGCTGCAGGGTTGGCGAGAAAGTGCCGCTAGTGACCTTGCCGACTTCATTCGCTTCCCGATCCAATACCATCGCGCCCTCGCGGACAGGCTGGCGGCCATCGATATTGAGGCCGACGCGCTTCGATATCGGGCCGTTGTCGATCTCGCCAACGATCCGGCCGGCGCCGGGAAAGCCGCCTTCGGCGCGGCGGCGCTTGCCGATCGCAAACTGAAGGTCGGCCATGACCGGTGTCGTTTCCCGGTCGAGGTCGTGGCCGTAGAGCGGCAGGCCGGCCTCGAGGCGTAGCGAGTCGCGCGCTCCTAGGCCTATTGGCCGCACCCGTTGATCAGCAACGAGCGCATCGGCCACTTCGGCAACGACGCTGGACGTGACGGAAATTTCGAACCCGTCCTCTCCGGTATAGCCAGAGCGGCTGATCCAGGCCGGATGACCGGCTAGCTGGAACATCGCGCCTTGCATGAACGCCAGTTCGCCGACCCCGGGGGCAAGGGCTATGAGAACCGCCGCAGCCTCCGGCCCCTGGAGCGCAAGCAGCGACTGTTCCTTCATGTGATCGAGAATGATTCCGCGCGGCAGGCGCTTCTCAAACTCTTCGATATCGCCCTGCTTGGTGGCGCCATTGACGACGACGTAGAAATGATCGCCCCGCCGCGTGGCCATGAGATCGTCGATGATCCCGCCATTTTCGTCAAGCAGCATCGAGTAGCGAAGACGGCCGTCTTTCAGTTCCTGGAGCGTGCCCGGGAGCAGGGTTTCGAGCGCGCGGTCAACGCCTTCGCCGAGGAACAGAAGCTGGCCCATGTGGCTGACGTCGAACAAGCCAGCGTGGGTGCGGGTCCACTGATGCTCGGCCATGACACCCTCATACTGAACCGGCATTTCATAGCCCGCGAACGGGACCATTCGCGCGCCCTTGGCGCGGTGCCATGAGTCGAGCGCGAGGGTCTTCAGGACTTCAGGTTCGACGCCTTCGCCGCCGTCCGGGTCGCCGCTGTAGGGCGTTCCCCGCGCCTGATGGTCGTCGGTGGGACCATTGTGGACGATACGGCTCATCGGGCGCTCCTTCGCGACACTGGGCGATGACGACCCAACGCCTGAAGCGTCCGGCTGTCACCACCCCCGTCTGTCGCTTTCGGCCTGAGAGCTTTGCCCCTTCGGCGGCCCCGCGCTCGTCGCCCGGGACACTTTCCAGACTGTCCAAAGGGCCGCGCGGTCCTTTTGCCTGAGAGATTCCGGGGGCGGTTGCTCCTTCGGCGCCCATGAGCCTTGCGGCCCACGGGTCTCTCCCGCGCGATCCTCGAGCACTGGCGAGCCCGGGACGAGGCCTGCCTTGGCCGTGGCCCGTCCCCAAGTCAAACGATTCGCGCGCGCACGGGCGCGCGGCTCGGCCGGACTAACGGGTCGCGTTGTAGCGAAGCTGGTCGTCGGTGAGCTGGAACCCGACGAGATGCTCGAACGTCGCCTGGGCGACGGCGTCGCGGATGCGCGGATCCGACAACGGGTCGACGGCGGCATCGGGATCGCCGGCTTTGCGCTTGCGCGTAAGCTCCGCCCTGATGTCGGCGGGCAGCGAAGCCGCGCCGCGATGGACCTGGACCGCGACTCGCGAACTGGTCTGGGCGCGGATGGCGCCGGCCGGGAAATCGAGCGCGACAGCGCCGACCTTCTTGGCCGCGACGGACGTGCCGCCGCGCATGACGACGTTGAAGAAGGGCAACACGACCTGGCGGGCCGGACCGGCGTCACGGCGTGTGGCGACAACGTCAAACCCGGCGGTCGAAACGATGTAATCCCCGCTCTCGTCGCAAGTGACGCGCAGATTGGTGATCGCGGCTTCCACATCGATCGCCGCTGCGGCGGTACTCCCGGGCGGATCGAAAAGGGTGATATCCCCGGTTCCGGCAGGGATGCCCGGCTGCGGGCAGGTCGAGCGGACGACATAGATGCCGCCATCGTCGACGCGGCCTTCGCGCGTGCACGCGGCAGACAGCAGGGCCAGAGCGGTCATCGACAAAAGACGAAGCTTCACGATCGTTACAATCCTTATCGTAGGGCGCCTGGGGTATCGCCGGGTGCCAGCGTCATAGGAAGCGCCTTGGCTCCCTGCAAGCAATCGCTTACATCGCGGGCATGTCTCCCGAACGACCCAAGCTCGACGTACTTATTGCTGCCCCACGCGGGTTCTGCGCGGGCGTCGACCGAGCGATTAACATCGTCGAACTTTCGATCGAGCGCTTCGGGCCGCCCGTCTATGTCCGGCACGAGATCGTCCACAACCGCTTCGTCGTTGACCGCCTTCGGGGGCTTGGCGCGGTGTTCGTCGACGAACTCGACGAGGTGCCTGACGGCCGCCCGGTCATCTTCAGTGCTCATGGCGTGCCGAAGGTCGTCCCGAGGGCAGCACAGGCGCGCGGCCTTGACTATCTCGACGCCACCTGCCCGCTCGTCAGCAAGGTTCATCGCCAGGCGCAGAGGATGATCGAGGATGATCGCCACATCCTGTTCATCGGGCATGCCGGCCATCCCGAGGTCATCGGCACAATGGGCCAGGTCGATTCCGACCGTATCAGCCTGATAGAGACGATTGACGACGTCGCCGCATTCGATCCCGCGGGGCGCGAACGACTGGCCTTCTTGACCCAAACGACCCTGTCGGTCGACGACACGGCGGAAATCGTCGCCGCTCTCCGGGCACGATTCCCGGAGATCCGCGGTCCCAAGGCCGAAGACATTTGCTACGCGACATCCAATCGCCAGGCCGCGGTCAAGGGTATCGCGTCGGAATGCGAGCGGATGCTCGTCATTGGTTCCCCGGCAAGCAGCAACAGCCTTCGCCTGGCCGAGGTCGCCGAGCGTATGAACGTTTCCGCGCGGCTGATCGAACGCGCCAGCGACATTGATTGGGAGTGGCTCGGCAAGCCGCGAAGCATTGGCGTGACGGCAGGCGCATCGGCCCCGGAGACCCTGGTGCGCGAGGTGCTGGATGCGCTGGCGGAGCGTTTCGACACCTGTGAGCGCGAAGGCCCCGACGTGCAGGAAGACATGGTCTTCAAGCTGCCCCGCGAACTAGTCGACTGAGGTTGGCGCTAAACCATGGCTGACCTGCCGCTGGTCGAAATCTTCACCGATGGCGCCTGCAAGGGAAATCCCGGGCCGGGCGGCTGGGGCGCGATCCTGCGATCCGCCGACGGCCGCGAGCGCGAACTGTCGGGCGGCGAGGCTCCGACGACCAACAACCGCATGGAACTCACTGCCGCCATTGAAGCGCTGAATGCTCTGAAGCGCCCCTGCCGGGTCGAACTTCATACTGACAGCAACTACCTGCGCGACGGGATCACCAAGTGGATTCACGGCTGGCGGAAGAACGGCTGGCGGACCGCCGGCAAGAAGCCGGTGAAGAATGCCGAGCTATGGCAGGCGCTGCTCGATGCTTCCGGCCCGCATCATGTCGCCTGGCACTGGGTGAAGGCGCACAACGGCCATATCGAAAACGAACGCGCCGACGCGCTGGCGTGCGCCGAAGCGGAGAAGCGCCGCTAGGAGCGAAGACTGCGCGGTGCGAAATCGGCCGTGTCGAGGCCGGCCAGTTCCTCGCCGAGCGGCTCTCCGAGGACCAGGCAGGCGCAAAGCAGGGATGCGGCGGGCGCGGTCTGGATGCCCATTCCGCCCTGGCCCACGCACCAGAAGAAGCCGGGCGCTTGGGGGTCGGAGCCGAACTTCATCGCACGGTCGGGAGCGAAGGTGCGAAGTCCGGCCCATTTGCGCTCGACCGCCTCGACCGGCCAGTCGACGGCTTTCTCAAACCGGTCGACGGCGATTGCGACGTCAATTTCTTCCGGCGCCGCGTCGCACGGGTCGGCAGAAGTTTCGTCAAGCGGGCAAACCCAGACGCTGTTGTCGCCCTCGCCCTTGAAATAGAAGCTTTCGTGAAGGTCGGTGACAAACGGCACGTCGCGAAGGCCGTGGCGGCCGACCCGGAGCTGGACCACCGTCCGGCGCTTGGGAACGAGGCCGAGTGGCGCCACGCCTGCGCGGCCGGCGACATCGTCGCCCCAGGCGCCAGCGGCGTTGACAAGCGTTGCGGTTAAAACCGACCCAGCGTTTGTCTCAACGAGCCAGCGCCCGTTCTCGCGATGTGCGGAGTTCATGGCACGGTCGATGGCAATGGTTGCACCGGCCCGTCGTGCGGTAGCCAGGCAGGCAGCATGGAAGGCGGCGACGTCAATGTCGGCGCAGCTCGGCTCAAGCCAGCCGCCAGTCCACTGCTCGCGAAGCCCGGGAAGCAACGAATCGAGCTCGGATCGGTCGATCCGCCGCGGACGGTTCGCGGACTCCAACCCTTCAATGTCGCCAAACTCTTCGTGGCTTTGCCGGGTGAGGTGAATTGCGCCGCGGGTGCGAAGCAACGGAGTCGGGCAGTCCGGCCAGTTCGAATCGAACATCGGCTTGGACAGGACGCTTAACCGCCGCTCCGGACTGCTTCCACCTAGGCTCGCCTGCCAGAAGGCCACCGAGCGCCCCGTCGAATGGCGTCCGCAGATGTCCTCGCTCTCAAGCAGCAGGACACGCCGCGCGCCAGCTAACCGGGCGGCGAGGCTTGCGCCGGCGATCCCGCCGCCGACGATGACGATGTCGTAAGTCTCCATTTCTGCGCTGGTTACGGTTTGTAAAAGCCCGGCGTCTAGTGGTGACGCATGATGAATGACGGATTCACCCTGGCGCTGATGGCGGTTCTGGCCCTCCTGCTGATCGTCGCGGCGCTCATCGACGTGCGCACATTCACGATTTCGAACCGTCTGAATGCCGCAATCGCGCTGATGGCCCCGATCTATTGGTGGTCGATCCAGCTGCCGCTGTGGCCGGACGGAGCAATCCGCGTAGGAGTCGCGTGCCTCGTTTTCGCGCTTCTCGCAGTAACCTTTTTCATTGGCATGATGGGCGGTGGTGACGTCAAGCTGGCGGCGGCGCTGGCCTTGTGGTTCCAGCCTTGGGAGACCGCGCGTTTCATTGTCTACATGTCGATCGCGGGCGGTCTGCTGACGATTATCGTCATGTGGGCACACCGTCGCTGGCCGGGCTGGCAGGTCGATGAACAGGGCCAGTCTCGGGCCAAGCCCGAGGTGCCGTACGGGGTTGCGATCGCCATCGGCGCGCTCGTCATTCTCGCCCAACGGTTTCTTAACCATTTTGCCTGATTGATGAGGACCATTGAGGGGACCCTCTAGGGGAGGCGTAATCGCCATGGACGTGAAGAAAGTCGCACTGCTCGTCGGAGCTCTGGTCATCGCGGTCGTCACCGCAGTCATGGCCAAGAACATGTTCGCCGGAAGCGGAGCCGACCAGGCTTCGGCCGCACCTGCAGTCCCGGTCGGGCCGAAGGTCCTGGTGGCGCGCAAAGCGCTTCCGGTTGGCACGATCATCGACCAGGAAGCCCTGACCTTCCAGCCCTGGCCTAGCGAACTGATGCAGGAAGCCTATTACACCGAGGGCGGCCCGGACTCCGACATGTCGAAGCTTCTCGGCACCGTCGTCCGCAATCCGATCACCGCCGGCCAGCCGATCACGCGCGGCGCACTCGTCGGACCGAACGATCGCGGCTTCCTCGCCGCGGCGCTTGGCCCGGGCATGCGCGCCGTTACGGTTCCGGTGTCCGCGACCAGCGGCGTTGCCGGCTTCGTCTTCCCGGGCGATCGCATCGACCTGGTGCTGACCCAGGAAGTCGCCGGCGGCGGCGACGGCCCGCCCCTCAAGGTTTCCGAGACGATCGTTCGCAACCTGCGCGTCCTTGCCGTCGACCAGCGCGTCACCTCGCTGAACGAGGAAGGCAAGCAGGAAGCCAAGCCGTATGCAAACGTGACGTTCGAATCGACGCCGCGAATCGCCGAGAAGATTGCCGTCGCGCAGTCGATCGGGATGCTGTCGTTGTCGCTTCGCTCGATCGCCGACAATGCCGCCGAACTCGAGCGTGCTGTCGCCAGCGGCGAAGTGAAGATGCCGGAAGGCGCAAACCCAGCCGACGAGCGGCGCATGCTGCTGGCCGTGGCCAACCGCCCGGCCGACAATTCGACGACCTTTACGACCGGTGGCGATGTCTCGCGCTTCCAGCGCCGCAGCGTGCCGGGCCGTACCGCTGCTCCAGCTGCCGCATCGGCATCGGGCGCAGCAATCAGTGCCGGCGGTGGAGCTGCGAGCGTGCCTGCGGGCCCGGTCGTTCGGATTTCCCGCGGCAACAATGTCACCGTCGTTCCGGTGGGAGCTCGCTAAAATGACCAGTCTCAACAAACGTAATCGCGCCCGCCTGGGCACTGCGATGGCCGCCGTGGCCCTGAGCCTCGGCACCACCATCAACCCTGCCCCCGCAATGGCGCAGCCAGTCGCGGCGAAGCCATCCGAGACGCTCAATCTGAGCCAGGGCACGGGAACGTTGGTTCGCCTGTCGGCACCGATGAGCGACGTATTCGTCGCCAATGAAGCGATCGCGGACGTGCAGGTCCGTTCCAACCGCCAGCTCTATGTCTTCGGCAAGAGCGCGGGCGAAACGACGGTCTATGCGACCGCTGGCAACGGCAAGGTGGTTTACGCAGCTACCGTCCGCGTCGGCTCCAACTTGGGCTCGGTGAGCGAAATGCTTCAGCTCGCCATGCCGGACTCGGCCATTCAGGCGACTCCGATGAACAATCTAGTGCTTTTGACCGGAACGGTCGCCTCGCCCGACGACGTCGCCGAGGCGCAGCGCCTGGTTCAGGCATATGTCGGAAGCACAACCCAGGTCGTCAGCCGGATCCGCTCGGCAACGCCCCTTCAGGTCGCGCTCAAAGTCCGCATCGCCGAGGTCAACCGGTCGCTGACCAAGTCGCTTGGCGTCAACCTGCTGACCAACGACCCGACGGGCGGCTTCCAGTTCGGAATCGCGCAGGGCCAGGGCATCTTCCTGCCGGCCCCCGGCTCGCCTTCGACCGGTGCCGGCGACGTCATCCGCAGCGCGATCGGCACGACCCTTCGCGGCAGCGGCAAGCTGTTCGGTCTCGACATCCTGGGAACGCTCGATCTCGCCGAGGTCGACGGCCTGGTCACGACCTTGGCCCAACCGACCCTGACGGCGCTTTCCGGGGAAACCGCCAGCTTCCTGGCCGGCGGCGAATTCCCCGTGCCGATCTCCCAGTCGCTCGGCGCGGTGACGGTCGAGTATAAGCAATATGGTGTCGGCCTGGCCTTCACGCCGTACGTCCTTGCTGACGGCCGCATCTCGATGCGCGTCCGCCCTGAGGTCAGCGAGCTTTCGAACGAAGGCAGCGTCAAGCTTGGCGAGTTCACCATCCCGGCGCTGACCACGCGTCGTGCGGAGACTACGGTGGAACTCGGCTCAGGCCAGTCCTTCATGATCGCCGGTCTGCTTCGCAATTCGAGCACCAACGACATCAACAAGGCGCCGTTCCTGGGCGACATCCCGATACTCGGCGCCCTGTTCCGCTCGACCCGCTATCGCCGTGCAGAGACGGAACTGGTGATCGTCGTCACGCCGTACCTCGTACGGCCGGTGTCGGGTCAGCTCGCGCTTCCGACCGATGGCTATCGCGCTCCGACCGACGGTCAGCGGATTATCGGCGGGCAAAGCTACAAGGGTGTTTCCGGCGGCGCTGCTTCGGCGGTTGTCCCGGCACCGGCCCCGGCCGGAGCCGCGCCGGCGCCCGGCTTCAAGATGTAACCGCGAAGAGGAAGGAAGAGAAAATGCGCACCACGATCATCTTCGCGCTGATGGCTTCGGCCCTCGCAACGCCCGGTATCGCCGCCGATCCTGCCCGTGGGGTCAGCGAGGTCAATGTGCCGGTCATCACCCGGTCAGACTATGCGTTCGACGCAGCCGCTCCGGATGGCACACTTTCGCCGTCCGAGCGGGCCCGGCTCAGCGCCTGGTTCAGCGGTCTTGGCCTGGGCTATGGCGACCGCGTCTATGTCAGCGGTCCATATGCCGACGCCGCTCGCATGGATGTCGCACAGGTCGCCGGCCAATATGGAATTCTGCTCAGCCCCGGCTCGCCGGTCACCACTGGCGAGGTTGCCCCGGGCGCAGTCCGCGTGACGGTCACGCGGACCACCGCGAGCGTTCCCGGCTGTCCGCACTGGGAGCAGGCTTCGCAGCCCAATTTTGCCAATCGCTCGATGCCCAACTTCGGCTGCGGAGTGAACGGAAACCTGACCGCGATGGTCGCCGATCCGCAGGATCTGGTTTGGGGTCGCGAAAGCGGTGGAGTCGTCGACTCCATGACGGCCACGCGCGCCATCCAGTCCTACCGCAAGGCGGCTCCGACCGGTGAGAAGGGTCTCATCGACGTGAATACCAAGGGGGACAAGTAATGAACGCTCCGTTTCAGGCCCGCGCAGGTATGCGCGACCCCTTCACGGCCTTCGTGTGTGACGACGCCACCGCCGACATGCTTCGGCCGGTCGCGGTCGAGCACGGCTGGTCGCCAGAAAAGGTCAACAAGGGCGGTCTGCGCAATGCCGTCCAGTCCCTTTCCGTGTCGGCGAGCCCGAACATCCTGTTCGTCGACCTCTCGGAATCGGCCGACCCGCTGAACGACATCAACGCGCTCGCGGAAGTCTGCGAGCCGGGCACGATCGTCATCGCATCGGGCCAGGTCAACGATGTCCGCCTCTATCGCGACCTCGTCGCAAGCGGCATCCACGACTATCTCCTGAAGCCGTTCACGGTCGACCAACTCCGCGACACTTTCGCTCACGCCCAGTCGATCCTGTCGGGTCCGCGCGGCGAGGCGCAAGTCGACAAGCCGCATGTTATGACCGCGGTCATCGGGGTCCGCGGCGGAGTCGGTGCTTCGACGATTGCAACCAGCCTTGCGTGGCTGCTCGGCGACCGGGCCCACCGCTCGACGGCCCTGCTCGATCTCGACGTCCATTTCGGCACGGGCGCGCTTGCGCTCGATCTGGAGCCGGGCCGCGGACTTACCGACGCGATCGAGAACCCGAGCCGTATCGACGGCCTGTTCATCGAGCGTGCGATGGTCCGCGCCAACGAACGCCTGAGCGTGCTGTCTTCGGAAGCACCGATCAACCAGCCGCTGCTGACCGACGGAAGCGCCTTCTTCCAGCTTCAGGAAGAAATGCGCAACGCGTTCGAATCGACCGTTCTCGACCTGCCGCGCCACATGCTGATCCAATATCCGCACATGGTGCATGACGCGCACGTCGCCGTGGTCGTCAGCGAGCTCACCCTCGCCGCGACTCGCGACACGATCCGCATTCTCGCCTGGCTGAAGTCCAACGCGCCGCAGACGAAAGTCATCGTCGCGACCAACCGCACGCCTTCCGGCGGCGGGCTGGAGATTAGCAAGAAGGATTTCGAGCAGTCGATCGAGCGCCAGGTGGACATCGTATTCCACGAGGACGGCAAGCTAGCCGCCCAGGCCGCCAAGCTGGGCAAGCCGATGGCCGAAATCGCCACCGGCAAGATGGCCGCACCGTTCACCACACTGGCGAACATGGTGCTCAGCCATGCCAGTGAGGAAGGTGCGGGCGAAGGCGTCGACGGCGGGGCGAAGAGCCTGGTCAGCAATCTCAAGTCGATGCTTTCCAAGCAGAAGAAAGCCGCCTGAATTTTGACGGCCCTGCCCGGCGCTTGTCGCGCCGGCAAGGCGCAAGGTGATTGGACGTAACATGGTCATGACGATCGTTATCGCTGCGGGGATCCTGGTGGTGCTGGCGCTCGGCTATACGGCGCTTAGCGGCCCGAATGCCGGGAAGGCCTACAAGCGCCGCCTGGAGCTGCTCCGCGAGCGGCACGGCGACGTCGTCACGGCCAACGCCCAGGCGCAGATCCGCAAGCTCCTCGCATCGCGCCAGACCAAGATCGACGATGCTCTGTCTTCCTTCATCCCGAAACCGGCACTGCTCCGCCGGCGGCTGGAGCAGACCGGCAAGAACATTACGCTTCAGAAATACGCCCTCGCGACGCTCGGCCTGACGGCGGTGATCTTCCTTGCGCTCAAGATGCAGGGCGCGCCCTTCATGCTGGCGCTGATGTTCGGCCTGTTCATCGGTATTGGCGTGCCGCACCTGGTCATCGGCTTCCTGATCGGCAAGCGGATCAAGCAATTCACTTCCAACTTCCCCGATGCTATCGACCTGATGGTTCGCGGACTTCGCTCCGGTCTTCCGATCACCGAGACCCTGGGCATCGTCTCGAGCGAAATCCCGGGACCCGTCGGAATCGAATTCCGCGCCGTCGCCGACAAGATGAAGATCGGCCGGACGATGGAAGCCGCGCTTCAGGAAACGGCCGACCGCCTCGGCACTGCGGAATTCCAGTTCTTCGTCATCACGCTGGCGATCCAGCGCGAGACCGGCGGCAACCTTGCCGAGACCTTGTCGAACCTGTCCGACGTGCTCCGCAAGCGCAGCCAGATGAAGCTCAAAATCCGGGCGATGAGCTCGGAATCGAAAGCTTCGGCGATGATCGTCGGCTCCCTGCCCTTCGTGGTGTTCACGATGGTCTGGATGATCAACCCGGAATACATGATGGGTTTCTTCACCGACGAGCGACTGATGGTCGCCGGGCTTGGGGGCCTGGTGTGGATGGGTATCGGCGTCGGTATCATGGCCAAAATGGTCAGCTTCGAGATCTAGGGGGATAGTTCGTCATGTCTTCGGGCCCCACCATCCTCGGCGTCGACGTCATCTGGGTCGCCACCATGCTCAGCGCGGTGGCCACCTTCGCCGTGCTGCTTGCCATCTACGCCGCGACGACCGTTCGCGACCCGATGGCGCGGCGCGTGAAAGCGCTCAACGAGCGCCGCGAACAGCTGAAGGCCGGCATCGTCGCGTCGACCAACAAGCGCAAGAAGCTCACCAACAAGAACCAGGCGGCCGACCGTGTCCGCGGAATCCTCAGCAACTTCCGGATGCTGCAGGACGACCAGATCAAGAAGACGCAGACCAAGCTTCTACAGGCCGGCATCCGCGCGAAAGACCTTGCCTATTTCATCATCGCCGCGCGCTTCGTGCTGCCGGTCGTGATCGGAACGACCGCTGTCGTCTGCATCTACTTCACCGACATGTTCCCCGAATGGGGCGCAATGAAGCGCTATATCGCCACCGCAGTCGCCTTCATCGGCAGCTACAAGGCGCCGGACGTATGGCTGAAGAACAAGGTCCAGAAGCGCAGCCACGCCGTCCGCAAGGGCCTTCCCGACGCGCTGGACCTGCTGGTCATCTGCGCCGAGGCCGGCCTCACTGTCGACGCCGCCTTCAACCGCGTCGCCAAGGAATTGGGCAAGGCCTATCCGGAGCTGGGCGACGAATTCGGCCTCACAGCGATTGAACTGGGGTTCCTCAACGAGCGGCGCCAGGCGTTCGAAAACCTCGCCACGCGAGTCGACTTGGATGCCGTTCGCGGCGTCGTCACAACCATGATCCAGACCGAAAAATACGGCACTCCGCTGGCGTCGGCGCTGCGCGTCCTGTCCGCAGAGTTCCGCAACGAGCGGATGATGCGGGCCGAGGAAAAGGCCGCGCGACTGCCGGCGATCATGACCGTTCCTCTGATCCTGTTCATCCTGCCGACCCTGTTCATCGTCATTCTTGGTCCGGCGGCCTGTTCGATCAACGACAGCTTCATCAACGGCTGACCGAAACATACTGGGGGACGCAGGCGCCGTCGCCGGGGACAACCTGGCGGCGGCGTTTCGCGTTGCGGTTACGGAACGAACGGCGACTTCCCGCGCTTAAATCCCGATCAACAAGGGATTCAAAGCCATGATGGGTTTCACTTCCGACCAGTGGGTTATCGTCACGCTGGTATTCGTTCTCGGTCTGCTGATCGGCGGCTTCCTGTTCTCCGGCGGGGGCCGCAAATGGAAACATCGCTACAAGGCGGAAGTCGCCCGCCGCGAGGATTTGGAACGCGTGCACAGCGAACGCGAGGCGCATTGGACGGACCAGGAGAAGGAATGGCGCGAGCGGGATTCTCTTCGCGGGGCTGCCCTGAAGGATCGCGAAGGCGACGGCGTTCGCGACAACGGTGATCCGGTAATCGACCGCGACCGCGACGGGATCGACGACCGTCGCGAAATCTGAGTAGCGCAGCAGCGTCCGGGGGAGGGTGCGAGCAACTCAGCCTTCGATCTTGCTGAAATCCGCGACGGCGTGAACGGCGTCGCGGAAGCGGGCGAGCAGATTGAGTCGACGGGCGCGAACGCCCGCGTCTTCGGCATTGACCGTCACCTTATCGAAAAAGGCGTCGATCGGCGCGCGCAGCGACGCGAGTGCGGTCATTGCCGAGGTGAAATCCTCGACTTCGATCGCGGCGCGGGCCTTCGGCGCGGCGGCATCCAGCGCGTCGGTTAGCGCCTGCTCTTCCGCTTCCACGCCAGACGCCGAGGCAGCGGATGGGTCCCACTTTTCCTTCTTGAGGATATTCGCGGCGCGCTTGTAACCGGACAGCAGGTTGGTCCCCTCGCTCGTCTCCACGAATGCCTGCAGCGCCGTCACCCGCGCAAGCAGGCGGACGAAATCGTCCTCGCCGCCCAGAGCGAACACAGCGTCGATGAGGTCGTGACGGACACCCGCCTCGCGCTGCTGAACCTTCAAGCGGTCGGCGAAGAATTCCAGCAAGTCGCGCGAATTCAGGTCAGCGCCTTCGTCACCAAGACCTGCCTTCGCAAGCTCAAGCGCATTGCCCAGGCGGATCCGAGTGCCGTTTTCGAGGATGGTCAGGATTGACTGGAGCGCGGCGCGACGCAGCGCAAACGGATCCTTCGACCCGGTGGGGCGAATGCCGCGTGCAAAGAATGCGCAGAGGGTGTCGAGCCGATCGGCCAGCGCAACCGCAGCCGGGATGCAGCCTTCGACCGTGGCCGCATATTGCTGCTTGAGCGCCGAAACCACCCCTGGCTTTTCGCCGCCGCGCTCAGCGTAATAGCCGCCCATGACGCCCTGCAGCTCAGGGAATTCGCCAACCATCCCCGTCGCAAGGTCGGCCTTTGCCAGAAATCCGGCACGCCGCGCCGTCTCAGGGTCGCGCTCCGGAAAATAGCGCTCGGTCAATCCAGCGGCGAGTGTCGCAACGCGATCTGCCTTGGCACGGAGCGAGCCCATGCCCTCGTAAAACAGCATACCCTCAAGCTTCGGCAGATGATCTTCCAGCGGGACCTTGAGATCCTGCTCCCAGAAAAAGCGAGCGTCCGAGAGCCGCGCGGCGAGCACGCGGGCGTTGCCGACGCAAATCGCCTCGCCGCCGTCATTGGCGTCGATGTTGGCGACGCAGACGAAATTCGGCGCAAGCTTCTCGTCGCCGCCGCGCATGACGAAATACTTCTGGTTGAGGCGGGCGGTGAGCTGGATCACCTCCTCGGGAACGTCGAGGAAGCTAGGATCGAACGAGCCCAGCAGAGGCACCGGCCATTCGGTGAGCCCGGCGTTCTCGATGACCAGCCCCTCGTCCTGCACCAGATAATAGCCGGCATCTTCGGCAAGCTCGTTGGCGCGGCTGCGGACGATCGCCTCGCGCTCTTCCTGATCGACGATGACGTGGCAGGCGCGCAGCTTTTCGACATAGTCGTGTGCGCCGCCGATGGTGATCGGGCCGGGATGGTGGAAGCGGTGCCCGACGGTCGCGGCGCCGCATGTCACTCCCTCGATCTCGACAAACACGATGTCTTCGCCAAGCAGTGCGACGATCGAATGGAGCGGGCGAACCCAGCGCAGCGACGCTGTTGAGGCGGACGGCGCACCCCAGCGCATCGACTTCGGCCAGGGGAAATCGCGGACGATCTGTGCAACGCGGTCGGCCAGGACCTCAGCCGTCGCGCGGCCGGGCCGCTCGATGACAGCGAACCAGGTGCCGTCGCGGTCCTGAAGCTGATCCTGGGTAAGCCCCGTCTTGCGCAGGAACCCTTCGAGCGCCTGCGGCGGCGCCGACGTCCGCGGTCCCTTCAGTTCCTCGCTCACTGCGTCCGTGGCGAGCGGCAGCCCGCGCGCGATCAGCGCGAGGCGACGCGGCGTCGAGTATGTAACAATGCCTTCATGGGCGAGGCCGGCGGCCTGAAGCCCTTCCGCGAACATGCGCGCAAGGTCGTTGCGGGCCTTGGCCTGCATCCGCGCCGGGATTTCCTCGCTGAGGAGCTCAAGCAGAAAATCGGCACTCACGCTTCATACCCCTTGTGTGCCATCCAAGCGGCGCAAGCGCCCTTCGCGAGATCGCGGACCCGGCCGATATAGGCCTGACGTTCGGCCACGGAGATGACCCCGCGCGCCTGAAGTGTGTTGAACACGTGGCTAGCCTTGATCGCCTGCTCGTAGGCGGCGATCGGAACGCCCGCCTTCAGGCTATTCTCGCACTCCGCAGCGGCTTTCCTGAAAAGGTCGAACAGCGCGTCGGTATCGGCGACCTCGAAATGCCATTTCGACATCTGCTTTTCGTTTTCGAGGAAGACGTCCCCGTAGGTCACGCCTTCGTTGTTGAAAGCGAGATCGAAGACATTGTCCTTGCCCTGAATGTACATTGCGAGGCGTTCGAGCCCGTAAGTCAGCTCGCCGGAGACCGGCTTGCAGTCGAACCCGCCGACCTGCTGGAAATAGGTGAACTGCGTGACTTCCATCCCGTCGCACCACACTTCCCACCCGAGGCCCCAGGCGCCCAGAGTCGGGCTTTCCCAATCGTCCTCGACGAATCGAATGTCGTGCTTCAGCGGATCGATCCCAATGGCGTCGAGGCTGCCGAGATAGAGCGCCTGAAGGTCGGCCGGGCTCGGCTTCAGCATCACCTGATACTGGTAGTAATGGCCGAGCCGGTTCGGGTTCTCGCCATAGCGCCCGTCGGTCGGGCGCCGGCAGGGCTGGACGTAGGCCGCCTTCCAGGGATCCGGGCCAAGCGCGCGGAGAACCGTCGCCGGATGGAACGTCCCTGCCCCCATTTCGAGGTCGTAGGGCTGGAGAATCACGCAACCCCGGTCGCCCCAATATCGGTGCAAGGTGAGTATCAGGTCCTGGAAGCTCAGCATCGTGCCGCGGGCTTTGGCCGATGGACAGGCGTTGGGCAAGCCACGGGCACCAATGTCAGGATATGGCGACAATTTGTCAGGTAGTATTGACAGTCAGCATATCATTACGTTATGTCATGTTAACCTGACACGAAATCGGTCGGAGATGAGGTTTGGAAAATCGACTGCGCGTGCTTCGCGCCGAACGCGGATGGAGCCAGGCGGAGCTTGGCGGCCGGATTGGCGTGTCCCGCCAGGCGGTCAACGCGATCGAGACTGGCAAGCACGATCCGTCGCTTCCCCTCGCCTTCCGACTGGCCCGGCTGTTCGAGCTGAAAATCGAGGAGATCTTCGATGACGGGGGTGACAATGACCAAGGGTGAAGGCGAACTTTTGGAAAACCGCAGCCGCCGCAAGTTCTGGCGTGTCGTCGGCTTCATTACCGTCGCCGGGATGATCGTCGGCGCGGTGACCGGTTTCTTCGGCGGAATTAACGACGTCCCGATCGAGGAGGTGTTCACAACAATTCCCGATTGGGGCGTGATTGCCCTGCTCGCCTTCGCCCTGATGACTTTCACCTGGGCTGCTGGGCATTTATGAAGACGATCGACGAGGTCGAACTAGCAGATAATCTGTGGGGTTCGACCGTGAGCTATTACGCCTACGCGGTACTGTTTCCGTCCTGGTGGGTGCTCGGCCGGGCGGACATTACGCCTGAACCCAACCACTGGATCATTTTCTTTGTCTCACTGGCCGCTGGAATGGCGGTCTACGGCTATCGCAAGTGGCGAGCGCGATGAGCTTGGAAGTCAGCCATCATTCACAACAACGAGCGCTTTCTAGGGGAGTCATGACCATGCGTTTTCTTCGTTCGCTTACCGCATCCGCAGCCGCGCTGCTGATCGCCCAGCCAGCTTTGGCCCAGGCCAAGCCTGACCTCGACCCGGCCGTCTGGCTGGTCAAGGACGCGGACACGACCATTTACCTGTTCGGCACCGTTCACGCCCTCGACGGCAAGGGCGACTGGTTCAACGACGAAGTGAAGGCGTCGTTCGACGCTTCGCAGGAACTGGTACTGGAAATCATCACCCCGGAAGACCCGGCGGCGGTCGCGCCGCTAGTCAAGAAGCACGGCATCGACACCAGCGGCAAAACGCTGACGTCGAAGCTTTCGCCGAAGCACCAGGCGATCATGGCCGAGCGCCTGAAGACGTTGGGAATGCCGGCCAATGCGCTCGACATGTTCCGCCCCTTCTTCGCGGCGATGACCCTGACCGTGATCGACATGCAGGCGATGGGCATTGACCCGAACAGCGGCGCTGAAAAGGTGCTGACCAAGGCGGCCAAGGACCGCAAGATCACCATCGGCGAGGTCGAATCGATGGAGCAGCAGATGATGATGCTGAACGCACTCGACGAAAAGGAGCAGGTCCGCCTGCTCGAAAAGACGCTGGAGGAATCGACCGAGGCCAAGGAAACGCTGGGCAAGATGATCGCAGCCTGGGGCAAGGGCGACGCCGAGGGCGTGGCGTCGGTCCTCAACGAAACCAGCAAGGAGAGTCCGGCGCTCTACAAGTTGCTGCTGACGGACCGAAACAAGGCCTGGGCCGAGTGGGTCGACAACCGCCTCGACAAGCCGGGAACGGTATTCATGGCGGTGGGCGCCGGCCACCTCGCCGGACCGGACAGCGTTCAGCGCTTCCTTAAGGATCGCGGGATCGCCAGCAGCCGGATTTCCGCACCAGCCAATTGATCGAATTGTCTACGGTCAAAAGCGAGCGGCGCGTCCTAAAGGGGCGCGCCGTTTGTCCATCTGAGTGGCGCAATGGCCACGCCCTACCAACAAATGCCGATAGCCGCCTCGGCTCATCGCATTCATCACATGTTTAACCCGTTGATTACCTTGACTGGAGCATAAGGTCTGTCAGTTTCGGCAAGGCATCAACCCGGGGGGATGAGATGCTTCAAAGGCTGAGTTTCCTCAAGGGCCCAAGGGCCCGTCGACAGATCGGCGGCCTCGCCTTCGCGGGCTACTTGCTAGCGCGGCGCCCCTCCTGGCGCGGCCCGCCTTGCCCGATCCCGCAGCGTCGCGGCCAGCAGCAGGCCCGGCGATGTGGGCGATCAGTGATGAGGACACGACCATCTTCCTATTCGGAACCTTTCACGCGCTCGATCGCGACACAGGCTGGTTCAGCAACATCGTCCGCGCTGCCTTCGATCACTCCGAGGAGCTGGTGCTGGAAACAATCGTGCCGAGCGACCCGGCCGAACTGTTCGCCTCCCTGAGCCGACAGTCGCTGACGGGTGAAGCGAAAGCCGGCCAGCCGGTCATCGCGACGAGCCGGCCGAACTCCGGCTTCGTCGAGACCTCGACCCAGGCCATGTCCGCCGGAAGGTCGGTGGGCATGAGCGTCGATCATGGCGCCGACTCCGTTCTTCGCCGCGAAGCCGAGTCGGAGGGAAAGCGAATCGGCGGCCTGGAGAGTTTCGACTTCCAGTTGGCGATGTTCTCGTCCCTGCCCTCGCCGCCCCAAACCGCTGACGCGGGAGGCAACGGGAGCGATATGGCCGCCGCGATGCAGACCATGAAAATGGCCTGGAAACGCGGGGATTCCTCCCAGATCGCTGCCGTACTGGGAACGATGGAGCAGCAGTCGCCGGAAACTTATCGCCGCCTTTTCGCCGAGCGCAACACGCGCTGGGCGGAATGGGTCGCGCGGCGCATGGAGCGCCCGGGCGTGGTGTTCGTCGCCGTCGGATCGGGTCACCTCATAGGCCGCGACAGTGTGCAGCAGCGCCTGACCGAACGCGGGTACCAGCCGGTCCGCGTCAGCTAGAAGGACGAACCCCCACTGCCAACTTGCTTCCACGGCACGCTTTCCCTATAGGCGCGCGCAGCCCGGCCGTGATCATCCCTGGAGGCGTGGCGGGCGTAACCGATAAAGGAAACGTGAAATGAGCGAACAGCTGACGCTGCCCGCCGAAGCGCGCGACCGGGCTGGCAAGGGAGCCTCCCGTGCACTGCGCCGCGAAGGCCGGGTCCCCGCCGTGATCTACGGCGACAAGAAGCAGGCCCTCTCCGTCCATGTGGAGGAGAAGCTGCTGAACAAGATGCTGCAGACGGGGCACTTCATGAACACCGTCGTCATGATCGACGCCGGCGGAAAAACCCACCGGACGCTGCCGAAGGACGTACAGTTTCACCCGGTCACCAGCCGCCCGATCCATGTCGACTTCCTGCGAATCGGCGAGCACAGCACTGTCACCGTCGCGATCCCGGTGCGCTTCGACAACGAAGAAGCATCGCCGGGCCTGAAGCGCGGCGGCGTGCTCAACGTCGTCCAGCACGACATCGAGCTGGTGTGCGACGCCTCTCACATCCCGGATGAGATCCACGTCGATCTCACCGGTCTCGATATCGGGGACTCGATCCACATCAGCCAGGTGACCCTGCCCAAGGGCGCCAAGCCGGCGATCGACGACCGCGACTTCACCGTCGCCACCCTCGTCGCCCCGTCGGCGATGAAGTCGGAAGAAACCGAAGCGGCGGAAGCCGGCGAAGTCCCGACCGTTGGCGAAGAAGACACCGACGCTGGCGAAGGCGAAGCCAGCAGCGAGAGCGAAGGCGGCGAGGAGGCCTAAGCGCACTCCCGCACCTTCGAGGGCAAGAGCGCCCGTCCCGATTGCGGGGCGGGCGTTTTTGTTGAAGGTACGCTCACCATGCAAATCTGGGTCGGCCTTGGAAATCCCGGCGCGCAGTATGCGCTGCACCGACACAATGTCGGCTTCATGGCGGCCGACATCATCGCCGAGGTGCACGGCTTCGGCTCGTGGACGAAGAAGTTTCGCAGCTTGATTTCAGAAGGTCGGATCGGCGGGCAAAAGATCCTACTGGTGAAACCACAGACCTACATGAATGACAGCGGCGACGCGGTTCAGCAGGCGCTTCGCTTCCACAAGCTGAGTGTGGATTCGCTCACCGTTTTCCACGATGAGCTCGATCTCGCGCCCATGAAGGTCAAGGTGCGCACCGGCGGGGGCTGGCGGGACATAACGGCCTCCGCTCGATCAACGCATCGCTCGGTCCGGAGTTTCGGCGCGTGCGGATCGGCATCGGTCACCCGGGAAACAAGGCGCTCGTCACCAACTATGTGCTGGGCAACTACGCCAAGAGCGAGATCGAAGCTCTGTCCGATATGCTGGGCGCCATCGCCGCGGAGGCGGAGTGCTTGGCAATTGGCGACGACGTGCGCTTCATGAGCGACGTTGCACTGAGGCAGCAACAATGAGGCATTTGTTCGCTACGCCGCTCTACGAAGATTGTCTGGCGGATGAGGCGCTGCTCGCGGAGCTCGCACATTCCATCCGCAGCCTCGCCGAGGACGACGAGGCGGGGAAGCGCTGGAGCCGCGAACACGCCTACAAGGGCTACACCAGCTACGCATCGCTCGACGATTTGCCGAGCAGAGACCCGGCCTTCGCGGACCTTAAGCGCGCGCTCAACCGTCACGCTGCCGCCTTCGCCAAGGCGCTGGGTTGGGCGGTGAAGCCGAAGCTCGACAGCCTGTGGGTCAACATGCTGAGGGGCGACGGGCATCATGGCGCCCACATCCACCCGCACGCGATTCTGAGCGGCACGCTTTATGTCGAAACACCGAAGGGCAGCGGCCCAATCCGCTTCGAGGACCCGCGCCTTCCGATGATGATGGCGGCGCCGATGCGTGTCCCGGATGCGCCGGAGCAGCTCCGGCAGTTCGTTGATGTCGAGCCAGAGCCGGGCCTGCTTCTGATGTGGGAAAGCTGGCTGAGGCACGAGGTGAGACCGGGCAAGGGCCGTGGCGAGCGGCTGAGCGTCAGCTTCAATTTCGCGTAAGCGCGGGCTGTTCAGAGTAGAATTCGACCTGCATTCGCATCGGGCCGACCGGCTCCACCCAGTGAGTCTCCTGTGGGGCGATGAGGCCCGGCGAGTCCGCGCTCAGTTCCTGGGTCAGGCGACCGGGAAGGTGCAGCAGCAGCTTCCCTTCAAGCACCCGGACGATGCCCCACGCACCCGCCTTTGTGCGATGCTCCCGCCGCAACGCGTCAGGCAAAGACTGGGCGTCGAAGATTGGAGTGGTTCGATAAGGCTTCGTCATGCCGCCAGCCGGATTCCGCTTTGATGCGGCGGCGACGGCGCGATCCGCTCCTGATCGACCGGAAGCCCGGCGAGCTCGTTGGCGAAGCCGTGATTGACGTCGCGGTGGTGCGCCTCATCAGCCCGAACGACGAGCACCACGTCGCGCAGGGTCGCACCGTCAGGCAGGCCCCAGTAGCGCCGGGCGATTTCCGGTGCGGGCACGTTGGGCGAGCGGCCTTCGTCGATTTCCTTCAAATATAGAGTGTAGCTGAGCACCGCTTCCTCCTCAAAATAGCCGACGACACGGTGGGCGGTGCGGGCGCTCACGAGGTAGAGCGCGAAGAAGGCGACATAGAAAACCCATTGAACAGCGAGGATCACGAAACGCTCGAACACGCTTGGCTTGGCGACCTCGATGAACGTCATGAGATGCATCCGCTCATTTTCCGCTTCGTCCATCAGAGTACGGATCCAGCCCTTGTCGTCGCACATTCGGCGGAGGCATTGGAGGTGGTTGATGGTGGCGCCGACCATACCCGGGACCGCCGCGACCGTTTCGAGCACGATCGCGCGGTGCCCGTAACGCTTGGCGAAGAACGTGTCCGCGCAGAAACGCAGGGTCTTGGTGAAGCCGTAAGCGATACGGTCCGAAGCGCCCTTGGGCCGATGATGAACGCTGGAATCAACAAACGGGGCAGACATCTGACAACTCCTCTATGCGGCGGCGGCGGCGCGGGGTTCGGGCTTGAAGAACAGGCCGAGTTGCAGGCTCTCGGAAATACGCTCGGCCTTTGCGATGACGGCAGCCGCTTCGTCCGGATGAAGCTCTTCGCGGGCCGTGCACTTCCAGATCGCAATCCACCGCTCGAACATTCGCGGCTCGATCGACGCGACATGGCGCAGGTGCGCGGCCATCGGGCTGCCCTTGTAGCGGCCGCTGCAGTTCATGACGGAAGACCAGAACGCGCCAAGCTTTCGAAGGTGCTCGGGCCAGTCCTGAACGGCCGAATTGAACAGCGGGCCGATCGACTCGTCGGAGCGAACCTTCGCGTAAAAGCGGCCAACGAGCCGCTGGAGATCATCGTCCGCAATCATAGATTCACCATCGCGACGATGCCGATGCAGAGCACGGCGAAGGCGAGCAGGACGGGGACGACGAACATCTGCACGAGGGCCCCGGCACCGGACACCGGCCCCGTATAAGTCTGCATCCCCTGATCGAGGAAGCGAAGCAGGCTGGGCCGGTCGCGTGTCTTCCTCTCTTGCTTCAAGAAGATCGCCGGCACTGAGAAAAACGCGGCCAGGAATACAAGGTCCACAGCGATCATGAATGGTCCCGCTCCCGCATTGGCGATCGTCAGCGCGAACAATGCGACGATCATCACATAAACACCGACAAGTAGCGCCCCAACCGATGCAGGAACATCCGGCACCGCGGTTTCCGGCTTCGGATTTGGCAATATCGTGGCGAGCGCGCTCGGATCGACGAGATCGAAAGTCTGCGGCCTATCCAGCTGTTCGTGACGCATTGTTTGGCCCTCCCTGGCCCGACTCAGAAATCATGTACTGGGAGAACATCTATTAGCGGCTGGAAAATCATGCAACAAAAATATATGATTATGAAATGAAGCTCACCCGCTACACCGATTACGCCCTGCGCGTGCTGATGCACCTGGCCGTCCAGCCACGACAGCTGACTTCAATCAGCACCATCGCCCGGTCCTATGGAATTTCGCAGAATCATCTGGTGAAAGTCGTCCAGGACCTTCGCGTTGCCGGGTTTGTCGAGGCTGCCCGAGGCCGGACCGGCGGAATCCGATTGGCCCGCCCGCCCGAGGAAATCCGGCTTGGAGAAGTTGTTCGTCACACCGAAGAGGGCTTCGACCTGGTCAATTGCGCAAGCTGCCTGATCGCCCCGGCTTGCGCTTTAACCGGGGCCCTTCATCAGGCACTCGGGGCGTTCATGGCCGTGCTGGATGGCTACACAATCGCCGACCTCACCAATACGCGCTCCGAAGCCTTGCGCAGACTGCTTGCGATCCCGGGCGCGCAAGCGGCATAGTTTCCGGCCGCTTGCCCCTACCACGCTGGCATTTGTGCCCGGGGATGCGTATCGGGCTCCAAACTTCCAGACACGAGTGGAATTGATGGGTTTCAAATGCGGTATCGTCGGCCTGCCCAATGTCGGCAAGTCGACCCTGTTCAATGCACTGACCGAGACTCAGGCGGCGCAGGCGGCCAATTATCCTTTCTGCACGATCGAGCCCAACGTCGGCCAGGTCGCTGTGCCCGATCCGCGACTCGACAAGCTGGCGGCCATTGCCGGCTCGGCGAAGATTATCCCGACCCAGCTGGCGTTCGTCGATATTGCCGGGCTGGTAAAGGGTGCGTCCAAGGGCGAGGGCCTGGGCAACCAGTTTCTCGGCAATATCCGCGAGGTGGATGCGATCGTCCACGTGCTGCGCTGCTTTGAGAATGACGACATTCAGCACGTCGAGAACAAGGTCGACCCGATCGCAGACGCGGAAGTGGTCGAGACGGAACTCCTGCTTTCGGACCTCGAGAGCCTGGAGAAACGCGTCCCCAACCTGGTCAAGCGCGGACAGCAGGGCGACAAGGAATCGAAGATCGCGGCCAGCGTGCTGGGCCAGGCGCTGGAACTGCTTCGCGAAGGCAAGCCGGCGCGGCTGACCCAGCCCAGGGACGAGGAAGAAGCGCGGGTCTTCTCGCAGGCGCAACTGATCACAGCCAAACCCGTCCTCTACGTCTGCAACGTTAATGAGGACGAAGCCGCCGAGGGCAATGCCCATAGCGCCGCCGTGTTCGAGAAGGCCAAGGCCGAGGGCGCGGAAGCGGTCATCGTTTCGGCAGCGATCGAGGCGGACCTCGTCGGCATGGAGATGGACGAGCGGATCGCCTTCCTGGGAGAGATGGGTCTTTACGAGACCGGGCTGACCCGGGTCATCCGCGCCGGATACGACCTGCTGCACCTTATCACCTTCTTCACCGTCGGACCAAAGGAAGCGCGGGCCTGGACCGTCGAGAGGGGCTCGAAGGCACCGCGAGCGGCGGGCGAAATCCATACCGATTTCGAGCGCGGCTTCATCCGCGCCGAGACGATCGCTTATGAAGACTACATTGCTCTTGGCGGCGAAAGCGGCGCGCGCGACGCAGGAAAGCTTCGTCAGGAAGGCAAGGAGTATGTCGTGAGAGACGGCGACGTGCTGCACTTCAAGTTCAACGTTTGATGTCAGCCGATCCCGCAGCAGCCGAGCGGGAGGCGCGGAAGGCGCTGGAAAAGACGCCCAACGATGCGCGTGCTCTGCTGAACCTCGGCAAAGCGTTGCGAGCGCAAGGGCGCGACGCGGAAGCGGCCGAGTCCGAACGCAAGTCCATCGCGGCATCGACCCGCGATGCGCGGCATCGCCGAGTCGCCGAAGCGATGAGGGCCGGCAAGACCATCGAGGCCAACCAGCTGCTGCAAAGGCTGGTCGAGGAAAATGGCGAGGACGTCCTCGCACTCATGCTGTTCGGGTCGCAAGCGAGCAAGGGGCGCCAATATGAGCTTGCCGACCAACTCCTCTCGCGCGCCGTGGCGCTGGCGCCCGCCGATCCCAATGCCCGCTTCGCGATGGCCGATCACCAGGTGCGAACGAAGCGTTTCGAAGACGCGCTGGCGACGCTCGCGGCCCTGCCCGATGAAATGCGGAAGTCCGAAGGCGCGCAATCTCTGGAAGCGGAGTGCCTGGGCGAGCTCGGCCGGGTCAAGGAGCAGCTCGTCTTGCTTCGCGACATTGCGGCGTCGAGCGCCAACCCGCTGCAATACAATTTGAGGATCGGGCATGCCTTGCGAACGCTCGGGCGGCAGGAGGAAGCCGGCAAAGCCTATCGCGCCGTGATTGCTCAAATTCCGGCTGAAGGCACGTCATGGTGGAGCCTTGCCAACCTCAAGACGACCAAATTCACCGAGGCCGACATCGCCGCGATGCGGGCCGGGCTAGACCACCCAACAGCGCCGGTGGAAAATCGCATTCGCCTCAACTTCGCGCTCGGCAAAGCCTACGAAGATCGCAAGGACGCGGCGAACGCGTTTCGCCATTACGACGAGGGCAATCGCCTTCGCCGGTCGATCGCGCCCTATGATCCGGGCGCAATCAGCACTTGGGTGGATGCCTGCATCGCGACGTTCACGGCGGAGTTCTTCGCCGGCCTCTCACAGGGCGGCGATCCTTCGAACCAACCGATCTTCGTCATCGGCATGCAGCGGTCCGGATCGACGCTCGTCGAACAGATCCTCGCCTCCCATCCCAAGGTCGAGGGAACGTCCGAGCTCAACGAGCTGCGCTTCATCGTTGAGGCCATCCACCAGCAAAAACCGGTAGCACTGGAAAAGGCGATGGCCGCATTGTCACCGGACGAGCGACGCCAATTCGGCGCCCGCTATCTTGAAACGACTGCAATCCACAGGCGTACCGACAGGCCGCGCTTCACCGACAAGATGCCGAACAACTGGCTTCACGTCGCGCTGATCCGATCGATCCTGCCCAACGCCAGGGTCATCGACGTTCGCAGGAATCCGATGGACTGCTGCTTTTCCAACTGGAAGCAGCTCTATGCACGGGGACTGGACCACAGCAACGCGCTAGAAACGATGGGTCAATTTTATGCTGACTATGTCCGGCTGATGCGTCATTACGATGCGGCGCTTCCCGGCTTCGTCCATCGCGTCATTTACGAAGAATTGGTCGCTGACGTCGAAAGCGAGACCCGGCGGCTGCTCGACTATCTGGGTCTCGAGTTCGACCCGGCCTGCCTTCAGTTCCATTCGACCGAGCGCCCGGTACTGACCATCAGCGCCGGGCAGGTGCGTGAACCGATCAATCGCAAGGGGATCGACGCCTGGCACCCGTTCGAGCGCTATCTGGAACCGCTGAAAGCGGCGCTCGGCCCTGTAATCCAGGAGTGGCGGATATGAGGTCGGAAGATCTGGTTTATTTCGAGGACGTCGAACTCGGAGCGAAGACCGTGTTCGGCCATTACGACGTCACCCTTGAGGAAGTCCTCGAATTCGCACGTAAATACGACCCGCAGCCGTTTCATTTGAGCGACGAGGAAGCGGCCAAGACTCACTTCGGCCGGATCGCCGCAAGCGGATGGCACACCTGCGCGATGGCCATGGCCGTAATCGCCCGGAAGGTGGTGGAAGAGAAGCAGGCTGGCCTTGGTGCGCCTGGAGTGGACGAGTTGCGCTGGCTGAAGCCGGTCTATCCCGGCGACCGGCTGACCGTGACCGGGACGGTCGTCGACAAGACGCCGTCCCGCTCAAAGCCGGAGATCGGCGTGATCCGCACGGAAACAGTGGTCACCAATCAGGACGACATGCCGGTGATGCGCTACACCTCGATCGTAATGATGCGCCGACGGCCCGGCACCGGCAACTAGCCGCCGGCAAAATCGATAAGTGCCCGGCTGTCGATCCCGGCGTTCTTCAGCCTCGCGCCGCCTTCAAGATCGGGAAGATCGATAATGAAACGCGCGCCGACGACGATGCCTCCAGCTCGCTCCACCAGCCTCGCAGCCGCGAGCGCTGTGCCGCCGGTGGCAAGCAAATCGTCGACGATCAGAACCCGCGCGCCGGGGGCGCAGGCGTCGACATGCATGGCCAAGCGGTCGCGGCCATATTCCAGCGCATAATCTTCGGCGATGGTCGCGCCAGGCAGCTTCCCGTCCTTTCGGACGAGAAGGAGCCCGGCGCCCAGCTTGACCGCGAGCGCGCCGCCGATCGCGAACCCGCGCGCTTCGATGGCAGCGACGAGGTCGACGGGTTGGTCGACCGTCTCAGAAAGCAAATCGACCGCAACGGCGAGCCCGACGCGGTCGAGGAATAACGTGGTGATGTCGCGAAACTGAATCCCGGGCTTGGGGAAGTCGTTTATCGTGCGGACCAGCGCCGCCAGGTCGGCAGCGCTGGTCGTCATCGCACTCAGCCCTGCACCCCGGCCTGCGCCTTGGCGCGGGCGTTCTTCGCTTTGTTCTTGGGATCGAGCACGCCCGTCTTGCGAACGCCGCGCTTCGCCTCCGCCCACACGTTCTGATAGGCGAAATAACCAAGGATCGTGCCGATCAGAAGGAAGATCAGGACGGTAATTCCGGTCCGCTTGCGGGCCTCGAGCTTGGGCTCGGCAGTCCACAGGAGGAAGGCGCTGACGTCCTTCGCCATCTGGTCGACGGTCGCCGCAGGCGCCCCCTCACCCTCGTAGCTCACCTGTCCGTCGGCAGTGAGCGGCGGCGGCATGGCGATATTCAAGTTGGCGAAATAGGGGTTGTAGTGAAGACCTTGCGGGGTCTTCGCTGCCGGGAACTTCTCGAGCAACTCGGCCGGTTGGTTCTGATAGCCAGTGAGCAGCGAGTAGATGTACGCCGGGCCACCTTCGCGAGCCTTGGCCATCAGCGAGAGGTCAGGCGGAAGCGCATTATTGTTAGCCGCGCGCGCCGCAGTCTCGTTGGCATAGGGACTCGGGAAACGGTCGGATGGGACGGCCTTGCGGGTCGCCGGCTCGCCGGTTTCCGGATTGGTCGTGGGGACCTCGATCTTCCACTGCTCGGTCGCGTAACCCTTTATCTGGCCTTCGGTGTAGCCGAGGTCGGCAAGGTTGCGGAATGACACCAGGCTGATGGCATGGCACCCGGCGCACACTTCTGTGTAGACCTTGAGGCCGCGCTGAAGCTGGGCCTTGTCGTAATGCCCGAGCGGACCATCGCTTGAGAGCTTCAGGTTCTTCGGCTCGCGATGGAATTCATGCTCCGCGCTCGCCTCGGCGGGGCGGAGAAATAGGTCTTCAGGTCGGTGCCGAAAGCGAACAGCGAGGCAACGACAAAGCCGAGACCGACGAAGAAGCCGAGTATCCGGACCATCTGATCAAAATCCCTTTAGTTCGCCGGAGCCGTCTGGCCGAGCGGCGACGATTCCTGCTTCTCCCCATGCAAAACGCTTTCCGAAATCGAGTTCGGCAGTGGGAGAGTCCGCTCGAACTTGCTGACCAACGGCAGGATGATCAGGAAGTGCGCGAAATAATAAGCCGTTGCCAGCTGGCCGAGAGCGACGTTGAGCGCATTGATCTCCGCGCCGCCGATGTAGCCGAGGACGGCGATGTCGAGCAGGAGGATCCAGAAGAAGCGCTTGAACACCGGCCGATACGACCCTGAGCGAACCGGCGACTTGTCGAGCCACGGCAGGAAAAACAGCAGCAGGATCGATGCGAACATCGCAAGCACGCCCCAAAGCTTCGCATCGATCCACAGGAAGTTGAACGTGAACGAGCGAAGGATCGCGTAGAAGGGCCAGAAGTACCATTCTGGAACGATGTGCGCCGGGGTCGCGAGCGGATTGGCCGGGATGTAATTGTCCGGGTGGCCAAGCGCATTAGGCATGAAGAACACGACCAGCGCATAGACCGCCAGGAAGCCGCCGGCGAACCAGCCGTCCTTCGCGGTATAGAACGGGTGGAAGGGCAAAGTGTCCTTCTCGCTCTTGACGTCGACGCCGGTCGGATTGCTCGAGCCCGGAATGTGCAGCGCCCAGATGTGGAGGATCGTGACGCCGGCGATTACGAACGGCAGCAGATAGTGAAGCGAGAAGAAGCGGGTCAGCGCGGCCTGGTCCGGAGCAAAGCCCCCGAGCAGCCATACACGGACCGGCTCGCCGACGATCGGGAAAGCCGAGAAGAAGCCGGTGATGACCTGCGCACCCCAGTAGCTCATCTGGCCCCAGGGAAGCACGTAGCCCATGAACGCGGTCGCCATCATCAGCAGGTAAATGACGAGGCCGAGCATCCAGACCAGTTCGCGCGGCGCCTTGTACGATCCGTAATAAAGGCCGCGGAAAATGTGGATGTAGACGACGATGAAGAAGAAGCTTGCGCCGTTGGCGTGGGCGTAGCGAAGCAGCCAGCCCGCATTGACGTTGCGCATGATGTGCTCGACCGAGTTGAAGGCGCCGTCGGCGGATGCATAATAATGCATCGCCAGCACGATCCCGGTGATGAGCTGTACGGTCAGGAAAATCCCGGCGAGAACGCCGAAATTCCAGAAATAGTTGAGGTTGCGCGGGACGGGATAGCCGCCGCCGATCGCACCGTAGACGAGGCGCGGAAGCGGCAGGCGGTCATCGAACCATTTGCCCAGCTCGGTCTTGGGTTCGTAAGGACGGGCCCAGGAAAAACTCATCGAACGTGCCCCTTTAGCCGATGGTCACGACGGTGTCGGACGTAAATTGATATTCCGGCACCTTCAGGTTGAGCGGCGCCGGGCCTTTGCGGATTCGCGCGGCAGTGTCGTAGTGCGAGCCGTGGCACGGACAGAAATAGCCGCCATATTCGCCGCGATTCTCGCCCTCTCCAGTGCCCAGAGGTACGCAGCCCAGGTGGGTGCACACGCCAAGCGTGATCAGCCAGTTCTCCTTGCCCGGCTTGGTGCGCTCGGCAAGGGTCTGGGGATCTCGAAGCTCTCCGAGAGGCACTTTGTTGGCCTCCTGGATTTCCTGCGGGGTCAGGTTGCGGACGAAGACCGGCTGCTTGCGCCAGATGGTCTTGATCGCCTGGCCCGGCGCGATCTTGGAAATGTCGACTTCCGTTGAGGCCAGGGCGAGCACGTCCGCCGACGGGTTCATCTGATAGACGAGCGGAGCGATCGTCGCGGCAGCGCCGACGCCCGCGAAACTGACTGCGGCAATGTTGATGAAGTCACGCCGACGAAGACTGTGATCAGCCTCCATCGCGGCTTGGGATTCTTCCACCGTGGTCATGCTCACCCTTTGACCTGTTGCTTTGGCCGGCCCGAAAAGGCGCGGATACGACACAACGCACCGGGATACGGCGCGTAAGTTGGCGCGCTGATAGCGCCTCGACCGTCAGTTGCAAATGCCGAAATTGGCGATTGCAGGCTTAGGCTTGCGGCGCAGTTCGCGCTTTCCTAATCGACCAGCACAATGCGCATCGCCCTCTTCGAACCGGAGATCGCCGGCAATGTCGGGGCAATCATGCGGCTCGGCGCCTGCCTAGGCGTGCCGGTGGACCTTATCGAACCGATGGGATTTGCGTGGGACGACAGGCGGGTACGGCGGACGGCGATGGATTATATCGACCATGTCGATGTGAGCCGGCATGACGGATTCGATGCGTTTCGAGGCGTCACACCCGGCCGGTTGGTCCTGTTCACCACCAAGGGCCGCTCGAGCCTTTACGATTTTCGCTTCGACGCGGGCGACGTTTTGATTTTCGGCAAAGAAAGCGGCGGCGTCCCGCCCCATGTGGCCGAGCAATGCGATGCCGCCTTACGGATTCCACTGAGACGCGAAGCCCGCTCCTTCAACCTTGCCACCTCCGCCGCGCTCGCCGTCGGAGAGGCGCTACGCCAGACTGGAAAGCTACCGCAATGAAGCCCCTCGACGAGCAGCAACAGGCCGCCCGCGACTGGTTCGAATCGCTACGGAACCGGATCTGCGCCGCGTTCGAAGCGATAGAACGCGAGGCGGGCAGCGACGCGTCATTCGAATATCTTCCGTGGGACCGCGTCGACGACGGCGGCGATCCCGGAGGAGGCGGCGTCCGCGGCCAGATGAAGGGCAAGGTGTTCGAAAAGGTTGGGGTCAACGTCTCCACGGTGGGCGGCCAGTTCTCAGCGGAATTCGCGCCGCAGATCCCCGGCGCAGAGGAGGATCCCAGCTTCTTCGCGACGGGAATCAGCCTGGTCGCCCACATGGCCAACCCGCACGTGCCCGCAGTGCATATGAACACGCGTTTCCTGACGACGACGCGGCGCTGGTTCGGCGGCGGCGCCGACCTCAACCCGGCAATCCCATACGACGACGATACGGCCGACTTCCATGCCCGGATGCGCGCGGCCTGCGCGGCGCACGACCCGACCTTCTATCCGCGCTTTTCGAAGTGGGCGGAGGAATATTTCTGGCTGCCCCACCGCAACCGGTCGCGCGGGGTCGGCGGGATCTTCTACGACCGGCTAGAGGATCATTTCGACGCCCATTTCGCATTTACCCGAGATGTGGGCGAGGCGTTCCTAGACATCTTCCCACAGATCGTCCGCCGGCGGATGAACGCGTCATTCACCGACGCCGACATGGAGCAGCTGCTGGAATTTCGCGGACGCTATGTCGAGTTCAACCTTCTCTACGACCGCGGAACCTTGTTCGGCCTCAAGACCGGCGGAAACATCGACGCGATCCTGATGAGCCTGCCGCCACTTGCCCGCTGGGCCTAGGCCGGCTTGCTGTCGACGTGCGGAACACTCGCCACGGTAGAGAGCTGGGCATAGATTCGCGCAGACATGGTGGCGAAGACAAGGACCAGTCCAGCATTAGCCGCGCCGATGAGCAATCCGAGGAACAGCGCCGATAGATTCATCGGTTCGGGCGTTCCGAGCACGGCAATAATCACCCCGCCGAGCACGAAGCTGACCGCGGCCATGACCAGCATGGCACCGATTGCCAGGATGACGATGTAAGCGAACAAGCGCCAGAAATGCCCTCGGGTCAGGGTCCAGCTTCGCTTCAGGATTGTCACCGGATTATCGCTTTCGGCGATCGCCACAGGCGCCATCATCGTGAAGCGGATGGCGAGGAAAAGAAACAGGAGAATGGCGACGAAAAGAATCGTCAGGGTCGTTCCGTCGACTTCGCCGGCAGCAAGCCGTGCCTGAAGCTGCGCGGCATCTTCCGGTGAAGTCGTGGCGCCGATAGCGATAACGACCAGTACGAAAAACGGGAGGACGAACAGGAGGATGGCGCCGAGCGCCGGGAGCAGCTTACGCAATCCTGCGCCAATCGCCTCGCCGACCCGCAAACCCGGGCGAAGTGCGACGGCCGTGGTTGCCAGCGCACCGACCTGCATTATGAGACCCATGAGCAATTCGAGCAGGCTTCGCCCAGCGTCAACCTGGGCAGCAGGCTCGCCTGGAACAGTCGGGCTGACGAGATTGGCCAGCGCAGTCGGAAGAAGCACGAGCGCCGCGACGATCAAGCTCATCAGCTTGCCATCGCGTTGCACGATTTCGCGGGTCTCATCCCATGCCCGGCTGATCGAAAGCGCCATACTTCGGTTCCTCCCCTACGCCGTCCTTATGATGTCGATACCGACACCTTGCAATCATGCCTCGGCAAGGCCCATTTCGCGAGGACGATGGAAATTGCGCAAGGAATCGAGTGGAAGGTCGCGCCCGGCCTGACCGACTATTCGGAGGCACTGGCCGCGATGGAGAATCGCGCCGCGGCAGTCCGCGATGCCGGAGCACGCGAACTGGTCTGGCTGGTCGAGCATCCGCCGTTGTTCACGGCAGGGACCAGCGCGGATGAATCCGAGCTCATCAATCCGCAGCATTTTCCGGTATTCGAGGCCGGCCGCGGCGGTCGATACACCTATCATGGGCCCGGCCAGCGCGTCGTCTACCTGATGCTCGATCTTGACCGGCGTGGCCGCGACATCCGCCGATTCGTCCATTCGCTGGAAGGATGGATTATCGATTCGCTCGGCCTGCTAGGGGTCGAGGCGCGCCGCGAGCCCGGACGGATCGGCATCTGGACAGGGCATGGCGCCGAAGAAGCGAAGATCGGTGCGATCGGCGTGCGAGTGAAGCGATGGGTGACGCTTCACGGCATTTCGATAAACGTCGCGCCAGCGCTGGATCATTTCCAGGGAATCGTCCCGTGCGGCATTTCGGAATTCGGCGTGACGAGCCTGTCGAAACTTGGGATCGATGCCGATATGGCCGCGCTGGACGCGCGATTGCAGGCCACTTTTCCCGCTTTTCTGTCGAATTTGCAGGGGTGTAACAAAGAGCCTTGAGGCAACCAAGGCAACCGACTATTGTCCGCCTCGATTTGGCAATGCGGAGTTCCGCTCCAGATCGGAAAAATCAAGGGAGTTTTGAATGCGTGCTCTTATCCTGGTCGCCACGGCGGCCCTGGCAGTGTCGGCTTGCAGCAAGAACGACGCCGCTGAGAATACCATGAATGTCGACGAAACCATGACCGCTGAGAACGTCATGACCGACGACACCATGAATGCGGACGCGAATGCCGTTGACGCCAACATGACCATGAACGCCGACGTCAATGCCGTCGACGCCAATGCGACGGTTGACGCCAACGCCACCGCGACCAACAACGCGATGTAATTTGGCGACGCCTCCGGAAGCGGGGGCGTTGGCAATTGAAGAGGCTGCCGGTACCAACCGGCGGCCTCTTTTTTTTGCCCGCAAGGAAATGATTCGATGCGCCGTTGGACTTTCGCTCTTGCCGTCATCGCACTGACCGCCTGCAACAAGGAGCAGGCGTCCCAGGACGTGCGGCAAACGGACCGGGAACTGGCCAGCGACGACCTGACCGCGAATGACCTGACCGCCATCGATGCGGCGAGCGCCGCCGATTCGAACATGGCGGCGGACATCGACGTCGCCAACATGGCGCTTAATTTGGATGAGGATGAGGGCGGGAACGCGACGCGCGAGTCATCGGCGCGCCGCTCCGTTCCCGCGCGAAACGGGGAAGCCCCGCGCAACCAGTCCAGCGAGAGCGAGGACGCCCCGGCGAATAATGAAACGGCCCCGTCACAGCCGGACAACGGGGCGAATTAAGCGAGTCCGACCAGCTTGTGGGTCTGGAGCGAAAGGCGCCAGCGCGGGCGCTCCATCGCAAGCCTGATCGCCGCCTCGACGGCCGCCAGCCGGTCGGCGCAGTCCATCGGCTGAACCAGGAAATTGGCGAAATCCCAGCTTTCGAGTTCGGCGGGGTCGATACCTTTCTGGGGCCAGACAAGCTTTAGTTCGTCGCCAGAGCGCTGGACGACCAATGTCCCAGCTTTCGGGCTGATGCATAGCCAGTCGATTCCGGGGACGGCGGGCAAGGTCCCGTTGCTTTCGACCGCTACGCGGAAGCCGCGCGAATGCAGGGCGTCGATCAGGAGCGAATCGATCTGGAGCATTGGCTCGCCGCCTGTGATCACGACCAGTCGATCAGCCGTTCCGTCGCCCCAAATCGCTTCCACCTGCGAAGCGAGCGACTCGGCGTCAGCAAATTTGCCGCCCGCTTCCCCGTCCGTGCCGACAAAATCGGTGTCGCAAAACGTGCATTGTGCAGTCTCCCGATCCTGCTCCCGCCCGCTCCACAGGTTGCAGCCGGCGAAGCGCAGGAAGACGGCGCGGGCGCCCGACTGCACGCCCTCCCCTGCAGGGTGAGGAAGCATTCCTTGACCGCATAGGTCATGATGCCGCGGTATCGACGAGACCGGCCTCGGCGAAGCCTTTGGCGCGGAGCCGGCATGAGTCGCAGTGGCCGCAAGGGCGCCCTTCTGGCGTTGGATCATAGCAAGACCAGCTCATTCCGGGATCGAGTCCGAGCCGGTGCGCTTCGCGCGCGATATCCGCCTTCGTCATGTGCAGAAGCGGCGTGTGGACGGTGAAACGGTCCCCTTCAACCCCGGCCTTGGTGGCAATATTGGCCAGATTCTCGAAGGCCGCGACGAAAGCCGGCCGGCAGTCGGGATAGCCGGAATAATCGAGCGCGTTTACGCCGATGTAGAGGTCGCGCGCTTTGGCGGCTTCAGCCCAGCCGAGACAGATCGAGAGGAAGATGGTGTTCCGCGCCGGGACGTAGGTGATGGGAATGCCGTCACCCTCGACGTCCTTCGGAACATCGCCCTCCCCCGTCAGTGCCGAGCCGCCGAAGAGGCTCAGGTCGAGCGGAAGGACGATATGGCGCTTCGCGCCGAGCGTCCGCGCGATGTTCGACGCTGCCTCCAGCTCGATCCGGTGGCGCTGGTTGTAATCGATCGTCAGCGCGAGCAGGTCGAAGCCCGCCTCGCGCGCAAGGCCGGCGCAAACCATCGAATCGAGACCGCCGGAAAGCAGCACGACAGCCTGTCTTGTCTTTTGCATGGACATCGTGAGGGCGCCTCTAAGGCCCCTGCCCCCGAAAAAGAAGGGGCCGCCGAAGCGGCCCCAGTTGCGAACCTTGCGTCCGCTAGGGAGGAATGCCGGCCCTCATCGGGCCACTCGAGTCTCCTAGCGCGGCATGGTTAAACTAACGCTTAACGACGGGGCAGTTGCCGGTCCGCCGGGCATGGATTGTGTAACCGAACGGGAGGCCGTCCGCGATCCCTTGGGTCTCGATGCGGACGCTGCGCGGGGTCAACACATGAACCTTGCTGTTGCCGAAGCCGCCGTTCGAGCAACTATATTGAACGTCGGCCCGATCCTGCGTGCCGGTGAGCACGACGCGCGTGCATTGCGCGCGGCGATGCTCCCACTGGGTGAGGATGGCGGCGTCGGCCAGGCAATGGCGGCTTCCCCCCGTACCGGTGGCATTGGTGCTGACCTGCCATTCGCCGCTTCCGGACAGGGCCGACGGAAGGGACGCGGCGCCGGCAGCAAAGGCGGCTGGAACGATCGCGAGGAATCGAAATGGCAGTGCGAATCGCATCATGAGAATTTAATTTGCGTTATCTCGGTTCGTCTTGTCAGCCCAAATCGGCCGGATCGATCGGAAAATCGAGAGCGCAGAATGCGCAGTCGACACGAATGAATCCGTCCTCGCCGACCATCGCTGCGCGCTCCGCCTCAGGGAAACGAGCGATCACCGAGCGAACATAATCAGGGTTGCAGCGGCAGCCACGAACGAGAGCGACAGGCTCGAGAACCCGCACCTCCTCTTCCTCGTGGAACAGGCGCCAAACCAGTTGGTCGAGGGCGAGGCCGCGATCGGTCAGCTCTTCATCCTTGATCGAGCTGGCAAGGATCGCGACGTGCGGCCATTCGGGATGGTCGAGGCGGGTGTGCAGGCGCTCCCGGCCCTCTTCCCCTTCGGGAGATGCTGGACCATGAGGCCGCCGGCGACCCAACCAAATTCGTCATTTGCGACGGCCAGCCGAACAAGCGACGGAATCTGCTCCGACTGCGCGAAATAGCTTTGCGCGGCCTCGCCCAGACCCTCGCCTTCCAGGGGGACGATGCCCTGATAACGCTGGTCGCTGGCCGGCTGATCGAAAGTGATGGCGAGATAACCCTTGCCGAACAAGGCAAAGAGGTTGGGATTGGGTCCGGCCTCGGCAAGTCGCTCCGGATCGTGACGGACGTAGCCGCGAAGCTGCCCGCCCAGATAGTCGCAGACCAGCAGGTCGACGATCCCGTTCTCGGTCTGGGCCTGGAGCGTGAGCTGGCCGCCCGGATCCTTGAGCAAGGAGCCGAGCAGAGCCGTCAGCGCCAGCGCCTCCGCCAGCAGCGACTCGATGACAGGCGGATACTGATGATTGGCGAGAATTCGGTCGAGGGTCTCGCCGATGCGGACGAGCCGGCCGCGCGCGTGGTGGCCGGGGATGGTGAAGCCCAGCGCCCGGTCAGTCGTCAGAGCAGCAGCGTCGACTTCGCTCACGCCGCTTCCGGAATCCGATACTTGTCCGCGGCCGCAGATAGCCCGTGGACGAACTCGCGGATGTCGCCGTCGTCGATGGTCAAGGGCGGAAGAACCCGAACGACATTGTCGCCGGCCGCGACGAGCAGGATGCCCTCGCTCCGAAGCCAGTTCACGAAGGCCCGGCTGTCCGTCTTCATCTTGATGCCCAGCATCATGCCGAGGCCGCGGACGCTTTCGAACAAATGGTCGTGATTGGGGATCATCTGTTCGAGTGCCGACCGCAGGCGCTCGCCCGTCTGCCGAACGTGAGCGAGGAACTCCTCATTGGCGACGACGTCGAACACCGCTTCGCCCGCCGCCATGGCGAGCGGGTTGCCGCCATACGTCGAGCCATGCGTGCCGATGACCATTCCGCGCGCGGCCTTCTCCGTCGCCAGGCACGCCCCCATTGGAAAGCCCCCGCCAATGCCCTTTGCGCTGGCGAGAATATCGGGCGTAATACCGTAATACTCGTAGGCGTAGAGGTAGCCGGTGCGGGCAACGCCGCACTGCACCTCATCCAGGACGAGCATCAGGTCATGCTCGTCGCACGCCTTGCGCAGGCCGGTCATGAATTCCTTGCTTGCCGGGCGGATGCCCCCTTCGCCCTGAACGGGTTCGACAAGGAAGCCGGCGGTATGCTCATCGATGGCTGCGAGCGCGGCATCGAGATTGTCGAACTCTACGACCTTGAAGCCGGGAAGAAGCGGAGCGAAGCCGTCGCGCAGCTTTTCCTGATCGGTGGCGCTGATCGTCGCCATCGTCCGCCCATGAAAGGCGTTCTTGAAGGTGATGAGATCATGCTTGTGCGGATTGCCGCCAGCATGATGGTAGCGGCGCGCGGTCTTTATGGCGCATTCGACAGCCTCCGCGCCGCTATTGGTGAAGAACACCGTGTCGGCGAACGTATTGTCGACGATCCGCTGGGCGAAGGCCTCGCCCTGCGGGCTCCCGTAGAGGTTGGAAACGTGCATCAGCGTCTCGGCCTGCTTCTGGATCGCCTTGGTCAGGTGCGGATGGCCATGGCCGAGCAGGTTGACCGCGATGCCGCTGGCGAAATCGAGATATTTCTCGCCATTCTCGCCATAGAGATAGACGCCCTCGCCACGCACCGGCCGGACCTCGCAACGCGGGTAGACGGGCATGAGCGGCGTTATGGCCATGAATCACTCTCCTGGGATGGCTGGGACGGCTTGATTTTCGCGCCCGCCTATATCGCCCCGCACGCCCAAAAGAAAAGGGCGGGATCCGTCTAGCGGACCCCGCCCCTTCTTACGCATTACATTTTACGCGTCACGCCTAATCGCGGTCGTAACCGCGATCGTCTTCGCGCCAGTCGTTTCGGCCGTCGCGATCCCGGTCCGACCAGTAATTGCGGTCGTTGCGGTTGTTCCAGTCACGCGCTTCGCGAAACACGCGCTGCTCGAGCCTCGCGAGACGGATGTTGAGTTCTCGGCTCTCGTAATAGCTAAGGCCGTTGGCGGCAGCGCGGCGCAGGCGATATTCGAGGTTCTGCGCTTCGTTGCGAAGACTCCGTGCCTCGCGGTTCGACAAGATATCTCTGCGATCGAGACGGACGATCTGCCGCTGGGCGCGGTCGACCCGCGCCTGGAGCGCACGGACATGGCCGTAATTGTCCTGATAGCCGTAACCGTTGCCATAACCGTAGCCATAATTGGGCTGCGGGGCCCACTGGGCAGCGGCAGGTGCCGCCAGGCCCAGAACGGTCAGGGCAGCGGCGGCGGTGAGAAGCTTGGTACGCATATTGGCTCTCCTTTCGAGCGTTGATGAGAACTTTCTAGGAGAGCGGCCTTGAGGCGGCGCTGAACGCGGCTGTCATCGACCGTTCAGCAGCCGAAACGTCCTAAGTGCTTGGTAGACCAATGCGTTGTCTGGCGTTCATCGAACCGGCGGGGAACTTGCCAGGATTCGGCGACCAACATTGTCAGGATTCCGAACCCAATCCTTTCGCGAATCCGCGAATCGAATCAGTTCTTGATCTTCCAGCCGCTCCTGAGCAGCGAGTAGCAAGCGACGAACAGCGCGACATTGATGGCGGTGAGCACGGCTCCTCCAACCATCAACGGCGAGTCGGCCTCCCCCAAAAAGCCATGCCGGAAACCGGAGATGACGTAGAAGAAGGGATTGGCATGGCTTATCGCCTGAAAGGTCGGCGCCAGCGCATCGACCGAGTAGAATGTCCCGCTGAGGAGCGACAAGGGCGCGACGACGAAGTTCGTCACGGCAGCGGCGTGGTCGAACTTGTCGGCCCAGATTGACGTCATAAGGCCAAGGAAAGCCAGCATGAGCGATCCGGCGACGCCGAAGAAAAGGATGCTTAGCGGAGCGACTGGCGTGACGCTCACACTAGGCCAGGCAAGCATGACCAGCCAAACGGCGGATCCGACTAGAACGGCCCTCGTTACCGCCGCTCCGACCAGGCCTGCGATCAACTCGCCGACCGAAAGAGGCGGCATCAGGTAGTCGACGATCGTTCCCTGCATCTTGCCGACCAGCAGCGAGAAGCTCGAGTTGGCGAAACTGTTCTGAAGCATTGCCATGACGATGAGGCCCGGGGCGATGAAATCGGCGAAAGGCACGCCCATCACCGTTTTGCCCTCGCGCCCGAGAGCGACGGTGAAGATGATGAGATAGAGGAGGGTGGTGATGGCCGGCGCCCAGATGGTTTGCATCTGGACCTTGAAGAAACGTCGGACCTCCTTGATATAGAGTGTCTTGAGGCCTCCCCAATTGACACCGCTCAAGGTCGCGACGCCGGGTTTGGCGTGGAGCCGCGATGCACCTTGCTCGTTGGGGACTGGCCGTTCATCGGGCAATCGCCTATCGGCACCGGCGGCGGCCCGCAACTCGCGACGGAGAATTTGTAGCCAATGTCCTGGACTGAAGAACGCATCGACCGCCTCAAATCCATGTGGGCAAAGGGTTCGACGGCGAGCCAGATCGCCGAAGAGCTTGGCGGGGTCAGCCGCAACGCGGTGATCGGCAAGGCCCATCGCCTGGGCCTGGAATCGCGTCCTTCGCCGGTGAAACCGGGCGAGGAAAAGGAACAGGCCAAAAAGCCTGCCGCGAAGAAGCCTGCCGCTCCCAAGGCGGAGTCCGCTCCAAAGATCGAGGCCCCGGCCGCCGCAGCGGCAGCAGCCGACATCGCGCCAGGCGATGCCCCCTCCGGTGCCGGGCCGCGGTTCGCCCAACAATCGGCCCCGACAATGCCGCACCGTGCCAACCAGCCGCAGCAGCAGCTCGACCCCAACATGCAATATCGCTCGGTCGGGCCGGGCGGGTTCATCCGCCAGGGTCCCGGCGACACGCAGGCACCGATCCCGCCTGCGCCGCCACGTCGCCTGGTTCCGGCAAAGCCGAGTGCCGAAGTGGCCGACAAGACCAGCCTGCTCGACCTCAACGACCGAGTCTGCCGCTGGCCGATGGGCCATCCTGGCGAGCCGGATTTCTATTTCTGCGGCCAGCCGGCAAATCCCGGCTATCCCTATTGCGTGCAGCATTGCGGAGTCGCGTATCAGGCGCAGCTGCCGCGCCGCGACCGCCGTCCTCCCCCGCCGCTTCCGTTCGGCGGCCCGCGGGTCCGCTGACGCAAATCACCAAGCCGCGTTGGGCGTCAGTTCGCCCTTCGCGCCTTGCCGGTGCCGCACGACGCCGGAATGGCTACCGGCGCTCTGCGCTTGATGCCTTCGGCCGCAAGCCGCGACTGCAAAATCGGAAACGGCCGAACGTCGAAGTTCGGATAAACGAGGTATTGCATCAGGGTCGTAAGGCGGTCCGGCCGATGCAGCGGTATCAGAATAGCCGTTGCCCGTGACTTCTCGCCAAGCAATTCCGCAGCTTGCCAGTGGCTGGATGTCGATGCGTCCTCCCCGTCGAGACGGGCAGCGATTTGGGATCCCCGAGTGCCACCGTCTGCACACTCCTGCCGGAGTTCTGCAAGAACCTTGTTTTCGACGGGCAGCTCGCTGCTCAATAGCCTGGCGAGCAGCGGCCGGGCTTCGTCGGGATAACCGCCGGCCAGCAATGCACGGTGCGATTGATACTGGATCATGACCTCATCGGGACTCCTGCGGAGCTGCGCGCGCGCCAACTCCACCGCCAGCGGATAATCGGTGGAAAGGACGGCGGCAGTGATGGCGCGCGACTTCGGCGAGCCGCTTTCCATAGACAGTTGGTGAATGCGCCGGGCAATTTGCGCCATAAGCTTGCGGTTGTCGTTGTAGCCGGCGAGATTGACCGCCTCATCCCACGCTTCCAGGTCGCGCGGCCGCTCCTTGAGGTAAGTCAGCATCAGCCTCAGCGCGTCCCGGAATCGCAGGTCCATCAGTGCGCGTGCCGATCGATACCGGAATTGCTCAGGACGGCCGCGGCTGGCTGCAATCGCGGCGTCGACCCGCAATAGATATTCCTTTAGGCGCTGTGCTTCGGACCCTCTTTTCTCCGTGACTGTCGAACCGATGCGGGTGGCATTCCCGAACCAGTCCTGGGCCGCTTTCCACTGGGCGGCCGCGAAGGCAGGATCGATGCTGCGGGCCCTCTCAAACGCTTCGTAAGACCGCCGCGCATTTTCACTGGCACCGGTGACAAGGCCCTGCTGCTCATAGGCAAGGCCCTTGAGATATTCGTCATACGCTTCGACGGACCGGGTGCCGAGATTGACCATCGCCTGAAGGCGGCTGGGACTCATTACCGTGTCGAGCGCCCGCGCGATGGCGATCGCGATGTCTTCCTGAATCGAAACCACGCCAGTCACCGGACGATCATAGTTTTGCGACCACAGATGGAAGCCATCGGACGTCCTGATCAATTGCGCGGTCACACGCACCCTTCCCCGGTCGCGCCTGACGGAACCTTCGAGAACGTGCGCTACGTTGAGTCGTCGGCCGATCTCACGAACGTCGCCAGGCCCGATCGAACGCGTCGATGTGCGTGCGGCGACATGAAGGTCGGGCGTCCGGGCAAGGCTGTTGAGGATTTCCTCAGTCAGACCGGCGGCAAACCATTGCTGGTCGCGGCGCTCGGAAAGATCCTCGAACGGCAGCACGGCAATCGATTTCGGGTGAGCGGCGAGAGCGGCTTCAACGGACTGCGGCTGCTCGCCGGATCGAGACAGCACAATGACGGCGACAGTCAGCAAGACAATTGTCGCTGCCGCGATGGCAATTAGCCAATCTCGCCGGGAAGGGCGGACGGGGTGGCGCGCGGCGGGCACCGCGCTCGGGAAATTCTCTTCCTCCTGTACGGGCAGCAGGAAACGATATCCCCGGCCGTGCACCGTTTCGATGAAGGTGGGCGTGCGTGCATTGTCGCCAAGCGCCTGGCGCAATTCCTTGATGGCGGTGGTCAAAACCGCTTCGGACACGGCCAGGCTGGGCCAGACGCTGTCGAACAGCTCGTCTTTGGTCACCAGGCTTTGCGGGCGTTCCATCAAGGTCCGCAGGATGGCAAGCGCCTTCGCGCCAAGCCGGACAGCGCTTCCGTTGACCCACAGACGCTCGTCACGCCGGTCAAGCCAGACAGGTCCGGCCACTAGGAAGCGTTGAAGCTCCATCCCTCAATCTTCTACTGCGATTCGCCACAAGATGCGGGCCTTCGGGTTCCCCCGAACCCAGTCGCCTCAGAACTTCCTCAGATAATATAATCCACGGCATTTCGCGAATGTCTTAGCCAAAGGCTTGTTTTCCGTGAATTTTTTAACAACCGGTGCGGCTGGATGCGATCGCTGCAGCCCTCGCGAGAATTCAGGAAAGCAACAGGACTTGCGTTGCCCGCTCGCTGCAAAAGCCCGCTCGCATCGGCCCGTGGCTGGCCGACCGTTCAAAGGGAGAATCATAAAGTGACGGATAAAACTCAATCCGGAACAGGCGCATTCATTTACGGGGTAGCCAGTTACGGACTGTTCCTCGCCGTGTTCCTTTACGCAATCGGATTCATCGGCGGCTTCTTTACTCCAACGATCCTCGATGGAGAGGCGACGCGGCCCGTGCTCGAAGCGCTTTCCATCGACTTGGGTCTGCTCACGCTGTTCGCGTTGCAGCACAGTGTCATGGCCCGACCGGCCTTCAAGCGCTGGTGGACTAAGTATGTGCCCGAAGCGATCGAGCGCAGTACCTATGTCCTGTTCAGCTCGCTGGCCCTCGTTGCCCTGTTCTGGCTGTGGCAGCCGATCGGCGGTGTCGTGTGGGCCACAGAGGGATTTGCGCGCAATGTCGTAATCGGGATCTACCTGTTCGGCTGGGCGCTGCTGCTCTATTCCACTTTCCTGATCGACCACTTTGACCTGTTCGGTCTGAAGCAGGTGTGGCGACGTCTGAAAGGCGCAGAATATGTGCCGCCGCAATTCTACACGCCCGGCCTGTACCGTGTGGTCCGCCACCCGCTCTACGTCGGCTGGCTCACGATCTTCTGGGCGGCGCCGACGATGACGGTCGCGCACTTGGTCTTTGCTCTGGTGACGACCGCATACATCCTGTTCGCTATCCAGCTGGAAGAGCGCGACCTGGTCGACGCATTCGGCGACCGCTACGTCCGTTATCGGCAAAAGACGCCGATGCTGGTCCCAAGGATGTGGGGACAATCGTCAGAGCCGCACGAGACGGCCGAGGCCTAGCGCCCGACCGGCTTTAACGAATAATCAGCCCCGGCGGTTCTTCCGCCGGGGCTTCGTTCAATCACGCGTCGACGGTCTCGTTCGCCTTCGCCTCGATCTGTTCGGATTGGGGCTCGGCGCCGCCAATCGAAATCTTGCGCGGCTTCATCGCCTCCGGGATCTCGCGCTTCAATTCGATCGACAACAGACCGTCCTTGATGTCGGCGCCGGTCACCTGGATGTGGTCGGCAAGCGCGAAGCGCCGCTCGAACGAGCGGTTGGCGATTCCGCGATAGACGTAGTTGCGGTCGCCGCCATCGGTCTCCTCGCTCTTCTTGCCAACAACCAGCAAAACATTCTGCTGGGCGGTGATGTCGATCTCCTCCGGCTTGAAGCCGGCAACGGCGAGGTCGATACGATATTCATTGTCGCCGACCTTGACGAGGTCGAACGGCGGGTAATTTTCCCCGCCCTGGCCGGCCGTGCTGTTCTCGAGAAGGTCGAACAGGCGGTCGAAGCCAATGGTCGAGCGGCGGAACGGTGCAAAGTCAAAAGCAGAGCGCATGATGTAGTCCTCCTGAGTTGAGCAACTGGGCGGGAGGAACGGCCGCGCTGTTCAGGCCGATCCGACCCGTCGCCGGCCCCATGAAGGCGACCGGCGAGCGTGATTTGGTTGCAACAGAATGCATTTCAAGGGTCTGCACCGCTTGGCATCCGAACGCCGCGCCCCCTATAGCGTTCGACAAATGTCCGACCTGTTCGAATCCGGAAATTCCGCAACCCCGTCGACCGATTACGATGCTTCCGCAATCGAGGTGCTGGAGGGGCTTGAGCCCGTCCGCCGCCGCCCCGGAATGTACATCGGCGGAACCGACGAGCGCGCGCTCCATCACCTTGCCGCAGAAGTCATCGACAATGCGATGGACGAGGCGGTGGCCGGCCATGCCAGCCGGATCGAGGTGCAGCTGGATCCCGGAAATCGGCTGACGGTGATCGACAACGGCCGCGGAATCCCGGTCGATCCCCACCCCAAATATCCGGGCAAGTCGGCGCTGGAGGTAATCCTCACCACGCTGCATTCCGGCGGCAAGTTCGAGGGTAAGGCCTATGCTACTTCCGGCGGCCTTCACGGTGTCGGCGTCAGCGTCGTCAACGCGCTTTCAACCGAGACGATCGTCGAGGTCGCGCGCGACAAGAAGCTCTATCGCCAGGTCTTCTCCAAGGGTCTCGCGACCAGCGCGCTCGAAGAGGTCGGAGCCGCACCGAACCGCCGCGGGACGAGCGTCACCTTCACACCGGACACCGAGATTTTCGGACGCGACGCGGTTTTCAGCGCCGAGCGGCTGTACAAGCTGGTCCGCTCCAAGGCTTATCTGTTCGCCGGGGTCGAGATCCGATGGCGTTGCGACCCGTCGCTGGCGTCTGACGCGGTTCCCGAGCAGGCCGTCTTCCAGTTCCCGGGCGGGCTTGCGGATCACCTTAATGAGCAGCTCGTCGACCGCGAATGCTTCACCAGCCCGCCCTTCTCCGGCCGGCAGGACTTTCCGGACGGGCAGGGCCGCGCCGAATGGGCCGTCGCCTGGCCGCTGTGGACCGACGGCGGAACCGAAAGCTATTATTGCAACACCATCCCGACGCCCGACGGCGGCACCCATGAAGCCGGGCTTCGCGCCGCTCTGACCAAGGGGCTCCGCGGCTTCGGCGAGCTGGTCGGCAACAAGCGCGCAAAGGACATTACGGCCGACGACGTGTTCAACGGCATCGAGCTGATGCTGAGCGTGTTCATCCGCAACCCGCATTTTCAGAGCCAGACCAAGGACCGGCTAACCAGCCTTGAGGCCGCGCGCTTCGTCGAGGCGGCGGTGCGCGACCATTTCGATCATTATCTGTCCGACAACATGGACCGCGGCCGCGCTTTGCTCGGCGCCGTCATTGAGCGGATGGACGAGCGGCTGAAGCGCCGCGCCGAGCGTGAGGTGAAGCGCAAGACCGCGACCAGCGCGCGCAAGCTGCGCCTACCCGGCAAGCTGACGGACTGCTCGACCGACGATGCGGAAGGCACCGAGCTGTTCATCGTCGAAGGCGACAGCGCGGGCGGAAGCGCCAAGCAGGCGCGCGATCGCAAGACACAGGCGATTCTGCCGATCCGGGGCAAGATCCTGAATGTCGCGTCCGCGACCGCGGACAAGATCCGCGCCAACCAGGAAATCGCCGACCTCGGCCAAGCGCTGGGATGCGGCATGCGCGACAAGTTCGACGAAAAGTCGCTGCGGTACGAGCGGATCGTGATCATGACCGACGCCGACGTCGACGGGGCCCATATCGCGACCCTGCTGATGACGTTTTTCTTCCAGGAGATGCCGGAGCTGGTACGGCGCGGGCATCTATTCCTAGCGCAGCCGCCGCTCTACCGCCTGACATCGGGCAACAAGTCCGCCTACGCGCGCGACGACGCGCATCGCGCCGAACTGGAGGCGACGGAATTCAAGGGCAAGAAGGTCGAAGTTTCGCGCTTCAAGGGTCTTGGCGAGATGAACCCGCAGCAGCTCAAGGAAACGACGATGGATCCGGCGACCCGCTCGATGATCCGAATCACGCTTCCGGCCGAATATCAGGATCGCCAGCCGGTGAAGGACCTGGTCGACCGGCTGATGGGCAAGAACCCGGAGCACCGCTTCCAGTTCATTCAGGAACGCGCGGCGAGTGTCGATGAAGGCATTATCGACGCTTAGTCCGGGGGACGAAGTGTCAGGAACCCCTGTCATCGACGACTAGTTGAAACGCAAACGGCATAGGGAGTCGCAGGCTTTTCCGGCGCCGCTGCACTTGCCAATCGCCGGAAGGTTCGCCAACCGGGGACTTTAATGACCAGTATCGACGATATTCCGCGCCTCCTGGATGAACTGGAGGCCATCTACGAAAAATCCGTCGCTAACCTGCGTGAGGCGCTCCGCCGCTTCGCCGAGGATGGAACTAGGCCCGAGCCCCGCGCCCGGGCGGACGGCATCTTCGCTTACCCCGAACTGCGCCTGCGTTATGACCCGGAAGGCGCTCCGCCAGTGTCGTCACGCGCCTTCGCGCGGCTGAACCAGCCCGGAACCTACATCAGCTCGATCGCGCGACCGAAGCTGTTTCGCGCCTACCTTGCTGAACAGCTGGAGCATTTGCTGCGCGATTACGAGGTCGAAGTCTCGGTCGCCCGAAGCCCGAGCGAAATCAGCTATCCATACGTCCTCGACGGTGAGGTCGACCTTGGCGGCCTGTCGAGCGCCGAATTGTCCCGCTGGTTTCCATCGACCGAGCTTGTTCACATCGGCGACGAAGTTGCGGACGGGGTGCTCGATCCGGCACTGCTCGAGGATCGCCCGCTCGCACTGTTCGACGGACCGCGGACCGACTTCAGCCTTGCGCGGCTGAAGCATTACACCGGAACCCCGCCCGAGGACTTCCAGCATTTCGTGCTGTTCACCAACTATGTCCGCTACGTCGACGAGTTCGTTCGCTTCGCGGTCGACGCCCTGCGGTGGGAGAACAGTCCCTTCACGAGCTTCACCGTTCCCGGAGCGACGTTCGAGCGCGGCGACCTCAACGACGCCGAGGCGCAGGTCGCGGCAGGCTCGTGGCGGCGGCACCAGATGCCGGCCTATCACCTGATGGCGCCTGGCGGCACCGGCGTGACCCTGGTCAATATCGGCGTCGGCCCCTCGAACGCCAAGACGATCTGCGACCATATCGCGGTGCTTCGCCCCGAGGCTTGGCTGATGATCGGGCACTGCGGCGGCCTGAGGCCGAGCCAGACGATCGGTGACTATGTTCTCGCGCACGCTTACCTGCGCGACGACCATGTCCTCGACGACGTGCTTCCGCCGGAGATCCCGATCCCGGCGATCGCCGAAGTCCAGACGGCGCTGTTCGACGCCACGGTGAAGGTGACCGGCGAGGACGAGGACAGCGTCAAGAAACGGCTGCGCACTGGCACGGTCGTCACGACCGACGACCGCAACTGGGAGCTTCGCTACACGCTCTCCGCGCTGCGCTTCAACCAGAGCCGGGCGGTTGCGATCGACATGGAATCTGCGACCGTCGCGGCGCAGGGCTACCGCTTCCGCGTGCCCTACGGGACACTTCTATGCGTGTCCGACAAGCCGCTTCACGGCGAACTCAAGCTGCCCGGTCAGGCCAATGCCTTTTACGAGCGCTCGATCAGCCAGCACTTGCGCATCGGCATCGAGACGCTGCACCTGTTGAAGCGCGAAGGCGAAGGCCTCCACAGCCGCAAGCTCCGTAGCTTCGACGAGCCGCCGCTGCGTTAGCTGGCGGGCGGCGTCCAGCCGGCTGGAGTGAGGTCGATCACCCGGCCCTTCTGCGGCACAGGCGGACTGGATTTGAGGTACGCCTCGGTCGCATCTAGGTCGAGGCCGCCATCGACCGGATTGGTGCCAGCTGCCAGCGCCGTGAAACCGTCGCCCCCCGACGCGAGGAAATTGTTGACCGTCACGCGATAGGTCCGGGTAGGATCGATCGGCCTGCCGTCGAGCAGGATGCTGACGATCCGCTGCCCAGCCGGCCGCGACTTGTCGAACGAGAACCGGACGTTAGCCGAAGGCATGATGAGGTTCGGCCGAGCGACGGTGTTGGTGCCGCTGTCGAATTGCTGCTCAAGCACGGCCTTCACCTGCGCCCCCGTAAGGCTGATCGTGACCAGATTGTTGGCGAACGGCTGGAGCGCGAAAATCTGGCCGTAGGTGACCGTGCCGTCGGGGCCGGGAATGAGGTCTGTCCGCGCCCCGCCGTTGTTCATGAAGCCGAAGTCGGCTGCGCCCTTCGCAGGATTCCTCGCGACGAACAGCTGCCCGTCGGCGATGAATTCCGACGCCTGAGATTCACCGCTGATGCTGCCTTTTTCGAGCGGAGCGGAGAGTTTTCCGACTGGTCGATCCGCGATGACCGACGCTGCCGCCTTGTAGCGCTGGACGAGACTCGCGACGCCGGGATCGGCAGCGAAAACGCGATAGGCCGGATTGAGCGGCGCTTGTACACGAGCGTTGTCGATCGGTTCGCCCTGCACAGGCACGAACTCGGCGCGCTGATCGATAAGCGTGCCATCCGGAGCGAAGCTCAATCGGATGTCGGTGACGAGCGCGCCATAGCGGCCAGCGCTGGTGAGGAGACGTCGGGCGCCATTGTTGGGCGGCCTTTGGCAGATGTAAGCTTGATGCGTGTGGCCGGAGACGACGAGGTCGATGGCCGGATCGAGCTTCGCCAGAATCGGCATGATGTCGCCGGACAGGCCCGGGCATGACGGGTCATCAAATTTTCCATCTGTCGCCCCGCCCTGGTGGATCAGCAAGACGATTGCCTTGGCGCCATTTTGCTTAAGGTAGGGCACCAAAGCATTTGCGGTGCCCGCTTCGTCAAGAAAAGCAAGGCCCTTCACGCCATCCGGAGAGACCAGGGTGCCGGTCTCCTTCAAGGTCATGCCGATGAAGCCGATGCGCACGCCTCCAATGTCACGGATAGCAGTCGACGGGAACAGGTTGTTGCTCCCTTCCAGCACGTTCGCCGCGAGATACTGAAAGCCAGCGCCCGTGAACGCTTCCAGCGCGCAGGACTGGCGCGTTTCACGCGCCTGCTTTTCGCGGCAACCTCCGGCCTGCATTCGCTTCAGCTCGGCAGGGCCGCGGTCGAATTCGTGATTGCCGACGGCGGCCAGTGCGAGGCCGCTGTCGCTAAGCGCCCGAACCGTCGGTTCGTCGTAATAAAGCGAGGACACGAGCGGACTGGCACTGATGAGATCGCCAGCGGCGACGGTGATGCTCGCAGGCGTGCGGACTTCCCTCAATGCCGTCGCCAGATAAGCGGCGCCTCCGACCGGGACCTTGCCCTTCGATCCCTCATAAGCGAGGCCTGGCGGTTCGAGATTGCCGTGAAAGTCGTTGATCGCCAGGATTTGGACCTCGAGCGGCGGAGGCGGGGGTACAGTCGGCGGCGGCGTCGGCAGCGACGAGCAGCTAGCGAGAAATGCCAGCGAAAGGACAGCGGCGAGACGACGCATCGACGAATGCTCCAATCAGTGATTGCGGCAACGCTTAGCCGCGGTCAGAAGACAATGCCATGACTGACGATGAACTGGTCGCCGCCGCGCGCGACGCCGCTTTGAAGGCCTATGCCCCCTATTCCCGCTTTTCGGTCGGTTGCGCGATCGAAGGTGCGGACGGAACAATAGTCACGGGCGCGAACATGGAGAACGCCTGCTATCGACTGGGGCTCTGCGCCGAGCAAAGCGCGCTCACCGCTGCGGCGCATGCGTTCGGCCTTGGCAATGTCGCCCGAATAGCGGTCGCGGGGGCGACGGATCGGGAAGCGCGCTCAAAGGCGACTCACCTGTCACGCCATGCGGCGGCTGCCGTCAGGCGATCCTCGAGGCTAGCCAGTTGGGCGGACGCGACATCGAGGTGCTCTGTGCGTCGGGCGACGGAAAGAGGGTCGAGCGGCATCGGCTCTCCGCGCTCATTCCCAACGGTTTCGGTCCGTCGAGCCTCGCTGACTCGGCGCGGGATGGCGCTTCCTAGTGCATCATGACTAGCGGAAGGTCACAGGCGTCCAGTAAAGTGCTTGTGACCCCGCCGAAGAAATATTGGCCGACCCGGCTGTGATTGTAGCTGCCCATGACGATGTAGGCCGCGTGATAGGCCTTGGCCTGCGCAACGAGCAGGGCCGCGATGGCGGAGCCATCGGCCGATCCCGGGGGTTCGATCGTCAACTCGGCATGTACGTCGTGCCGCGATAGATATTCGAGTAGCCGCGTGCCCGGAAATTCATCGCCCTTCTTCTCTTCGCTGGCCTGGATGATCCGGACGTTGCCGGCGACCTGGAGCAGGCCAATCGACGCGCGAACGGCATTGGCAGCCTCATAGCTTCCATCCCAGGCGACGACCGCGTTTCCGAGCGGGTCGAATGTCCCCCCATCACAGGCCGGGACGAGCAACGGCGTCCGCGAGCGGTGAAGGATGTCGGCAAGCAGTCCCGAATTCGAGGGAAGCACATCGCTCTGGTGCGAATCTCTCCCAGTTACGACAAGGTCGCTTAGAGCGCCGAAACGCACGACCTGCGTAGCGATATTGCCGGTAACCTGCTCATAATCCCAGCTGACGTCTTCGGAACGCAATTCGTCCTCGATCCGAGCGCGAAGCCGCGCCTCCTCCTCGTCGAGAGCGCGGATCACGTCGCTCATGACAAACACACCGCCGAAGGCATCGAACGCGACATACGCTTCGACCGGAGTGATGTGGACGCAATGCAAATGGGCGTCGCACGTCCTGGCGATCGACAGCGCCGCTTCAAGTCGCTCCCCAACCGATCGATCGTTCTGAACGTGGAGCAGGATCGTCTTGATCCCGCCGCGGCTTCGCCGGTCTGTCGATGACGGACGATCGAGGGTGACAGGCATTTCGCTGGTCATCGCCTTGCTCCTAGCGGCGGCAACCAGATCTTGGTGGCGAAACGGCCCGCCGGCGCCATTGTCGCGAGACTATTATCGCCATAGCAGAAATGAAACGCTTTGACCCCGATCAAATCCCTGTTCGGATTGCCAGGGTAAGCGGCAGTAGAAGGAGTCCGAGATGCACGAGATCATCCAAAGTCCGAGCGACGTGGTTGCCGTGAAAATCAGCGGGAAGATCACGCTCGATGACCTGAAGGCCATTATGGACCGACTGGACGAGGTCATGGCTGAGCATGAAAAGGTCCATGTCTTCGCCGAAACTCAGGGAATCGAGGGCGTGGAATTGAGCGCGCTCCCGGAACATATGCGGCGCGCCTTTCCGCTGTTCAGTCAGCTCAACCGGTTTGGACGGGTCGCAGTCGTCGCCGACCAGGCCTGGATCCGCGCCGGAACGCGGCTGGAAAGCGCCATGCTTCCGAACATCAGCTACCGAACCTACATGCCGGAAGAACGCGAAGAGGCTCTGGGCTGGGTGTGCGGGCCGGCGATGGCCGCGGCGAACTGAAGTGACGGATGTCCCCCGGACATCCTACTTCACCAAATCGAAATGACGGATGTACCCGGACATCCTACTTCAATTTGATCTCGCGCAGCCGTTCCTGGAGGTATTCGTCGGCACTGATCGGCGCCCATTTCGGCTCTTCGCCCTGAGGCACGGTTCCGGGCAGCGCCTCGATCAGGAAATCCGACCGGAAGTGAAGGAAGAAGGGCATCGAATAGCGCGCCTTCGAGGCCCGGTCGGGAGCCGGATTGATGACACGATGGCTGGTCGAGCGAAGCTTCCCGTTGGTCAGGCGCTGGAGCATGTCGCCGATGTTGATCACCAGCTCGCCTGGCTTCGGGCGGACGTCGAGCCAGCGGCCGTCTTTCGTCAGCAGTTGCAACCCCGCCTCCTCGGCCCCAAGCAGCAAGGTGATGGTGTTGATGTCCTCATGCGCGCCGGCGCGAATGTGGTTGCCGGTTGGCTTGTCGATCGGCGGATAGTGAAGCAGCCGCATCACGGAATTGCCGTCGCGAACGGTGTCGGTGAAAAATTCCTCGTCGAGCTTGAGGAAGCGCGCGACGGCGCGGAGGATTTTCACCCCCGCCTCGTCGAATGCGGCGTAAAGGCGCTGGAAGGTTTCCTTGAAGCCGGGCACTTCTGACGGCCACAGGTTGTCCGGCATATGACCACGGAACCGGTGCCCTTCGGGAAGGTCGCGGCCGACGTGCCAGAATTCCTTGAGGTCGTGCGCCGACGCACCTTTGGCGGTTTCGATTCCGAACGGCGTGTAGCCGCGCGCTCCCCCGCCGCCTTCGACATGATATTTGCGCTTCACATCTTCCGGCAAGGCAAAGAACTGCTTCGCCTTTTCTTCTGCATCGTCGATCAGGTCCTGAGGAATGCCGTGGTCGCGAATGATCGCGAAGCCATAGTCGACGAAGCTGTGACCGAGCTCGTCTGAGAAGGCCTTGGGATCTGTGTCGGCATCCTTCAGAGAAACGGACGCAACATTGTCGCTGGTGATGATGTCAGTGCTCATGAACGCGCCTCTACTCCCGCCGCCGTTGCCACGCAATTGACGGCAATCAAAGGCGAATTACGGCATCATCAGTCCTGCGAGCGCCGCCGACATCAGGTTGGCTAGCGAACCTGCGAGCAGTGCCTTGAGGCCAAGTTTGGCGATAACCGGCCGCTGGTTGGGGGCAAGGTTGCCGACGACGGCTAACTGAATGGCAATCGAGCTGAAATTGGCAAAGCCGCACAGCGCGAAAATGACGATCGCCCGGCTACGGTCGCTCAGGGCTGCAGCGGCGCCCTGGGCATTGCCGAGATCGATGAACGCAACGAACTCGTTGAGAACGACCTTGGTGCCAAACAGGCCGCCCGCGACCTGCGCTTCGTTCCATGGAATACCGATGAGATACATCACCGGCGAGAAGATCGCGCCCAGCCCCGCTTGGAGGCTCCAGCCCTGCTGACCTACAGCCTCGCCGATGCCACCGACCACGCCGTTGACTAGAGCGACCAGCGCGACGAAGGCGAGGACCATTGCGGCGACCGCCACGGCTAGCTTGACGCCGGTTTGCGCGCCTTGCCCGGCGGCCTGGATGATATTGACCGGTTGCTCGCCCTCTTCGAAGCCGTGGACGTCCAGCTCGTCCTCTGGATTAGCCGGTAGGGCCTCAACCGGACGCCCTTCCGGTAACATCGCCGCGGGTCCTTCGCCGCTGATCCGCGACTGCGGCAGCTCGACCTTTTCGGGTTCCGCATGAAGAACCGCGGGATCGTCAGGCATGATCATCTTGGCCATGAGAATGCCGCCCGGCGCCGACATGAAGGCTGCCGCTAGCAGGTAAGGCAAATATTCATTGCCGAGCAGCCCGGCGTAGGCAGCCAGGATCGTTCCTGCGACGCCAGCCATGCCGACGGTCATTAGCGTGAACAGATGGCTTGCGGGAAGCGCCGGCAGGTAGGGTCGAACGACGAGTGGACTTTCCGACTGGCCGACAAAGATGTTGGCCGCTGCGCCGAGGCTCTCGACCCGGCTGATGCCGGTGACCCAGCCTATCGCTCCGCCGACCCAGCGAACAATCCGCTGCATGATCCCAAGATAGTAGAGGATCGAAACGAGCGCGGCGAAGAAGACGATGACCGGCAGCGCGAGCAACGCAAAGTTCTGGCCGAGAGGATCGCTGGCGAGCCCACCGAAGAGGAATTTGGTGCCCTCGCCGGCATAACCCAGCAGCGCCGCGACGCCGTCGCTCATGCCTTGAATGACCGCGCGTCCGCCGGTCGTTCGCAGTACCAGGAATGCGATTATGGCCTGTAGGGCAAAGGCAGCCGCTACGACCCGCAACCGTATCGCCTTGCGGTTGGAGGAGAAAAGTACCGCAATAAGCAAGATGACGGCGATACCGATGACGCCGAGAAGGACGTGATTCATGTGAGAACGCCCCTCCCCGGGCGATTTACCAGACGATACCTTGGTTAGCGCTGGCGGCGGCTTCGTCCAGCATTTTGATTGCCTCAGCTGGTGTGTCGGCAACGAGCAATTGCTCGCGTCGCGCTGGGCTCAAGAATCCGGCATCGCGAACATGGTCCATGAAGTCGGCGAACGGGCTCCAGAAATCGCCGACGTTCAGCAGGCAGAACGGCTTCGAGTGGTAGCCGAGCGCGTTCCACGTCCAGGCCTCGAACAATTCGTCGAGCGTGCCGATGCCCCCGGGCAGACAGAGGAATCCGTCGGCAAGCTCCGTGAACTTGGCTTTCCGCTCATGCATCGTCGTCACCTGGTAAAGCTCGGTGAGGCCAAGATGCGCGACCTCCTGCTCGACCAGCGCGTGCGGGATGACTCCATAGGCCTGGCCACCGGCTTCAAGGACGGTGTCGGCCATGATTCCCATCAGCCCAAGACGCCCGCCGCCGTAGACCAGATCGATTTTCCGGCGCGCCAGTTCCAGCGCCAGCTCACGCGCCGTATCCGCGAACATTTCGTCGCTGCCCGGGCCGAGCCGCAATAGACCGCGATCCGTTTCAATGTGGTCATAGCCGAACAAGCGCTTTCAAATCCGCCTCCGGCCTCGCGCCGAAGTGCGATATGATCTCCGCTGCCGCCGTTGCACCCGTATGCAGGCATCGCGCAAGGTCGTGTCTGCGCGCTCTCGCCGCGAGAAAGCCGGCGGCGAACAGGTCGCCGGCGCCGGTCGTGTCGACGACCCGCTCAACCGGTGCCGCCGGGACCTCGACCCCCTCGCCATCGGCAAAGGCGATCGCGCCATGCTCCCCGCGAGTCACAACCAGGCACGGCACCTTGTCGGCGACGCTCGCGATCGCCTGCCCCAACGATTGGTCGCCCGTGAGTTGCATCAATTCCAGCTCGTTGGCGAAAAGCAGGTCAATTCCGCGGTCGCGGATCATCTGGCTGAATGTCTCCCGCCGGCCCGGCATGCAGACGCTTTCGGACAGCGTAAATGCAATCTCGCGGTTCGCGGCATGTGCGGTCTCGATCGCCTTGAGCATCGCAGCCCGCGGCTTTTCCGGTCCCCACAAATAGCCTTCCAGGAACAGGATCGCGCTATTGGCGATCTTGTCCGAATCCAGCGCGTCCGGAGTCAGCTCGTGACTTGCGCCGGGGCATGTGTTCATCGTCCGGTGGGCATCGGGCGTGACGAGAATCAGGCAACGGCCGGTCGGTTTCGAGCCGTTGGCAAGCGGAGGCGTATCGTAGTCGACCCCGAGCGCGGTCATATCGTGGCGAAAAATGGTGCCAAGCTGGTCGTCGGCGACCTGGCCGATGAAGGCGGCGCGGCCACCCATCGCGGCGATGCCGGCCATAGAGTTGGCAGCCGATCCGCCGCTGGTTTCCTGTGCCGTTCCCATCGCTGCATAAAGCCTGTCCGCGGCGTCGGTATCGAGCAGCTGCATCGATCCCTTGGGCAAATCGTGCTCGGCCAGGAAGGCGTCGTCGCAAGTGGCGATGACGTCGACGATCGCATCGCCAATGGCAACGATATCATATTGAGAATCCATGGTTGGCGGGCGCTAGCGGTGGCGTCGGGGCCGGTCAATAAAAGGCTTGCGGGCGCGAAACGAGGCATTACCCATTCGCGGCCATGAGCACTGAACCCAATCCCTAGCACGCGCGCCCTGGCCGCTGACCCCGTCGCTTTTTGCCTTCGCCATTTTCTATGGCGGGATGGTGTGCATCGCCGGGGTTCTCGGCAACAAGCAGGTGGCGCTCGGGCCGCTGGCGGTCGAAGCGGGAATCTTCGCCTTCCTGTTGCTGGTGGTCACATCGAGCGCGGTGGCCGAGCTTCACGGACGCGAGACCGCGAACCGCCTTGTCCTGTGGGGTTTCGTGCCCCTGCTGATGTCACTCGGATTGACGCTGCTGGTGCTCGCCGTTCCGGCGGCCAAGGAAATGGATCCTGCTCGCCTTGGCGCGTTCGAGACCATGATGCTCGCGACGCCGCGAATCTGGCTCGCGGGGATCGTCGCCTACGGCATTTCGACCCTGCTCAACGTGACGATTTTCGCAAAGCTCAAAGGCCGCGAAGGCTCGCGGCTGCTGTGGTTCCGCTCGGCCGTCGCGAGCGTACTCAGCCAGGTGGTGGACACCCTGCTGTTCATATCGATCGCTTTCTATGGCGTGTTTCCGATCGCCGACCTGCTGCTCGGCCAGATGCTGGCCAAGGTCGTGCTTTCGATCGTCATGGTGCCGCCACTCATCTACCTCATGGTGGCAATCGGGAGGCGGCTTGATTCTCGGGCCTAGCTGACACTCTTGTAATCAAACGTATTTCCTGCTGTAGGCCCGCGCGAGTCGGCGCGGCGGGTCACCCGTGGCCTCCGCGCAACGTTCTCGAAAAATCGTCGCAAGGCCATTCGTGGTCCGTAATCCAAGTGTCGCAATGCCGGTATAGCTGCGTTGCGAATCGCAATTCGTCGCACCACCCGTGGGGGGTTATCACCGTGAAAAAACTCATTCTTCTCAGCTCGGCTTCGCTTATCTTTCCTGCCGCCGCTTTCGCCCAGTCGGCCGGCACCCAGGATTTCGAAGAAGAAGAAATCATCGTCACCGGAACGCGCGTTCAGGAGGTCGGCGGCATCCAGGCGCCTGACACCTCGAAGGCCAAGGCGGTCATCACGCAGGAGTATCTGGCTCGCCAGAATCCGGGCCAGACCGTCCTCGACTCGATCAACACCGTCCCGGGCGTCAGCTTCCAGAACAATGACGCTTATGGCTCTTCGGGCGGCACGCTCAGCATTCGCGGCTTCGATAGCTCGCGCATCAGCCTCACCTTCGACGGCATCCCGCTGAACGATTCGGGCAACTATGCGATCTATTCCAACCAGCAGATCGACCCCGAGCTGATCGACCAGGTCAACGTCAACCTCGGCACGACCGACGTCGACTCGCCGACCGCATCGGCCGTCGGTGGCACAGTCAACCTGCGTACCCGCCTCCCTTCGAAGGAATTCGGCGCCCGCGTTGTCGGCTCGCTCGGCGAGTATGACTTCCGCCGCATCTTCGGGGTTGTCGACACCGGCGAGATCGGCCCGTGGGGCACCCGCGCTTTCTTCGCCGTATCGACCGCCAAGAACGACAACCCGTTCAATAACTACGGCAAGGTCGACAAGCAGCAGTATAACGGCAAGATCTACCAGCCGATCGGCACCAACGGCGACTTCGTTTCGGTCAGCGGCCACTACAACCAGAACCGCAATAACTTCTTCGGTTCGGTCCGCCTTCGCCAGGACCTGACCCAGAGCGGTACGAACGGCAATCCGCGCAGCGTCCCGGATCGCTTCCCGAACAGCAAGAGCGACCGCGAATATGACATCAACTATCCGTGCACGATCGACCAGCCTCAAAACGGCATCCCCGATGAGCCGGGTTCCAACACCTGCGGCAACGAATTCGATCGGCGCTACAACCCGTCGAACACGGGCAACATCAAGGGCACGTCGCGCTTCACGTTAAGCGACGCCCTGACCCTGACGGTCGAGCCGAGCTATCAGTATGTGAAGGCCAATGGCGGCGGCACCACGACCATCCGCGAATATGGCTACGACATTTTCGATGAGAACGGCTCGGCTTCCGGCGGTCGTGACAACTGCTCGACGACCTCCGGTCCGAATGTCATCTGTGTTCCCGGCTATTATGGCGGCTCGCCTTACGCCGGCGGAGTCGACATCAACGGTGACGGCGACCTGCTTGACCAGGTTCGCGTGATCGCTCCGAGCCAGACTCGCACGCATCGCTTCGGCGTCATCAGCGGCCTTCGCTGGGACATCAATGACGATCACACGATGCGCTTCACCTACACCTTCGATCACGCCAACCACCGCCAGACCGGCCAAGTTGGACTCCTCGCGAACAATGGCGAACCGCTCGACGTCTTCCCGGTCAACGATCCCGTTAACGACGTGAACGGCGTGGCCCTCCAGAAGCGCGACCGCCAGTCCTATGCCATCCTTCACCAGCCGTCGGCTGAGTGGCGCGGTGAGTTCTTCGACGACACGTTGACCGCAACCGTCGGCCTGCGCATGCCGTTCTTCACCCGCAAACTCGACAATAATTGCTTCACCAGCTCGGCATCAAACTCGTCGGGTGCATTCGTCGAATGCTCTGGCGGCAATGCGGCGATCGACGCGATCATCGCGGCCCGCAATCCCTATGTCGTCAATCCGACCACCGGCGCCATCAGCGGCTTCGCTCCACCGCAGAAGCGGACCCTGAAGTATGACGAGCCGCTGCCGAACATCGGCTTCGTCTACGACATTACGCCGGCGGTCAGCATCTTCGGCAATTACGCGCGCGGCCTGTCGGTCCCTTCGACCGACAACCTCTATGCGTCCTTCTACTTCCCGGAAGGCTCGGACGCGGCCAAGCCGAAGCCGGAAACAACCGACAGCTTCGATCTGGGCGCCCGTTATCGCAGCTCCAAGATCCAGGCCCAGGTCGGCGTCTGGAAGACCAATTTCAAGAATCGCCAGGCGGTCAGCTTCGATCCGGAAGCGAACACCACGGTGTTCCGCAACCTCGGCGCGGTCGACAAGTGGGGTATCGACGGTTCGGTGGCTTGGTCGCCGTTCCGCCAGTTGACGCTTTACACCTTCGCGTCGTGGAACGATTCGGAGATCAAGGAGAACATCCAGGTGGGCTCGCTGCCGACTGGTGTTACCTGCGACAACATCGATCAGGATACACCGCAAGCCCTTCGCAGCTGCGCTTTCACCGCCGGCAAGCGTGAGGGCGGTGCGCCGAAGTATAACTGGGGCTTCTCGGCCCTGAGCAGCCTCGGCCCAATCGATCTCGGAATTACGGCCAAGAAGACCGGCCCGCGTTACATCTATGACAATAACGCGCCGATGTTCCGTGGCGACGTCGACTTGACGGGCCCTTCCGGACCTCAGCGCATCTACGGTGCGACGGCTCCGTCCTACTGGCTGATCAACCTCGACGCCCGTTACAACTTCCGCATCCGCGGGCTCAAGGAAACCTACTTCCAGCTGAACGTCTACAACCTGTTCGACGAGGTCTACGTCGGCGGGTTCAGCTCAAACCTCAACCAGACGGTCAACTCCTCGGGCGTCTACGACAACGCTCCGTTCGCCCAGATCGGCGCTCCGCGCACCATCTCGGGCACCCTCAGCATCGCTTACTAAGACGCTGGGACAGTCAAGGAAGACGGCGTCGCCCCCGGGCGGCGCCGTTTTCTTAAGGGCGAATTGATTTTGCGAAAAGTGCGTGGCAATTCCGCGCTCGCCCGAGCGGGCGTAGCTCAATGGTAGAGCAGAAGCTTCCCAAGCTTACGACGAGGGTTCGATTCCCTTCGCCCGCTCCAAGCTTCCGAAGGTCCAGCTAAACCAGCAGATCTTGGGGGCTACATCCCGCCGTCAACGGGGTCGTATCCAAGCTCCGCCAGTTTCTCGGCAAGCAACCCGGCAGCGGACCGCGCCAGCTCCTCATCTTCGCTTCTGACGACGAAATTGCTTCCGCCGCGCCCGTCCTTGAAAAACGGATAGGAGCCGATCGAGATTCCGTCGGACGCGCGCTCGACGTCGCGAAGCATCGCGGCGACCTCGCTCTCCGGAGCCAGTGCGCCGACGGTCACGGACACCAACGGACGCCCGCCTTCGAGCTTTCCGGTCAATCCTTCCAGCATGCCCGCCGTCACCCATGGAATGCCGGCCATGATGTAGACATTGCCGATCTTGATGCCCGGCGCTTTCGAAACAGGATTGTCGATCAGCTCCGCCCCTTCCGGGACCCGGGCCATTGCCAGCCGGCCTTCGTTGAGCCCGCCGCGGGTCGCGTAATAATCCTCCAGAAGCCGCCGCGCTTCGGGGTGGATGACCACCGGCAAGCCGAAAGCGGCAGCGATGGCGTCCACGGTGATGTCGTCATGCGTCGGGCCGATGCCGCCCGTCGTGAAGCAATAGTCGTAAGCGGTCCGCATGGCGTTCACCGCTTCGACGATGGCCTCCTCCACGTCCCCGACAACCCGCACCTCGCGAAGGCGGATTCCCTGGACGTTAAGCCAGGAACCAATCTGCGCAACATTCTTGTCTTGCGTTCGTCCAGAAAGGATTTCATCGCCGATCACAACAAGGCCGGCGGTCCAGATGCGCGTCTCGGTCATGGCATCGTTGTAGCGCTCGCCTCCTCCGGGTCGAGAGGATTTGCATCGGCGCCGCCACTGTATTAGTCATACAATACAGGAGGCCTCATGAAGTACATTGCCATGGCTGCGGGGCTGGCGTTGTCTGCCCCCTCGCTCGCTCAGTCGCCACTTGGGCAACATGCTCCGGTGGCAGGCGCCCGATCTCAGGTGATGACCCTTGCGAGCACGCATCTCTCTGAACACAAGGAGTGGACCGCGCACATGCTCGAGCCCTTGCTCGCCAAGCTCGCGTCGTTCCGCCCGACGATCATCACCCACGAGGGCGTGTCGGGCGAGCAGTGCGAGGCGATGCGCGCATTTCCGGACCTGTATGCGGACGCTTATGAGCAATATTGCTGGGACCCATCGCTGATCCGGCAAAAAACGCGCCTGGCCGTCCCGGAAGCGCTGCGCACGGTTCGCGAAACACTCGACGCCTGGCCAGACAATCCTTCGCCAGCCGAGCGAAGGCGCCTGGCCATGCTGTTCCTGGCAGCCGGCGACCGCACATCGGCCAAGGTCCAATGGCTTCGGCTCGAGCCGGTCGAGCGGGTCGCCAAGGACGGCCTAGATGACTCGATGGTCGAAATTCTTGAGCGGAAAGGAAAGGCCCTCAACGAAAGCTATGATGTCGCAGCGATCCTTGCCGCCCGACTCGGCCTAGAAAGAGTTTACGGCGTTGACGACCATACCAGCGACGGCGCGCTTGCTCATGAAGGCAAGGACTTCGAAGATGCGATGTCCGCGCATTTCACAGCGGCCCGGGCTTCACCCTTGCTGGCTGCCCACAAGGCCCGTGAGAGCCGCATCAAGGATGGCGCCGAGATGCTCTCTTATTATCGGGAAATGAATGCCCCCGGCGCTCAGAACGCGCAGATTCGTGGGGATTTCGGTGAAGCAATGGCCCAGCAAAGCCCGGGTACGCCGGCGCGGCGTTATGTCGGCTGGTGGGACGTCCGCAACCTCCGAATGGCGGCCAATGTTCGTTCGGTTTTCGCTGCGAAGCCCGGAGCCAGGGTCCTGAACATCGTCGGGGCCAGTCATAAGCCCTGGTACGATGCGCTGATGGGAATGATGGCCGACGTAGAGGTCGTCGATGCGAGCGCGGTTTTGCGATGACGCGCGACATGCCTATATGGATGCAATGACCAATTACGTACAAGTTGCGCCCGGCGATCGCGCCGAATATCGCGATGGGACGATCAAGCTCCACGGGCCCGAAGGGTTCGAAGGAATGCGGAAAGCCGGTCGCTTGGCGGCCGATATACTGGACGCGCTGGTTCCGCACGTCGTTCCCGGAGTTACGACGCAGGAACTCGATGACATCGTTTACCGCATGACGGTTGATGCAGGCGGAGTGCCCGCAACGCTCGGCTATCGCGGCTATACCAAGAGCTGCTGCATCTCGATCAATCATGTCGTCTGTCATGGGATTCCCAGCGAAAAGCCGCTGAAGGACGGTGACATCGTCAATATCGACGTCACTCCGACGCTCGACGGCTGGCACGGCGACACCAGCCGCATGTTCCTGGTCGGCGATGTGCCGCTGAAGGCGCGGCGGCTGGTCGAGGTAACCTATGAATGCCTCATGCTTGGGTTGGAACAGGCGAAGCCCGGCAATCGGCTCGGCGATGTCGCCCACGCGATCCAGAGCCATGCGGAGAAGCATCGCTATGGCGTCGTCCGCGATTTCTGCGGGCATGGCCTCGGCAAGCTGTTCCACGACTCGCCGGAGGTGATCCATGCCGGCCGTCCGGGAACCGGCGTCGAGCTGAAGCCGGGAATGTTCTTCACGGTCGAACCGATGATCAATCTCGGCAAGCCGGACTGCAAAATTCTCGAAGATGGCTGGACGGCGGTCACACGCGACCGGTCGCTGTCCGCCCAGTTCGAGCACTCGATCGGCATCACTGAAGACGGCTGCGAGATTTTCACCAAGAGCCCAAAAGGTTTCGACGCGCCGCCTTACTAGGCGTCTGTCTTACCAGCTCGCCACCAACTGCTCCGCGCGGGCGACGTCCTGGGGGAAGTCGACCTCGCCCCATTCCTCGCCATTGATGTCGAGCGTCCAGATCTCGCCCTCCTGCGCCATGTAGTGGATCACTCGCAGGTACCAGACGGTGGTGCCCTCCGCGGTCCGCATCTCGCGTTCGATCGCCTCGGCGAATCGCTCCGCGCCGCCATTCCGGAACGCCAATAATCCGATCGATTCGGCATTGACGCCCGACGAAATACGCTTTCCGATCGCCTGAAGCCGGCCTGAGCCCTCGTCGCGGACGACCTTCATGTCGTCATCATCATAGCCGTCCTTGCGGTCGACGGTGACGCAGATGCCCGATTGCTGGTTGGCGATAACTTTCGCCATCAGGCTGTTGGAGACGAGCGTGTCGCCGTTCCACACTAGGCAGTCGCCTTTCAGCTCCTCGCGGACGAGATAGAGGGAGCCCAGATTGTCGGCGACCTTGAAGAAGGGGTTGAAGACCGTCCGGACGTTCGGGCCATCTCCTGCCGCCCGGCGCCGCTCCAGCGCCCGCTCGATCTGATCGTCGCGGAAGCCGGTGACGACCACCGATTCGGTAATCCCATTGGCGGCCAGTGTGTCGAGCTGGCGGTCGAGCAACGTCCGACCGGCGAACGCGATGAGGCACTTAGGCCGGTCGTCGGTCAGGTGGCCGAGGCGGGAGCCCTGCCCTGCAGAAAGGATGATCGCTTTCATCGGCTGACCCTCAAGCCGTCAATTGCGGCAGCGTTGCGGCAGGACTAACGTCTCGCCCCATGAAAAAGATCGAGGCCGTCATCAAGCCGTTCAAGCTAGACGACGTGAAAGATGCGTTACACGACGCCGGGGTCAGCGGAATGACGGTCAGCGAAGTGAAGGGATTCGGCAGGCAGAAGGGTCATACCGAGCTCTATCGCGGCGCCGAATATGTCGTCGACTTCATCCCCAAGGTAAAGATCGAGCTCGTCGTCGAGGACGATCAGGTCCATCGCGCCGTCGAAGCGATCGAGAATGCGGCCCGAACGGGAAGAATCGGCGACGGCAAGATATTCGTCCTGCCAATTGAGGAGGCGGTCCGGATTCGCACCGGCGATCGCGGCGTCGACGCCATATAGACCCGGCAGTTGGACCAGGACCCCCGCCTCGCTTCCATGTCGCCGGATGAGCTGAAGCGGCTCATGCGGACGCTCGGTTACCGGACGCAGGGCGACCTTGCCACCGCAATAGGGGTGTCGCGCTCGACGGTAAGCTTATGGCTGGAAGGCAAGGTCGGCGTACCGCGGCCTGTCGCGATGCTCTTGCGAATGCTGGTGCAGGCCCAGCGCCGGGCATTCTAGACCACGGTTTCTGGTCAAATATTCACGCTCGTCTTTCCCGAATCGGGCTGGTCTGGGATGCGTCCGGCGAAGCCGCGGCGAACGCGGCCGATTCCTCTATCGGGAGCGGGACATGGCGAGCGCGGCAGCGAAAATCCTCAAGATCATCGACGAACAGGAAATCGAGTGGGTGGATCTCCGCTTCACCGATCCCAAGGGCAAGTGGCAGCATCTTGGGATGGTCGCCTCCGCCCTCGACGAGGACCAGCTGACCGACGGCCTGATGTTCGACGGTTCGTCGATCGCCGGATGGAAGGCGATCAACGAGAGCGACATGATCCTGAAGCCGGACCTTGAGTCGAGCTACGTGGATCCGTTCAGCGCCACGCCGATGCTGATCCTGTTCTGCAACATTGTCGACCCGGCTACCGGCGAACTTTACGGCCGCGACCCGCGCTCGACCGCGACCCGCGCCGAGGCCTATCTCAAGGCGAGTGGTGTCGGCGACACGCTCTACGTCGGCCCGGAAGCCGAATTTTTCATGTTCGACGATGTCCGCTTCGAGGACGGCTATGCCGCCTCGTCATTCCGGCTCGACGACGTCGAACTGCCGCACAACAGCGGGCGCGAGTATGAAGGCGGCAACCTTGCCCACCGGCCGCGCGCCAAGGGCGGCTACTTCCCGGTGGCGCCAATCGACAGCGCGGGCGACATCCGCAGCGAAATGGTCTCGACCATGCTGGAGATGGGCCTGCCCTGCGACAAGCACCATCACGAGGTAGCGCCAGCGCAGCACGAACTCGGCCTAACCTACGGCACGCTAACGCAGACGGCGGACCGCATGCAGATCTACAAATATGTCGTGCACATGGTCGCCCAGGCCTACGGGAAGACGGCGACGTTCATGCCCAAGCCGATCGCCAAGGACAACGGCAGCGGAATGCACGTGCACATGTCGATCTGGAAGGGCGGCAAGCCCCTCTTCGCGGGCAACGGCTATGCCGGCTTAAGCGAAATGGCGCTGTATTTCATTGGCGGGGTCATCAAGCATGCCCGCGCGCTCAACGCCTTCACCAATCCATCCACCAACAGCTACAAAAGGCTGGTTCCAGGCTTCGAAGCTCCGGTCCTCCTCGCTTATTCGAGCCGCAACCGCTCCGCTTCCTGCCGCATCCCCTACGGCACCGGCGACAAGTCGAAGCGAATCGAGTTCCGCTTCCCGGACCCGCTGGCCAATCCGTACCTTGCCTACTCGGCGATGATGATGGCCGGCCTTGATGGCATTCAGAACCGCATCCATCCCGGCGAGGCGATGGACAAGAATCTCTACGACCTGCCGCCCGCCGAGTTGGTCAATGTGCCGACCGTGTGCGGAAGCCTGCGAGAGGCGCTGATCGCGCTGGACCAGGACCGCGCGTTCCTCACCAAGGGCGACGTGTTCAGCGACGACCAGATCGACGCTTACATGGAGCTGAAGTGGGAAGAGGTCATGCGACTGGAGATGACCCCGAGCCCGGTCGAGTTCGACATGTATTATTCCGGCTAAGGGCGGACCGTTAACCAACCCGGGTTAGCTGTTTCGTAACCCTCGCCTGCGCAAAATAGGCGCGACATGTCATGCGAGGTCCGATCGATGAACAGCTTTCGCGCCGCGATCGAAGGCGGAGGCGGCTTTTCGCCTAGTGGTCCGTCCATGCCCGAAAAGCGTCCTTCCGGCGCGTCGGAGGAAGCTGGTCTGGGATCCGTTCCCGTCCCACGTTCGACCAAGCGCTCGGCCGATCATCGCGACGGGGATCGCCACCGGCTCTCCAGCGAGCAGGCAGAGCTGCTGGTGCGGGGTAAGAAGCGCACTGTCGAACTCGTGAACCTGTCGGGCGGCGGGGCAATGATTGCGACCGATGCTGATTTGCAGATGTGGCAGAAGGTCCACTTGGTCCTGGGCGGCGAATTCAAGATCGAATGCGCTGTGCGGTGGATTCGGGGCGGGCGGATAGGGCTCGAATTCGCACACGAGACGCAGATCGAAGGTGCCTCCACGAAGCGCGACAGCATGCTTCTCGATGTTCTCAGGCGATCCTTCCCCGACATCAAGTCGGCACCGGCCGCGCCCATCACGGATAGCTCGCAGCCCAAGGGGGCGCTCAGTGTCGAAAGTCAAAAGCGCGAGGCCCAACGCCATCCGCTGATCTGGTCGGGCGAGATCCATTACAACCACGACAGCGAACGAGTCCGCCTGCGCAACATTTCAGAGAGCGGCGCATTGGTCGAAAGCCCGAGAAGCTTTCCGATCGGTGCCGAGATCTTGCTCGATCTTGGCAATGCAGGGCAGCATTTCGCCAAAATCAGCTGGTCTCATGGCGACCAGATCGGCGTGAAGTTCGATCGCGCGTTCGATATCGGCCTGCTCTCCCGCAGCAGGCCCCAGGTGGCCGACCATCGCTGGGCGCGCCCGGAATATCTCCGCTCGCCCAAGGAGGCAGCGGATGCCTGGAACGACTGGAATCATTCGCCCCTTAGCGAAATCAAGGAATCGCTCGAGGGCTTCCTGAAGCGCTAGGGATGTCGATTCGGCGGTGGATGATCGCCACCGGGTCCGAGTGAATGCGAATCCAACGCGGATCGCGGTCGAGATTTGCAATCAGCTTGTCGTAGCGCGGCGGCAGAATCGACCATCCAAGGTCATAGCGGGTGATCGCGTCGCCGAGGGCAGCGCGATCGCCATCGACCATGCGCTGATAAGCGATCATGAATGCATCGCCGTAAAAGTCCGACCGCCCGTCGATGAACACCTTCATTCCCTGAAAGATCATGGGACCGCCGAAGCCGTAGCCGTTGAGCATGGGCTTATCGCGGAGGTCGGCGGGTATGGCCGCGATTGCGGATCGCGGGTTCGCGCCATTCTCCGCAGGTTCGAGCGGGTTGGCCGCCCGGAACAGGGCCAGTGCGGCAATGGCGAAGGCTGTGCCGCCGATCGCAAGCCGGCGCTCGGATCCGGCGAATAGCGGAGGGCGAAGACTTTCCCGGATAAGCGAGCGCGGGACGATCATCGCCGCCGCGATCGCGAGCATGGCCTGATGGCGCATTTGGTGAAGCGCCATGGCGAGGAGAACGAGTAGAAGAAACGCAATCAGTGGCCGAATTCGAAAGCCCCGCCAGAGCAGAATGAGGATAGTCGCCGCGAGCGCCACGAAGAAGAAGGGCGTGCGCGCCGGATCGCTCGGTCGCCACTCGACGATCAGCGGCAGCGTTTCGAGCTTTGAGACCGTCAAGGGATGGACGAAACCGTCGAGCCCGTTGGGCGTGATCATCGCCCCGGCGGTCGCGAGAATCCCGAACAGAAGCCAGGCCCTGACCACCGGCCAATGCCAGCGCCGCTCCAGACAATGATCGAGGGCGACAAATCCCGCGATTACGATGCCCAGCGCCCAGCTGCCGTGCAAGTTCGCCCAGGGGACGACCAACAGGGCTGCCGCAAGCGGCGGCGCTGTGTCCGCATCACGTGCGCGGAGCAGGATCGCGATCCAGCCGGCTAGCAATGGCCAAGCCAGCAGGTGCGGGCGCGCGAGCATCATAGGGATGAGCGCAAGGTCCATCAGCACGACTGTCGCCGCGATCCCCCACGGCCCGACATGACGCCGCCCTTGGGCTACGACGATCAGATGCAGTGCGACGATCGCCGCAGATGCCAGAGCCGCAACGCCGCCGAAGCCGGCCAGGCGGTACGCGGCGCCATAGAGCAATTGCGACATCCACTCGAACGTCACCCACTTCGCGCCCGGAAAGGTGAACGAAAACGGGTCCGCGACGGGCAACGCGCCGTGATCAAGAATCCATTGCCCCGCCGCGATGTGCCATCTCACGTCGCCGTCGTTGAAGATCAGCAGCGAGCTGCCGAGGATGAACGGCAGGACGATACCGAAAATCGCGAGCAGGAGGATTTCCGCCCGTCTACTTTCCCCCTGCATCAATTAATAATCCTTCGAAATCCGCACGTTGGCGCTCGTCCTGCCAATCGTTGAAATCGTCGAAAGGAGGGAGAGCCAGCGGGTGACCTGATATTCCACCCGGGTGGCGGAATAGCCCTGACCGTCGGTGATGACTTCGACGTACAGCTTGCGACCGATATATTTCCCGGCGGAGATCGCGGTCCGCTGTCCGGTAGCGACATCCGCCGGGACGATCCTCAAGCGGTCGAGGCCGACTGCACGCCGAACGGCGTTTATGGGGTCGAGGCCTCCCGATCCGGACTGGAGGGAAGCGACCGCCGCAGCGAGCTGCACCGCCTCCGGCGGCGAGAGATTGGTAATGGAGGTGCCGAACAGAATGCGCGACAGCAATTCGTCCTGCGGCAATTGCGGAACGCTGGAGAACGTAATCTCAGGCTTGAGGCCGGTCCCTCGAACGAGCACGGCCGCATCCAGCCCTGGACCTGCGCCTCGGCGCGAATGTCGAGCAGGGGATCGGGGGGCTTTCCCCGCGGAATCGGATGATTCCGCGTTCCAGGCGGAAGCCGCGCCCGGCAAATTCGTAATTTCCGCGAACGAGGTCAGCTCGCCCAGTCAGCCGCGGCGCGGAGACGTTACCGCCGATCGTCACGTCGGTCGTCCAGCGGCTGTCGATACCGAGCCCGCGGACAGTCAGTTCGCCATCGACTTTCAGGCTGAGATTCCAGGGTGCGAGCTGGCGAATCTCGATGATCTCGTCCTCATCGCGACCGACATGGCGGACCTTCAGTTGCGGTACGCCCGAAGCCCCGGTCGCCTGCCCGAGCGTGAACCGGCCGCGTTCGAGTTTGAGCTGGCCGGAAATATTGCCGCCGGCGCCATCCGAGCGAATGCGGATCGGCCCGGTCACCGTGGCCGCAAGATCGTCGCGGCCAAGCAGTTCGGCGTTGGTGACATTGAAATCGAGATCGAATGACGGGGAGCCGCCCGAGAAGTCTATGGCCCCGGAACCGCTTACGGTTCCGCCAGCCGGAGTTCGGCCGCCGATCCGGTCGATGATCAGGCGCGATCCGCCGAAACGGCCGGACGTTGCCACATTCTGCAGGACCATGCCGGTTACCGCGCTCTCGATCCTTGCACTCTCACTGCGGATCGAACCGCGGATTGTCGGATCGACCAGACGTCCCCGGATATCGGCCCCGACCGCGATTGGACCGCTGAGATCGAACACCTCGACCCCAGAAAGCCGCCACAGGGTGTCCGCAGGGCCGGCGTAGCGAACCTGCAGAAACATTGGGGCGTTCATCAGCTCGGCAATGATCGGCCCGCTTCCGAGCGGCGCGAAGCGGGCCTGGGCACGCCCGATGGTATTGCCATCGCTAACCGCCACCGCGCGCATCGCCGCCTTGCCATTCTCAAGCACCGCCGCGAGGCCAAGGTCAATCGGTTTGGATGAGAGAACGAGGCCGGAGCGACTGAGCCCCCGAACGCGGAGGTCGGCTCGGCCGCTGGGCCGTCCGCCGGAACCGTGCCACTGATAATCCAGTCGGCCGGTGGCAATTCCACTGAGCCCCAGCCCGGGCCAACCGATGTCGAGCAACTGCAGCGGCATCGATTGCAACTGGGCGTGGATTTCAGGATTGTCCCCGGTCCGCCCGGAAAGGGTCCCTCGCCCGCCGCCGAACCGAACACGGGTCGGCGCCACCTGCCATCCGCCGGGCACGGCCGTAAACACGGCCGGGCTTTCAAGCGTGAGCGCGCGCCGGTCGATTTGGCCGCGGCCCGTGATGCTAATCCGGTCGGGCGTGACGTCGGCGAGCCCGACAAGCTCGAACGTCCGCCCGCTCCGCCCGGCGACGGCGGCTCGGACCTGGCCGCTGCCGTTGACCAGCCTGCCGCTCGCCGTGAGCCGGGCAATGTCGACCGCACCATAGGCAAGGCCACGCGCGATCACCGTTCCGTCCAGGGTGGTCCGGCCCTCAGCTAGGACTATCGTGCCGTCGAGCTTGCCGGAACGCACAGCGATTTCCGTCGCGCCTGGGATTCTCGCACCGCTCGCGGCCAGATGGGCTTCAATGGCCTGTGCGTCATCGACGGGCCGGAAGCCGAGCGTGCCCTGCAGCCCGCCGCCCGCCAGCCGGAGCGTTCCAAGGAATCCGCCAGGTTCCGAGCGCAGATCGCCTTTCGCGGTCGTCCCTGCCACCTCAAGGGCGGCGATCGAGATGACCGTCGGCGCGCCGCGCGGAAGGAGGACCCTTCCGTCCGAAGTGAACGGACCGAGCCGCGACGAGCCGCTAGCCGTATAGGCATAGCCTTCTGTGATCGGGTCGAGCACCAGCCGCATCGCACGGATGTCCATCGCCTCGTTCGGGCGGTCGAGCAGCAGCTCGACACGGGGACGCTCGATCCGCCCGTCGAGCACCATCCTCAGCGGACCATATTTCGCCTGCCGACCCGTCGCTTCGATACGGAATGTGCCGTCGCGACGCCGGATTCCGGACCCCGACAGACGCAGGGCAGGCGAATTGAGCTGCAGGTTCGTAAAGCGCAGGATTCCGTCGGGCAGACGTTCGAGATCGGTGGTCAGGTGCGGTAGCCCGCGTGTCAGGTCGCGGAAGAAGGCATTGTCGAGCCTCCGCACCCAGGCTTCGGCCTTGCCGACGACGCGCGCCTTGCCGCCCGGCCCGGGAATCACCCGCAAGTCCGTCTTTACATCGACGATCCCGAGGCCCGGTATCTGATATCTCGTGAGTCCCCCGAAATCAGGAAGGTGAAGTCGCCGTTCCGGAGGTTGATAAGCAACGAAACATTACCGCTGAGCTTGTCGCTGGAGAGTTTAAGCTTGTCGCCGCGAACGAGGTCCTTGGAGACAAGCAGCAACCCTTCGATGCGGACATTGGCAAGGATCGCGCCAGCGACATCGCCGACCCCGGTTACCGCGCGCGCCGACAGCCGAAGCGGGACGCGAACCGGCCACGGCGACCCGCGTCCCCTTCCCTCGGCCCGGACGTCGACGAACCCGACATTGTCGAACTTCACCCCCGGCGACGTGAGGCGATAGGAGTAGTCGGCCGTTCCGAACGCCCCATCGAGAGTTGCGACCAGCCGGATGTTTCGACCCGTCATGTTCTTGAACAGGTCGGGCGGACGGATGAGATCGGCTCCGATCCGGACATCGCGATAGCGGTTGCGCCCTAAATCGAGAATGCCGCGAGCGACCGCGCGAAGGGCCGGTGAGCGGAGCCTTATCTCTCCGTCGAGCAGCCGGTCCTTTAAGGTCGCCGCGCCGCGAACATTGATAACTGGCGAGGTCAGCCGGAGCAGCCGCCCCTTGAAGAAGTCCTGCGGCGCAATCCGGCCGCCAAGGCGATAGCGACCTTTGTCCGCCGCCAGCGCCAGCGAAACCCGGCGCTTTCCGCCAAGATCCATCATCGCCCGCCCGCGCCAGCGTTTCCAGCTTCCGTCCCCTTCGATCGAAAGTGCGATCGGAAGCTTCTTGCCGAGGATCGCCGGGAGCAGGCCATCGGCGGGCGCGTTGATCCTCGCGTCGAGGTCGAAGCGGTCGCGGTCGGGCTCCGCATCGAGCAGGAGCCGGAACCTGTCGCCGCCTTTCAGTCCACCGTCCAGGCGGACCATTGCGCGGCCATTGCGAACATCCGCCGACCCGATCACGGCGCCGACCCGCGACTTTCCAGTCACCTCCCTGCCCAGTTCGAGACGCCGGATTGCCAGCTTGCCGATATGGATGTCGAAGCCCGGAAGGATTGGTCCGGTCCGCCCAGTCGGGCGGAACTTGGGAAGCCGGCGAAGCGTCACCCGGTCGGACTCCAGCCGGTCGATGTGAAGCCGGTTGCCGAGCCACGCTCCCGGGGCCCAGTCCAAACGGATTTCGGGTGAGGTCAGGAAGATTCCCTGCGCATCGGAAACGCGCACGTTCTTCAGTCGCGACTCGCCGAATACGGAACCGTCGATGCGGCCAATCTCGATCTTCAGTCCGGACCGCATCTCGAGGTTGGCAATTCGGTCGACGAGCCAACGGTGACCCGGGGCCGTGTCGAGGGCGACGAGCCCAAGACCGATCAGCATCAGCAACGCGAGGAGCAGCACTGCAAGCTCGGTGGCGAGGCGCTTCGCCCAATGCCTCTTCAATCGGACCTTGCGGACATCGCCCCCTGGTTGCTCGAAGAGGGCTTTTTCGGCCACGTCAGAATGCCTGGCCAAGGGAGACCGTCACCGCGATCCGGCTGTCGCCGTTCTGGCGGTTGAGCGGCGTGCCGACATCGATCCGGATCGGGCCGAAGCTCGAATAATAGCGGAGACCGATGCCCGCACCGAACTGCCAGTCCTTGAAGCTCGGCAGGCTGCTCGTCGTCAGCGAACCGCCGTCGAGAAACGGAACGACCCCGAGATTGCCGCCCAGGGCTTTCAGTCGGAAGCGCCCCTCGAGGCTGAACTCGGCAAGGCTGCGGCCGCCGATCGGATCGTTGTCGATGTCGCGGGGTCCCAGTTGCTGGTAGCCGTATCCGCGCACCGATCCGCCCCCGCCCGCATAAAAACGCCGCGAGGGAGCAATGGAGTCGCGGTCCGCACCGATTATGGTGCCGAGCCTAACCCGGCCGGCTGCGACCGCGCGCTCCGAGAACGGAAAATAGGCGCTCGCATCGACCTGGGCGCGGGTATAGCCGAACGTTCCGCCCTGGAGGCTGAGTTCCGGGCTGATCCGGCCGCCGAGGCGGAAGCCACGAGTGGGGTTCAGTAGGTCGTCGCTTCCGTCATAGGCCAGGCTGGCCGGGACCGCGCCAATGAAAAAGGTTCGCTCCCTTTCCTCGCCCGTCGCCTCGATCGTGTCGCGCTCCTCCGACGCAATGAGTTCGCCGCCAAGGCTCCACGTCCATTTCTTCTGCCAGATGAAGTTGCTCTGCCGCTCGATCCCGCCCGACAGGCTGAATGTCTTGGCCTCAAAGGCGTCGCGATCGACATGGCTTGCCAGGATCTGCGCGTTGAGGACCTGGTCGCGCCGCTTGAAATTGTTGCGGCGGAAGGAAACGGCGCCCAGCTGTTCCTGCGTGCCGGCAACTGCGCGGACCGTAACTGCGCCTTCGGGATTGAAGAAATTGCGGTGCTGCCAGCTTGCCTCGGCGCGGACACCCTCGCCGGTGCCGTAGCCCAGCTCGCCGGCAACGGTCCGCATCGGCGCCGGCTCCAGCTTCACTTCGATATCGGCCACCCGCCCGGCGTCGCGAGGAACGACCTTCGCCTCGACCGAAGCGACCAGCCCGGTAGCGACAAGGGCGCGGCGAAGGTCGTCGACGTCCGATTGCTCGAACAGGTCGCCTTGCTTGAAGCGGGCGATACGCCAGACATGTCGGGCTGAAAACGGCGGCTGGCCGCTCACTCGTATCTCGCCGAAATGCGCGACCGGCCCGGGCTGGACTGGCAGGACGAGTTTCGCCGTCGCATTCACATGATCGACGACGATGTCCTGCTCCCCGATCTCGGCGGTGGCGAACCCCTGCTCGCCGAGCGCAACCTTGAGGGCTATTCCGGCAGCGATGACCTGACTCGCGATGACCGGGTCACCGGGCTTAACAGCGAAAGCTTCCCGCAACGTCCCGGCATCGCCGCCAGCTTCGGCCAAGCCCGGGAATTCCACAGTCTCGAAGCGAAAGCGTGGCCCCGGAGTCGCGCGCAGCTCAACCGCAATTCGATCGCCGTTGCGGTCGATCTCGGTTTCGACCTCGGCATCATAATAGCCTTGCGCTTGGAGCAGGCTCGTCAGCAGATCTGCGTCGGCGCGTGCGCGTCGGTCGATCTGCGCCGTGTTGGCCGGTTCATCGTCGTCCGCTTCAAGCGCGGAACGAGCATGGAAGGCCTTTAGAAAGTCTTCGGTCGATGCCTCGCCGAGCCCGGTCAGGATCACGCCGTAACGGCGCGCCGCAACATTGTCCTCGATCGCTTCCGACCGGTCCTCGCCACTTGGTTCGGCCTGATCATCGACCGGCTCCAGAACCGGGTCGGGCGTGTTCATGTCCGGCCAGTCGACCCCCAGGTCGGGCATCGGGTCCAGCGGTGCTGACGGATCGAGCAGCGTCGGATCCTCCTGGTCGGCCGGCTGAGTAGAAGCAGGCCAGCTCATAGCCACACCACACAGGGCGAGCGCCACGAGGCGCCCCGCCGCGCCATGTCTTCCCCGGATCGACATGGCTCCAGCCTAGCTAGCGCGTTGAAGGGTGACTAGGGCCGGACGCCTTAAAACCGGCAATGCTAGTGGATGGAGCCGGCGACCTCGTTCGAGGCGAGCAGCGCCGAAAACCGCTCGATCTGCCGCCAATGGCAAAAATCAAGGACATTTTCCCGGTCACGGCTGGCATTGGCCCGCTCGGCGGCGACTGCCGGTGCGTCCTCCCCATGCTCGTCGAGGAGAACCATCGCGTCCTCAAATGCGGCGCGTCCGGAAAGGAAATAGGAGGGCATGCACCTCGCTTTATACTGCAGGTGGTTTCCGCCGCCCGCAGAAACGGCGTCAACGCCGCGTCAACCATGACAGCCGGTGGAATCGTCGACCGCCATCTGGCATGAGCCGGACATGGCCAACCATTCCCCAGCCGCTGGCGGCTTCTTCCTGATCGCGCCAATTGTCGCCGGTTTCGTCTACGGACTAACCACCGGGGAGGCGATGGCCTGGACCTTTATCGGCCTGATTGTGGGGCTCGCCCTCGCGCTTATCGTCTGGCTGGTCGAGCGGCGCCGAAGCTAGGCCACCTTGCGTCCGGCCCAGATGACGCTGCCGATGCAGTGGATCGTCTCGAGCGCGCAATCCGGCCAATCGGGATAGGCGGGATTGTCGGATTGCACCGTGAACGTCCGGCCGAGCGGATGGAGGGCCAGCTTACAGTCGCGGAGTGAGAATCATGCCTGGCGTAACGATTGTCGGAGTTCTTCCAACGCGCGGCGGAGTGCGTCGGTCGCATCCATCGGGCGTGGGGGCGCCGATTCTGCCGTTCGGCCCAGGTGACGCTCGATCCGGTTGACCAGCTCACCGGGGTTGGGCTTTGCCGCGAACAGCTGGACAACCCGGGAATCGGGCTGGGGATGTGGAAGCGGATCGTCAAGGATCAGCTCAGCCAGCGCCTTTATTCCATTTTCGACAGGCAGGTCGAGCAGCAGGACATCGTCGCTCGCGACCGCCTCCTGCCACAATGAGTCGAGCAACAGTTCGGGGAAGTGCGCCGTATCAGACCGAAAAGCATAGGGTTTTGCTGCGGGTCGGATCCGCCGCGAAACCAGCTGCATGGTTCCTAGCCCGAGGGCAAAAACAAGGAGTGCTGCCACCGGGATTGCGAACTCGGGGCGCCAGTCGAGCAAGGGCGCCAGCCGGTATGCGGAATAAGCGGCGGCGGCGCCCGGAATCACGGCGGCTGCAAGATCGAACCATCGGTCGCTTTGAATTGGCGAGAGCACGGGCATTTACCCAGCCTAACGCCAAATCCTTGCCGACCGGTTTAGCTCTTCAACGCCAGTATCAGGGCTTCGGTGAAGGCCGGAACGTCGTCAGGATTGCGGCTGGTGATAAGATTTCCGTCAGTCACCGCTTCCTCGTCGATCACCGTCGCACCCGCATTTCGGAGATCCGTGCGTATGGACGGCCAGCAGGTGACCGTTCGACCGCGGACGATATCAGCCTCGGCGAGAAGCCAGGGGCCATGACAGATCGCCGCTACAGGCTTCTTGTCGAAATGGAATTTCCTGATGATCGCGATAGCTTCGGATTCCATCCGCAACCGGTCGGGATTGCCGACACCGCCGGGAAGCAGTAGCGCGTCATAGTCCGCAGGATTGACCTCTGCGAGAACAATGTCCGCCGCGATCGTCTTGCCCGGTTCGTCATGGACCGTCGCCTGGATCGGGCGCTTCTCTATCGACGCGAGACTGACCCTTGCACCCGCCGCGAGAAGCCGTTCGCGGGGACCGAACAGCTCGCTTTCCTCGAAGCGGTCGGTAGCCATGATCAGGACGTGACGTCCAGTGAGATCGTTCATAATTTCGTTTCCTAGTCGGAATGACGGAACCATCTGTTGGCCTCAGCCCTTAGGCCGTGACAACCAACGACAGGCTGTCAATGTTGCGCCATTCTTCCGACACCGAGCCCGGTTACACGCGCAAGCGAAAAGGGCGCTACTGGCAATATTTCGATGAAAATGGCGAGCGGATCACGGACCGCGACGAAATCGAGCGACTGAATTCAGTCGCACTGCCCCCAGCCTACACTGACGCCTGGTTCTGCAAGGACGCTGACGGCCACATCCAGGCGACGGGCAAGGATGCCCGCGGGCGCAAGCAATATCGCTATCACGCGGACTTCCGCGCCAGCAAAGACGCGAACAAATATGACGGCTGCCGGGAATTCGGCGAGGCCCTGCCAAAGCTTCGGCGCAAGGTCGAGAAGGACCTGCGGAAACGTAAGCTCGAACGCGAGACCGTGCTTGCTGCGGTCGTGCGCCTGCTGGACCGCGAACATATCCGCGTCGGTAACGAGCAATATGCCAAGGCAAACAAGAGCTACGGCGCTACTACGCTTCGAAGCCGGCATCTCAAGAAAGTCGGCAGCAAGCTGAAGATGCGATTCACCGGAAAGCACGGCATCGTTCACGAGGTGACCGTCACCGATGCCAATCTGAAACGCATTGTCCGAAAGTGCGAGGACCTGCCGGGCCAGCACCTGTTCCAATACCTCAATGGCGACGGGGAGCCGAAGGCCGTCACCTCGTCGGACGTCAACGCCTATATTCGTGAGGCCACGGGCTGCGATTTTACCGCCAAACATTTTCGCACCTGGGGCGCCAGTGTCATCTTTTTCGAACAGTTGCTCGAAAAGGCGGAGAGCAAGCGCATCAGCTTGAAGACCGTGCTTGAACCGGTGGCCGAGGCCTTGGGCAACACGATTGCGATGAGCCGGAAGAGCTACGTCCACCCATGCCTAATTGACGCGCTTCAGGAGAACCCGGAAGACCCGCTCCGTGGATTGGAACGGCCCCGTGCGCGGCGGTGGTTGTCGAGCGCCGAAACCGGCTTTCTAAAATTTCTGAAGAAAAAGCCACGAAGGAGCCGCCGCAGACGCACTGCTTGAACCTGGGCGCTGCCTTGGCCATTGGAGGCCGCATGATCAGCTCGACCCCCACATTGACGGAAGCTGCAGACCGCACGGGTGACCTTGCCGAGCGCGGCGCTGCGCCGGTCTTCGAAATCGCAAAATGGCTTGGCGACAACCTTCATGGGCTGATGATCGGGGCTCTGGTCGCCACCGGCATCGTCGGCGTCATGCTGCTGCTTCGGGCGCTTGGCCGAAAGATGCTGGAGGGCGACCCCGAATGCCGCCGCTGGCGGGGGATCATCGGCAACGTCCTTGCCCGAACAGGAATCCTGTTCATGGTTGCGGCGGCAATCGACATCGTCGTCAGTTACGCCCCGGTTCCGCCGAAACTCGCGCGGCTCGCAGACATCATTTTCATAATCGCCGCGGCCCTGCAGGTTGCGGTCTGGGCTCGTGAAATCGTCATCGGCGTCGTGAAGAGCCGGGTGGGCGAGGATCCGGGTGCATCGACGCTCGGCAATGCGATGTCGCTGATCCGGGTCCTGGTCAGCGTCGCCGCCTTTGCAATCGCGTTCATCGTCATTCTCGACAACCTTGGCGTGAACGTCACCGCGCTGGTCGCGGGCCTAGGCATTGGTGGAATCGCCATCGGCCTCGCCGCGCAGGGCATTTTCTCGGACCTGTTTGCCGCGCTCTCGATCGTTTTCGACCGGCCGTTCCGGCGCGGAGACACGATTCGCTACGGCGGCGCTGCAGGAAGCGTCGGAACCGTCGAGAGGATCGGGCTGAAGACGACTCGTATCCGGTCGATCACCGGCGAGCAGTTGGTCATGGCCAATACCAAGCTTCTCGAACAGGAGCTCACCAACATCGCCGAACTCAAGGTGCGGCGCACCTGGCTAACGTTTGGCCTGACTTATCAGACGCCGGCGGAAGTGATCGAGCGATTGCCGGAAATCCTTGAGGAAGCGGTGAAGCCCATCAAGTCGTGCCGGCTAATCCGAAGCACCGCGACTCAATTTGGTCCAAGCTCGATCGATTGCGAACTGATTTACGACGATCGCACAAGCGATGCCGATACCCTGGCGAAGCACAAATCGGCGATTATCGTTGCCATCATGCGCATCTTCGCGCGCGAGAAGATCGACTTCGCCTATCCGACTCAGACCACCTTTACCGCGGCACCGGACGGGACGCTGGTCATGCCATACGCACAGGTGCAGCCGGCCCTTAGCGTGGACGAACCCGACCAAACGCAAGGCTGACGTAGCGTCTGCGCCTCCGGCCTTGCCAGCGCCTTGGCACGCGGCCTAGGACGGCGAGCGATGCCAATCGCCACGCTTGACCAAATCCGGGAAAAGATCGGTCAACCTATCGGCTATTCTGAATGGATCACGGTCGGCCAAGACCGCATCGCACAGTTCGCCGACGCTACGGACGATCACCAGTTCATCCACATTGACGAAAAGTTGGCTGCGCAGACGCCGTTCGGCGGGACTATTGCACACGGTTTCCTATCGCTTTCGCTGCTCAGCCGTATGGCCGCCGATGTGATGCTGATCCCGGATACGGCGAAGATGGCCGTTAATTACGGCCTCGACCGCGTGCGCTTCCTCGCGCCGGTCAAGTCCGGCAAGCGGGTGCGCGGCCACTTTACGCTGGTGAGCGCGGACCAAAAGGCGCCCGGACAATTGCTTCTCAAGCACGACGTAACCGTCGAAATCGAGGGGCAGGAAAAGCCCGCCCTAACCGCCGAATGGCTCGGCCTTATTTTTACCTAGGAGAACCTTCATGTCTGCTCGCGACGCTGTCATCGTCTCCACTGCCCGAACCCCGATCGGCCGAGCCTACAAAGGCGCATTCAACGCCACCCCCGGCGCTACTCTGGGCGCATTGTCGCTTGCCCCAGCAATCGAGCGGGCTGGGATCGAGGCCGGGGAGATCGATGACGTGGTGTGGGGCGCGGTGCTGACCCAAGGCACGCAGTTCGGCAATATCGGCCGCCAGGTCGCGCTTCGTGCCGGATGCCCGGTAACGGTTAGCGCACAGACCATCGATCGTCAGTGCGCGTCCGGCCTGATGGCGATCGCCACCGCCGCCAAGCAAGTCATTGTCGATCGCATGGATATTGTCGCTGCCGGCGGCCAGGACTCGATCAGCATGGTGCAAACGCCGGAAATGCGCATCGCCATCGATCCATCGCTCGTCGCAATGCACAAGCACGTCTACATGCCGATGCTTCAGACCGCTGAGACTGTGGCGCAGCGATATGGCATCAGCCGCGAGGCGATGGACGAATATGCGCTGCAGTCGCAGCAGCGCACCGCCGCCGCTCAGGCCGAGGGACGCCTCGATGCCGAGATCGTTCCGGTCACCACCACTATGGGCGTTAAGGACAAGGAAACCGGTCAGGTGTCGGTGCACGAAGTGACGATTGACAAGGACGAAGGCAACCGTCCGGATACGACGCTGGAGGGACTGTCCAGCCTTCAGCCGGTGTTGGGACCGGGCACCTCGATCACCGCGGGCAATGCCAGCCAGCTTTCGGACGGCTCGTCAGCGTGCATCGTGATGGACGCGTCGGTTGCGCAGAAGAAAGGGCTTGAGCCGCTTGGCCGCTACATCGGCATGGCCGTTGCCGGGACCGAACCGGACGAAATGGGCATCGGCCCGGTCTTCGCGGTGCCGAAGCTGCTTGACCGGTTCGGCCTCAAGATGGACGACATTGGCCTGTGGGAGCTCAATGAAGCGTTCGCGGTGCAAGTGCTCTACTGCCGCGACAAGCTGGGCATTCCCAACGATTTGCTCAACGTCGACGGCGGCGCGATATCGATCGGCCATCCCTATGGCATGAGCGGCGCCCGGCTGACCGGCCACGCGCTGATCGAGGGCAAGCGGCGCGGCGCGCGTTACGTCGTGGTCACCATGTGCATAGGCGGCGGCATGGGCGCGGCCGGCCTGTTCGAGGTCCTCTGATGCCAAGCGTCACCGGCGGTTGCCACTGCGGAGCAGTGCGGTTCGAGGCCGAGGTCGACACGTCGAGCGGTATTGAGTGCGACTGCTCCTACTGCAGCAAGTCGGGCAATCTGCTCGCGTTCACTGGCGCCGACAGCTTTCGCCCGACCTCCGGCATGGGGGACCTAACCGACTATCGATTCAACAAGAAGGTCATCGCCCACCTGTTCTGCAAACACTGCGGGATCGGTGCGTTTGGCCGCGGCACGGGCCCGGACGGGAGGGAGATGGCGGCGATCAACCTGCGCTGCGTCGACGGGATCGACCTGGACAAGGTTGAGCGCAAGCCGTTCAACGGCGCCGCGCTCTAGCCGCCGCCGAGGAAGTCCCGGCCGCGGATCCAGCGGCTTGCCATCCATTTCACGCCATCGGTCACCGGCAGGCCCGCGTGAATCATGCGTTCGTCAGGCTCGCCGCTAGCGAGCACGTTGCGGAATATCAGCATGTCGCCGATCGATCCGCGGATGCGCACATTTATCTTCGGAAAATCGGTTTCGCCGCCTTCGAACCGGTCGTTGAGCCAGATGAGCGCGGTGTAATTCCGGGGGTAACGTTATCGGAGCCTGTTCCGTCGTGGTGAGGCTTGTATTGCTGCCCGGACACATAACGCAGGATATTCAGCGGCTCGCCCCACCCGGGGTTGGTACCCGTCGCCTTCGCGATGGTCCGATTGACCGCCTGGACTACAAGATCTTCCGCGACTGGCGGGATATGCGCGGCGAAAGCATCGCGGGCCTCGTCGAACTTCGATTCGCCTTCAGTGCTGAGGATCGAGGCTTTCTCGAGCCAGGGTGTACCCAGGATTGTGAGATATCGGCACTCCGCGGCGCTGAACAGACCGGGATAAAGCGCAATGTACGGATCCTCGGAGATGACCTGCGGCTTCGCCTCTGCCACCTTCTTCTCGCAAGTGAGGTGGTCGAGGAAGGCAAGTTGCAGCGCCGCAAATCGGTCTTCCTTCGCCAATTCGGCCAGCATCAGGCGAGCCGCGTCCGGGTCAGGCTCGCGGCCAATTCCGGCCGCGGTCAGATAAACCCATGCGCGCCGGCCGTCTTCGAATCCCAGAGCTGCCGACTGCTTGACCGCCTCATACGCGCCGACGCGGTCGGGCGGCCCGAAATCGCCGAACAGTCGCGCCTCGGCAAGAGCCATGGCTGCCGCGCCGTCGGCCTTTGCGCGCTGTTCAAGATCCGCGAGATCGCTCATTCTAGGCTAACTGCCCGCAGCTTGTCCTTTTGTCACGCCCGCGTAAGAATTGGACGCAAGGAAGGGACACGCCCATGACGCCGATGGAGGTCATTGCCCTCGCTGCATCGACCAGCCTCCTCGCCGGGTGGAGGCTCTACCTCGTCACGCTTGTGACCGGTATTGCCATGAATTTCGGCTGGATTGCTTTGCCGGATCACCTTGCCGCGCTCGATGTGATAGCGAGCCCCTGGGTGATTGGCGCCGCAGCAATAGGTACCTTTGCCGAATTCTTCGCCGACAAGATCGCTTGGGTCGATAGCGCGTGGGACGCCATTCACACTTTCATCCGGCCGTTGGGCGGCGCGCTGCTGAGCCTGGCGATCGTCGATTCCGCAGACCCGGCGTGGCAGGTCGCAAGCTTCCTTTTGGGCGGCGGCGCCGCGCTTGTGGCGCATGCCGGCAAGGCCGGAGCGAGAACGCTCGTCAACGCCAGCCCAGAGCCGTTCAGCAACGTCGCGGTGTCGACTGCAGAGGATGTCGCGACAGGCGGCCTTTTAATGCTTGCTATCGCCAATCCGCTTGCCGCCGCGCTCATAGCTGCGATCCTTGTGGTCGCGTCGATCTGGCTGGTGGTCGCCGCCCGACGGGCGCTCAGGCGGCTGATCGACAGGATCAATCCGCCCGGGCGCGCGGCCTGAGCTTCAACGGGCGGGGACGACCGTCCCGGAGCCATTGCGGACGACCGAGATGGTGCTCGGCTGGCCGACATGGTTGACGTTGCCAGAACCGGAAATTGCGCCACTTAGGGGCCCGCTCGTCGCAACAGTGGCATTTCCGCTGCCGGAAATGGCGACGGTGGCGCTGCCAGCTCCAAGAGCACGCGCGTCGGCATTTCCCGAACCGTTGACCGCGATCGTAAGCTCGTCCGCCCTGCCGGCGGCGATCAGGTTGCCGGAACCATTGATTGCCAGCGCGATCGAGGATCCCACGATCCCCTCCACACGCATGTTGCCGCTGCCGGACAATGCGGCGGAATTGAGCGACGGGACGGTGACCACGATCCGCGGCGTATGGCGCGTGCGGTAAGATCCCTTCGAATCGAGTACCAGCTTGCTGCCCTTGATGTCGCTACCCAGCAGGGCAATGATGTTGCTGTCGGCGGTGATCGCCAGTGACGGCGCCGGCCCGACGCGTACGACGACATCGCTCGCGCCGCGGGCTTCAATCTCGCTGAAATTGCCGATGGCGCGCGTTTGGGTGACGATCTGACCGTTTCCGATGATTTGCGGCCCATTGCCGTGCCGGACGCTCGTGTCTGCGAAACTGGCCGAGGGGGCGAATGTTAGAGCCGCGGCGGCGGCGATGGTAATCCAAGTAACTGGGGTTCGCATGGGGATGTTCTCCAAAATGACGCTACATTTGTAGCGCGACTTCGAAGCACGGCCAACAGCTTTCGACGAATGGACGAATGGCGGGCTCAGGCCTGCGCGATGAACCCCTCGACGACCGGCGCGATCTTTTCGCGCCACTTGCGGCCATTGAAGATCCCGTAATGGCCGACGCCCTTGGCCAGCAAATACTGCTTCTTGGCCTCCGGCAGCTTGGTCGCAAGGTCGAGCGCGGCCCGGGTCTGGCCTACCCCGCTGATATCGTCACGCTCGCCTTCCACCGCCAATAGAGCCGTGCGCGTGATCGTCTTGGGATCGACCAGCCGGCCCCGATGAACATATTCGCCCTTCGGCAGGAGATGACGCTGGAACACGACGTCGACGGTCTGCAGGTAGAAATCAGAATCAAGGTCGGCGACAGAGCGATATTCATCATAGAAGTCGCGGGTCGCATCGGCGCTCTCGTCGTCGCCCACGACGAGATGCTTGAACATTTCCCAATGGGAAACAAGGTGGCTCCCCAGGTTCATCGTCATGAAGCCGGCGAGCTGCAGGAAGCCCGGATAAACTTTCCGTCCGGCACCCGGATATATCATCGGTACGGTGGCAATGACGTTGCGCTGGAACCACGCGTGAGGGCGCTCGGTCGCCAATGTGTTGACCGCGGTCGGCGCCCTTCGGGTGTCAATCGGCCCGCCCATCATCGTCAGGGTTTTCGGGGTCGCGGGATGCTTGTCGGCGTTCATGAGCGCGACTGCGGCGAAAGCTGGCACCGATGGCTGACAGACAGCCAGCATGTGCGCGCCGGGACCGACCCTCTCCAGGAAGGCGATGAGATAATCGACATAGTCGTCGAGATCGAAATTGCCCTCTTCCAGCGGCACCATCTTCGCGTCGCGCCAGTCGGTGATGTAGACGTCGTGTTTCGGGAGCATCCGCTCCACCGTGCCGCGAAGCAGGGTCGCGAAGTGACCGCTCATCGGGGCGACGATGAGAAGCTTGGGCCCCGGCTTGTCGAGACCCACCTTGCGAAAATGCTTGAGCTGCCCGAAGGGCAGGCGAACGGCGACATCTTCCTCGACTGCAAAGACCTTATTGCCGACCTGGACTTCATCGATCCCGAATTCCGGCCGCCCGCGCGGCGCCGAGGCATGGGCGAAGACATCAAGGCTTGCAGCGACGATCGGTCCCATCGAGCCATATCCGAAGAGATTGGCAGGATTGTTGAGCCATCCGGCGCCCATAGAGGCCATTCTGCTCGCCCCCGCGAGAAACGAGCGTTGAACCTCATAGGCGTCGTAAAGCATTCGATTTCCTTGAAGTGGGTCCGGGAAAAACCAGTGTGGCCCCCAAAGGCTCCCTCTTCAACAGAAATGCTGCATCGCCGTTGTCGCATTGCGGCGATTGAGGCGCGCACGCCACACTGCTAGGCGCCTTGGCCATGGCCACAGCAGCACAGCACCAGCGTCCCAAGGGCCGAAGCCTTGGAAGTCTTAAAATGGTCTGGGCCCAGGCTCGGCGCTACCCTCTTCAGCTGTTTGCAGCACTCATCGCCCTTCTCGTCGCTGCCGGTGCGACATCGGGTGTGCCGTACGCGTTCAAGCTGATCATCGATCGCGGATTCGGGGCCGGCGGCGACGCCGGCGACATCGGCCGCTGGTTCGAATATCTTATGTTCCTCGTCGTAGTCATGGCGCTGGCGACGGCAGCACGATTCTACGTCATCAGCTGGCTCGGCGAGCGCGTCGTCGCAGATATCCGCCTCGCCGTTCACCGCAACCTGCTACGGCAGTCTCCGGCCTTCTTTGAGGAGAACCGCCCGGCGGAAATCACCAGCCGGATTACGGTCGACACGGCGCTGATCGAGCAGGTCGTGGGTTCCGCAGTGTCCATCGCGCTACGCAACCTCATCATGGGAACGGTGTGTGCCGTCATGCTGTTCGTTCTTGCCCCAAGCTGGCCGCGATGCTCCTGCTTGGAATCCCCCTTGTGATGGGGCCAGTGCTCATTCTCGGCCGTCGCGTCCGCGCCGTCTCCGCCAAAAGTCAGGACCGGATGGCGGACGTCGGCACGGTCACGGGCGAGGTGCTGGGCGCAATGAAGGTCGTTCAAGCCTTCAATCAACAAGGTCGCGAGGCCGAGCGCTTCACCCACGCAACGGAAACGGTTTTCGCCACGGCCAAGAAGCGCATCGCCCTTCGCGCCATCATGACGGCCTTGTTCATCCTGATCATCTTCGGGTCGATCACCATGATCATCTGGCAGGGCGCGATCGACGTTTCCGCGGGGCGCATGTCCGGCGGCACAATTGCGGCTTTCGTCCTCTACGGCGGCCTCGTTGCCGGCGCGTTCGGCGCCCTCAGCGAAGTCTATGGCGACTTGCTCCGGGCCGCTGGCGCATCGGAACGTCTCCAGGAGCTTCTGGCCGTCAAGCCGACAATCACCGCGCCGGCAGAACCCGTTATCCTGCCACAGCCGGCACGTGGAGCCCTCGAGTTCGAGCAGGTCACTTTCCGTTACCCCACCCGGCCGGAGGTCAGCGCCCTCGCCGATTTTTCGCTCAAGGTTGCGCCTGGCGAGATGCTTGCAGTGGTCGGCCCGTCCGGGGCCGGGAAGACGACTCTCTTCCAGCTTGCACAGCGCTTTTATGACCCGCAGTCCGGACGCGTTCTGCTCGACGGGGTCGATCTTCGCGACGCCGACCCGGCCGACGTGCGTCAGCGGATCGCGATGGTTCCGCAGGAAGTGGTGATCTTCGCTTCGTCCGCTCGCGACAACCTTCGCTATGGCAATTGGGATGCGTCGGAGGATGACATCTGGCAGGCCGCGCGCGACGCCAATGCGGAAGACTTCCTGCGCCAGCTTCCCGACGGCCTCAACACCTTCATGGGCGAAGGGGGCGCGCGGCTGAGTGGCGGTCAGCGCCAGCGGATCGCGATCGCCCGCGCCCTCCTCCGCCGCGATGCCCCGCTTCTGCTGCTCGACGAAGCGACCAGTGCTCTCGACGCGCAGAGCGAGCAACTCGTCCAGCAGGCCCTCGAGCGACTGATGGCCGAACGTACGACCATCGTTATCGCTCACCGGCTGGCGACCGTCCGCGCTGCCCACCGTATCGTCGTCATGGACGAAGGACGGATCGTCGAAGAGGGCAGGCATTCAGATCTGGCGGCACAAGGCGGCCTCTACGCACGGCTCGCGAACCTGCAGTTCAACGCCTGATGCATCCGTTGCGGCTTTCTTGTCGTATATCAGTACATGATGACCGCCTTTCCTGACCCTATCGACCGCCGCGCCTTCCTTTGCGGAAGCGCGCTAGCGGCGACAGCAATCGCACTTGGACTGGCATCGCCGGCGGGTGCGGCTCGTTTCGAAGTCCAACTGAGCGATGCCCAATGGCGCGCCAAGTTGGGTGCGGAGCGCTTCCGCATCCTCCGCCGCGCGGGCACGGAAAGGCCCTACAGTTCGCCGCTGAACACGGAAAAGCGCCGGGGCATTTACGCCTGCGCCGGCTGCGGCCTCCCCCTGTTCTCGTCGATCGCGAAGTTCGACAGCGGAACAGGATGGCCGAGCTTCTGGAAGGCGCTTCCCAATGCCATCGGCACCCGTCGCGACTCGGCTTTCGGAATGATCCGCGTCGAGGAGCATTGCCGACGGTGTGGCGGGCACCTTGGCCATATATTCGACGACGGGCCGCCGCCGACCGGCAAGCGCCATTGTATTAATGGTCTCTCGCTCGTGTTCAGGCCAGCGTGATGCTAGTGATTTTGCTCGCCTATCTGGGCGGCGTCCTAACCATCCTTTCCCCATGCATCCTGCCGGTGCTGCCCTTCGTCTTCGCGCGCGCCGACCGGCCATTCCTGACCAACGGCCTGCCGCTACTGACCGGAATGGCGTTTACCTTTGCCCTGTTCGCCTCGTTGGCGGCGTTTGGGGGCGAGGCAGCGCTTGCCGCCAACCAATGGGGCCGCTGGATCGCGCTGGCCTTGCTTGCCGCCTTCGCGTTGCTGCTGATCTTTCCCGCACTTTCGGAGCGGGCGATGCGCCCCCTCGTAGATGTCGGCAATCGATTGGCCAACCGTTCGGACGGAGGGGGGATCGGCTCTTCCCTACTGCTCGGCGCCGCGACAGGCCTTCTGTGGGCACCCTGTGCCGGCCCGATACTCGGTCTCATCCTGACCGGAGCTGCGCTTGGCGGGGCCAGCGCCACTACAGGCCTCCTGCTCTTCGCTTATGCCGCCGGGGCCGCCACCAGCCTGGCGCTCGCGCTGCTGATCGGCGGCCGCGTCTATGCTGCGATGAAACGCTCCGTCGGCGCCGGCGAAAAAGTCCGTCAGGCCCTCGGCGTCCTTATCCTGGCCGGAGTGGCGGCGATTGCCTTTCGTCTCGACACGAAGGTGCTCGCGCGCCTGTCAAGCGGGCCGACCAACCAGATAGAGCGCGCCTTGGCCAACTGGCTAGGCATGGGCGATACCATGCCGTCGTCCAGCACGAGCCTCAACGACAAAGGGCCAATGCCGTCGCTTAAGGGCGCTACGGCATGGTTCAATTCCGCGCCGCTGACGCGCGAACAGCTTCGCGGCAAGGTCGTGCTGGTCGATTTCTGGACGTACAGCTGCATCAACTGCATCCGCACCATCCCCCATGTTCGCGCCTGGGCTGAGCGCTATTCCAGGGACGGGCTGGTAGTGCTCGGCGTGCACACCCCAGAGTTCGCTTTCGAGCGCGATCCCGCGAACGTCCGCCGCGCGGTCGCGGACTTCCGAATTCGCTATCCAGTCGCGATGGACAATGACTGGACGATCTGGCGTGCCTTCAACAACCGTTACTGGCCGGCACATTACCTGTTCGATGCCAACGGGCGGCTTCGCCACTATCATTTCGGCGAAGGCGGCGAAGACGAAACGGAAGCCGCGATCCGGCGCCTGCTGGCCGAAGCCGGGCAACGACCGGAATCTGCGCGGGCCCAGGTCGAGTCTGGCGGCGCGTCCGCTGCTTCAAGCGGCGAGGTCGCCACAAGCGAGACCTATCTCGGCTTTGGTCGCGCCGAGAATTTCGTCTCGCCCGGCGGCTTCGCCAAAGGCTCAGCCAAGAGCTACTTCGCACCGTCGAAGCTCGGCCTAGGGCAATGGGCTTATAACGGACCGTGGACGGTTTCCTATCAGCGCGGCCAAACGGCCGCCTCCGATTCAAGCGTGTCGATCCGGTTCCGTGCGCGCGATCTTCACCTCGTCCTTGGCAGTGCCTCCGGAAGACCGGTTCGCTTCCGGATCACGCTCGACGGCAAGGCCCCGGGCGCGGACGCCGGGATCGATGTTGATGCCGCCGGTAATGGAGTGATCCGCGAGCAACGACTTTATCAGCTTGTCCGCCACAAGCAGGGTTCTCGCGAGCGCAGCTTCACCATCACCTTCGCCGAGCCTGGCGCGGAGGCGTACGCCTTCACGTTCGGCTGATGAGATTGCCCCAATGAAAAAGGGCGGCCCGAGCGGACCGCCCTTCGTCAATTGGTAGGCGGAGCGCCTACCATTTCATGTAGGCGTCGTTCCCGACAAACCCCATCTTTGTGACGTTCGCGCGCTTGGTGACGGCGAGAACCTCGTCAACCAACTCATAGCGCGCTTCGGGCTCAGGCTGCAGGTGAAGCTCAGGCACTGGATTCATCTGCTGCGAAGCCTCGAGATAGACCCGAAGCTGGTCGAGGTTGACGTTGGCACCGTTCCAGAGAACGCCGCCATCAGCGGTGATGACGATCTTGTTCTTGATCGGATCAACCGGCGGCGGCGCGTCGTTCGGGTTGTTCTGCGGCAGGTCAAGCTTCACCGCATGGGTCTGCGGCGGGATCGTAATGATAAGCATGATGATCATGACCAACATGACGTCGATGAGCGGCGTCGTGTTGATCTCCATCATCGGCTCGCCGGCCGTGTTGTCAGAAGTGGTTTGCATTGCCATGGCGGCGGTCTCCGGCGAGATTACTGATTAACGAGTGGGTTCGGCTGCGAGATGAAGCCAACCCGCGCGAAGCCGGCACGCTGCATGGCGAACACAGCGCCACCGATACAACGATAGGGCGTATTGATGTCACCGCGAATGTGCGCTTCGGGCATGTTCTCCTCGGTCACGTTCTCGACACCGCCGACCTTGGCGATGAGATCCTCCAGCTGCTTGACTGCGCGCTCGAGCAATTCGTCCGAGTTGACCTTGGTCAGGTTCCAATAGACTTCGCATTCGCCATTCGGGCCTGCACGAACCGAAAGGTTGACGTTTTCCGGCTTTGTCTGGGTCACCTCATAGGCGACCGTCGGCAGCTGGACCGGAACGGACTGCAACACCACCGGAACGGCGATCAGGAAGATGATCAGCAGCACCAGCATCACGTCGACGAGCGGCGTGGTGTTGATGTCGGACATCGGGACGTCGTCGTCGCCGCTGTCTTGGCCTACGCTCATTCCCATGGGCTTAAATTCCTAACTTCACGAGATCGTTCAACGGCTTACATGGCCGGCCCGAAGGTACTCCGGGCCGGCCCGAACGAAGCTTAGTTCGTGCGCTCCGACTGGGCGCCGGTCGAGGTCATACCGGTGCGCAGCGGCTCGCTTCCGCGCTGGGTCGGCGCGGCAGCGGTCTTGGTCTGGGCCTTCGGCGAGCCCGTGATCATCGTCGGCTTCACCGAACCATTCGAAGCCAGATAGCCGTGGACGTCGTTGGTGAAGGCGCCAAGGTCTTCCATAATCGTCTTGTTGCGGCGGATCAGCCAGTTGTAGGCGAGCACGGCCGGAACGGCGACGATAAGGCCGAGCGCGGTCATGATCAGCGCCTCGCCGACCGGGCCGGCGACGGTGGTGATCGAAGCGTCACCGGTCGCACCGATCTTGATCAGCGCACGGTAGATGCCGACGACGGTACCGAACAGACCGATGAACGGCGCGGTGGAACCGACGGTCGCGAGGAAGGCCAGGCCTTCACCCAGACGGGCGCCGATCGCACCCTGCGAACGCGCGAGACCGCCGGCAACCCACTCATGCTGGTCGACCGGATCGGTCAGCTTGCTGTGCTGGTCCTGGGCAAGCAAAGCGTCGTCGACGATCGCACGATAAGCGCTGCGCTGGTCGAGCTTGGTCGAAGCTTCGCGAAGGTTCGCCGAGTTCCAGAAACTCGCACGGACCTTCTTGCCCTGATTGATGATCTTCTGCTGCTGCATCAGCTTCGTGAACAAGATGTAAAAGCTGAAGATCGACATGGAGATCAGGATGATGAAGGTGGCCCACGAAATGATGCCGCCTTCATGAAGGGCGTTGAGAAGCCCGAACTCTTGACCGGCAGGAGCCGCAGCTGCTGGAGTTGCCATAATTTTCGACTTTCCTCTGTGTATTGCTTTGAAACTATAAGATTATTGGAGAACCCATTTGATCGACTGACGGAAAGTGCCGGTCGTCGGATTCCCAGATGAATCCTGGGCTGGCGTGAACTTCGCCCGCGACTTCAAGATGCGGCACGTGGTGGAATCCAGGGTCCGCGAACCGCTCGATCCGGAAACCGAACAATCGGACACCCGACCGTTCGTGCCGATCGTCAGCACGACTGAAACCGTGCCCTGCTCGTCATTTTCGATGGCGTTGGGCGGGTAATCGTCGTTGCGGATAAGACCCTGGAGGCTACCAACAACAGACTTCGGCTGCGTGATCCGCGGAGCCGGCGGCGGAGCCGGGGGCGCAGGCGGAGTGACGACCGGCGTCGGCGGCATCGGCGGCTGGATGACCGGTGTCGTCTGTATCTGCGGGGTCTGGATCTGCGTCTGCACCAACGGCGGTGGCGCGCTGACCATTGGCGGCGGCGGAAGCGGCGTGTCTTCCGGCGGGGGCGGCGGCTCCTCGGGCGGCGGCGGCTCGTCTTCGACGTCGAACGTCTTCAGGTCTTCAACCGCCTTCTTGGCGACGTTGTAAGCCAGCCCGGTGATGATGGCGTATCCGAGAACCAAGTGAATAAGCCCGACGATGACGATAGCCGCCGTCCGATTCGAGCTCATCTGCCTGCGTTGGGCGTAGGACATTTACCCGCAGCTCTCCTTCTGGCCCGTGGCGCAAAACCACGGAAAAATCCGTGTGACGCAACTTTGCGCCGTGATTGACCGAGGCAGTCGATGTATCACTATATCATCGACTGAACGACGCGCCTCTCTAATGAACCCAAAATGGCGGCGCAACGACTTTGTTCCCGATTCGTCATGACCGGTCGTTTAATGACGGCGCAAGTCCAACGAACGATGCGATCTCCACTCCTACACCTTTGGCGTCCGGATAGATATCCGGCTTGGCCGTGGCGACACGAAGCGCCTTAACGCCTGGCATTGCCGCAAGGCGCTCGTAGATCTCCCGGGCCAGCGTTTCCTGCAGGTTGTAGCGCCTCTCGCTCGCCAGTCGCCGGATCTCGCGGCGAAGGAAATCGTAATCCCAAGCTTCCGCCGGGTCGTCCGCGCCGGGCGGTGCAAGATCGTCCAGCCACAGCTCGACCGTCACCAACAGACGCTGCGGAGTTCCGATCTCGAAATCGTGAAAGCCGATGTCTGTCATCACTTCTAGCGAATCGAGAACGATCTTGCTCGACCGCACGGCCAGCGAATCCGGTATCAGGCCTTGCAACATGTCGTTATCGATCAATTCATTGCTCCAGAAACTGTACGTCGCGGGGAAGCGCCCAGAAGCGCTGGCCGCCGTCGATTGTGAGGATTTGGCCGGTCACTGCCGGCGCTCCAATGAAGTAGCGCAGCGCGGCGACCACGTCACCCGGCTCTACCCCCGCCCCAGTGGGTTGTGCCGATGCATGGCGCGGAAATTTTCCTCGCTCTGGCCGGGAGAGCGCAGCATCAGCGCGGGCGCGATCCCATTCACTCGCACCCCGCGGTCTGCATAAGCCTGCGCCGCAAGCTCGGTGAACCCAGCAAGCGCCATCTTAGACAAGGTGTAGCTGAGATAATCGGGGTTGGGCGCGGCCAGCTTCGAATCGAGGAGGTTTACGACGAGGCGGTCGCCCTCTCCGCCACATTCGACGAACGCTTCGGTGAGAAGTACTGGCGCCTGAACATTCGAAGCCATGTGCGCTTCGAACTCCTCGGGGGAAAAGTTTGCGGCACTGTCCTCCGCGAAGCGCGCTGCGTTGTTGACCAGCAGTATCGGTGGCGGAAGACCCCCCAGCGCCGCGAATATTCCCTTCGCGCAGTCAGGCTCGGAAAGCTCGGCGACGGCCCTGATCGCTCCCTCTGGCACTGGATCGGTCTCGCGGCGGACATGCGCGACGACTGTCCAGCCGTCTGCAATCAGCGCCTCGGCGATGGCCCGGCCAATGCGCTTGCCTGCACCGGTGACAATTGCGGTCCGCTTCATGGCAGCGCGGATTGCGCCGCGACGCGGCGGATGACAAGAGCCTCAGGCCATGCCCGAGAGCCGTCCCCCGATCCATGTCGCCGGCCGATCGCTTGCCGAACTGGCCAAGGCGATCGACGGCAAGAGCCTGCCGCCGGTCGACCGTTGGAACCCAACACATTGCGGGAAGAGCGAAATGCGCATCGCTTCGGACGGCACCTGGTATCACATGGGCTCGCCGATCGGCCGGCCGGAAATGGTCCGCCTTTTCTCTACCGTGCTTCGGCGGGAGCCCGACGGAAGCCACGTCCTCGTAACGCCTGTCGAGAAACTGTCGATCGAGGTCGAGGTCACGGCCTTTCGCGCCATCGCCATGACCAGCGAAGGTGAAGGGGTAAGGCGCCGGATCGCGTTTGAGCTGGACAGCGGCGATGCCGTCATCCTCGGACCGGACCATCCGCTCATCGTGGTGGAGGCCGAGCATGGCCCTAGCCCGCGCATAGCGGTGCGGCACGGGCTCGAAGCCTTGGTCGTTCGCCCGGTTTATTACGAGCTTGCCGCGCTTGCTCTTGCGGAAGCGCATGACCCGCCGGGTGTTTGGAGCGCGGGCACGTTCTTCGCGCTCGACTCATGAAAATTCTCGATCGACTTGTCGAAGGGCTTGGACGGCCTGCGCCGCACAACCTTCAGTCCGAAGACCTTGAAGGTCAGCCCGACCCCCGGCACGAGGCGGCGGTTCTGGTTGCGGTCACCAAACGCCCGGATCCCGGCCTGATCCTGACCGTTCGACGCGAGCATCTGCGCGCTCATGCCGGCCAAATTGCCTTTCCCGGCGGACGGCTCGATCCTGGAGAGGATCACGTCGCCGCCGCTCTTCGCGAGGCCGAGGAGGAAATCGCGCTGAGTCCCTCCGAAGTACGAGTGATAGGCCGCGCCGATCCCTATCGGACGATAACCGGATATCTCGTCGTTCCGATCGTTGGCCTCATCTCGCCCGACCTGGACCTCGCACCGCACGAGGATGAAGTTGCCGACCTGTTCGAAGCCCCCTTGTCCTTCCTGCTCGATACCGCCAACCACCGCCGGATGAGCGCCGAATTTCAGGGTAAGACGCGCCAATATTGGCAAATCGATTGGCAGGATCGCCGAATTTGGGGCGCGACGGCGGCAATGATCGTCAACCTCGCACGCAGGCTGGAGATCGCGTGAAGCTCGACGCACAAGCCTGGCGCAAGCGCCGCGGGATCGCGCGGATCCTGACAGCCCTCGATTCCGCATCGGGTCACGTCCGTTACGTCGGCGGCGCCGTCCGGGACGACCTGCTGGGCCTGCCGATTTCCGATATCGACCTCGCGACGAGCTTCCATCCCGACGATGTAGTCCGCCGCCTAGAGAAGGCGCGGATCAAGGCTGTTCCGACCGGGATTGCCCATGGCACCATTACCGCCGTTGCCGACGGCCAGCCGGTCGAAATCACCACCCTTCGAAGCGATGTGTCAACCGACGGGCGCCGGGCGACCGTCGCTTTTTCGGATGACTGGCCGGCTGATGCCGCCCGCCGGGACTTTACGATCAACGCCCTCTATGCCGATCCCGAGACAGGCGAGATCAGCGACTATTTCGGCGGGCTGGACGACCTCGAAGCCCGGCGCGTCCGCTTTATCGGCGATCCGCTCACCCGCATTGCCGAAGACCACCTTCGAATCCTGCGCTTCTTTCGTTTTCATGCCCGCTTCGGGTTCGGCGAGCCGGATTCGGAGGGACTCGCCGCCTGCACGGCCAGGGCCAATGACCTGATGGCCTTGTCGCGCGAGCGGATCGCCGACGAACTCATCAAGATTCTGGGGATCGAGGATCCGACCCCCACCGTAGCGTTGATGATCGAACGCGGAATCCTGAAGCCCGTCATTCCGGAGATCGTGAGTGCTGCGTCGCTGGCGAAACTCGTGGCTTCCGAGAAAGATTCAGGCATCGAACCAGACGCCCTTCGAAGGCTTGCGGCGCTTCTGCCGCGCGATCCGGTCATCGCGGCAGATGTCGCCGCGCGGCTCAAGCTGTCGAACAAGGCCCGCAAACGCCTCGCGGCCGCGGCTGCGGGGGAGCTCGGGGAAAATCCCCGGTCACTGGCTTACTGGATCGGTCAGGAATCCGCGATCGATCGCCTTCTTCTCGCCGCTCGAAGCGAGGAAGCACACGGCCTCGCTGCCTGGACCGTTCCGCGGCTTCCCATATCCGGCGGGCAGTTGATCAAGCGCGGCGTCACGGAAGGCCCACTGGTTGCGCGAACGCTGAAAGCGATCGAGCGGGCTTGGGTGACCGAGGGCTTCCCCGATGGCGAAAAGTGGGAGAGTATCGTCTCGGAGCAGGTGGGGTCGGCCAAAGGGGGCTGAACATGGCGTTGGCGTTGCGGCGGCGTGTCTACGAAGAGCTTGAGCCCGGGGCGCGCGGCGAGTTCGGCCTGAGCCTGGTCAACAAGACCCTCGTCCTGTTCATCATCGTCGCATCCGCACTCGCGATACTCGAGACGGAAGAAACGATCGCGGGGGGCTATCCCGAATTCTTTCGCGGCGCGGAGCTGCTTTTCGGTTTCATCTTTTCGATAGAATACCTTCTTCGACTATGGGTGGCCCCAGAAAATCCGCAATGGGCGAAACATCGCTATTCGCGGCTGCGCTACGCGTTCAGCGCTCCGGCGATCATCGATTTCCTGGCGATCGTGCCGACCCTTGCTTCCTTGGGACCCGGCGGTGGGAGCTTGCTTCTCCGCTTCTTCCGGATTCTGCGTATTCTCCGCCTCGCCAAGCTCGGACGGATGAGTCACGCGCTCCATGACCTGGGCCGTGCCGTCCACGAACGCCGCCACGAGCTGATCCTAACGGTCGGCATCGCCGGTTTCGTACTGCTGGTCGCAAGCACGTTGATGTATTGGGCGGAAGCCGACGCCCAGCCGGAAAAGTTTGGCTCCATCCCGCGCTCGATGTGGTGGTGCATCATCACGCTCACCACGGTTGGTTACGGCGACGCCTATCCGGTCACCGTCCTGGGCAAGATGCTGTCCGGCCTCGTCGCCATCGCTGGAATAGGTCTCATCGCCATGCCGACCGGAATTCTCGCCGCAGCATTTAGCGACGTCGTTCAACGCCGGCGCGAGGCGGCTGCGAAACTTGCTGCGGAACAGGCGGCCGCGCAAACGGGCAGGGACCGGTTGCCCGGGGCTTGAACGATCAGATTTCGACCGGGTCGGAAGGTCCGCTGAACTCCAGTCCAGCTTCGTTGCCCAAGGCCCAGCGAACCTGCGCGGGATAGTCGGCGATTCGCCCCACCCGGAGCCTGACATGCTCACCGATAATCGGCATTGCGTCGGAGATGATCCGGCAACCGCCAGCGGACAAATCGGCGACCACTACGGTCGTCGCCCGCCCCTCGCTGTCGATTAGGACGCCCGGCGCGTTTGTATCGATCCTTGTCGCTCGCTTGATGGGACGTGGCTCGTGCATAACCATGTTCGTAAACTAAGTTATCGTTTCCTCCAACCGATCCTGCCGCCATCCGCGATGAAAGCCATATCGGACGCGTTGCGCCTTTCACGAAAGTTGTTAGCCTGCTTAACCTCGAACGGGGGCCTTGCCTGTGGCGGATGTGTTCCTGAGTTATGCAAGCGCGGACCGCGAGATTGCCGAGCGGCTGGCGCGCGCCATCCAGCAGAGCGGGCTCAGCGTCTGGTGGGATCGTCATATCAAGGGCGGCGCGGAATTCTCGCGAGACATCGAACGACAGCTTGAAGGTGCGCGGCACGTTCTGGTGCTGTGGTCGAAGGAAGCAGTGAATTCTCGCTGGGTCCGGGACGAAGCGAGCGTCGCCGCCGATACGAACCGAATCGTCGCGGCCACGATCGATGGCACCCCTGCTCCGCTCGGTTTTCGCCAATTCCAGACGATCGATCTCAGGGCATGGAGTACGCGTAGCCCGCGGCTTCCGGCGGATCTGCTCGACGCTCTCGAAGTTGAATCGGAACCTGCCAGTAAAGGACCTCCCGCTAATGGTCGGCAAATCCCGCGCCTTCTTGTCATCGGAGGTATTCTGGCGGCAGTCGCCGGCGGGGTTCTGATCGTTCGCCCCGAACCCGTCGACCAATTCCTTTCGGGTAAACCGAAGACCGAGACCCTGGCACTTGCGGTCCTCCCTTTCACGACCGAGGGCGGCCCCGAAATCCGTTATCTCGGGACGGGCCTTTCCAGCGCTCTCGCCGACAGCCTCGCGCCCTTGTCCGGCCTCAAAATTACGGCGAGCACGTCCAGCCAGTCGGTCGCCACCCAAGGCCTTGCTGCGCCGGACATCGCGAAGCGGCTCGGGATCACGCACCTCGTCGAAGGCCGCGTCCAAAAGCTCGGCGACCGTTTTTCGATTACTGCGCGACTTGTTGCCGCCGAAACTTCCGAACAACTGTGGACCCGGACCGTGGAAGGCGCCGCGAGCGAACTCCAAGGACTGAAAAGTCAGATCACTCGGGAACTGGCCGGCGCGATCCGCGCCCGCCTGGGCGCTGGCGAGGGAGAAATTGCCGAACGCGGCAAAGTCGACCCGAAGGCCTTTGAAGCCTACCTTCGCGCGCTCGAACGGGTCTCAGTGCGCGATGATCGTGCTGCTCGCCTGGAAGCGATCAAACAGTTCCGGCTGGCGGCGTCACTAGAGCCCGATTTTGCCGACGCTCATGCCGGATACGCCTACTTACTTTCCCTGTCGTCCCCGGATCAGGTTGGTCTGTCGTGGAAGGACTTGCGGGCTGAGCAGAGCCGATCGGTCGATCGGGCGCTGGCGCTCGACCCGGAGAATGATCTCGCGTTGGTCGCAAGGGCAATGGCCCTTCAGAATTTCGAGGGAAACGTACACGACGCGCTGTCTATCAACCGCGCGGTTCTAAAACGCTCGCAAAATTTCGGGCCGGCCCATTATTCGATGGCGTCGGGCCTGTGGATGCAGGGCAAGTCACGGGAAGCCGTCAATCATATTGAGCAGGCAATCGACCTCGACCCGTTCGACACGTTGCTGCAGTTCTACAGAACAAAAATTCTGTATTCGCTCGGCGACTACGATGCGGTTCGAATTTCTGCCGAGCAGTGTCGCCAGCGCTGTGCCGGAACAGGGTGGTTCTGGCTCCTTGCGATTGCTGCTTACCGGGACGAGAAAACTTTCCGAAGCGACTTCCCGCTGATCGCCAAGTGGATTCTGGAGGAAGGCGGTACGGCGGAGGATGTCGCCGAAGCCCGCGGGATCGCCAACGCTTACGTCACCGGGGGCGCTTACAGGCCGCGACCGATCGAAGATCGAAAAGCCGAGTTCATCGATGCCGCACTGGATTCCAGGCTCTTCGACTTCGAGACGGGAATGAAGACTGCCAGGTTGGCGCTTGCCACGGCTCAGCCGGACTCAATCCTGGATATCCTTAACGATGGACGCGTCACCTTCAGTTCGGAGCAGCGTGCCGATCCCCAATATCATGCGCTCTTCCGCGATCCGAAGCTGGCGAAAATCGCTGCCGCACGGCGGCGCGAGGGTGTGGCGGCAGGGCTGCCGGTTTTTCCGGTCAAGCCCTACACCGGACGCTAGCTGGGACGCTGGCGGCTTTTAAAGTAAGCCAGCGCCGCTTCCGCGGGCAGCGGCCTGGCGAAATGGAACCCCTGCCCGGATACGCACCCGAGTGCGGCCAGCAGCGTCGCAAGCTCGACGGACTCGATGCCTTCGGCTGTGGTCGACATGCCAAGCGCATCGGCAAGGCTGAGGATGGCGCGGACGATGGCAACGCTGTCCGCATCGCGCATCATGCCGGTGACGAAGCTGCGGTCGATCTTGAGAACGTCGATCGGAAGCCGCTGCAGATAGGCAAGGCTCGAATAGCCGGTACCGAAGTCATCCATCGCCACCGTCGTGTTAAGTGCCTTCAGTGCCTCGAAAACCCTCTGTGCGCGCTGAGGGTCCTGGACAATCGAGCTCTCCGTAAGCTCCAAGGTCAAGCGATCGCCGGTAAGCCCGGACGTCTTGAGGGCGTCCGAAACCATTTCCGCAATGTTGTCGCGTGCGACCTGGATTGCGCTGAGGTTGACGCCGAGATGGATCGGAAGAATCGCGCCTTCCTGTGCGTCCCAATCGGCAAGCGTGCGCGCGGCACGGTTCATTGCCCAGCGCCCGAGATGCAGGATCAGGCCGCTTTCCTCGGCGACAGGAATGAATTCGGTCGGGCTGATCTTTCCGCGGTCGGGGTGCGTCCAGCGAGCAAGCGCCTCGAAACCTGCGACCCTCCCTGAAGCGAGGTTGACGAGCGGCTGGTAGAACAGCTGCAGTTCGTCCTTCTCCAGCGCCCGGCGAAGCTCGGTCTCGATCGAGAAGCGGCGCCGCGCCAGACTTGCTTCCTCGGGTTTGTAGAGTTGCGGGCATCCGAGCGCCTTGGCCTGCTTCACCGCGAACTGGGCGTTGCGAAACAGTTCTTCCGGATCCGGATCCTCATGCATCATCGCCGCGCCGATCGCGCATTCCACCTTGATTTCCAGGTCGGCGAGCTTGAACGGGGCGGCGAGAACTTCCTGGATTCGGGCGGCCGCCTTTAGTGCGTCGTCGATCCCGTGGCGAAGGGTAACGATGACTCCGAACTCGTTTCCGCCGGTGCGGGCCAGCCGGTCTCCAGCGCGAAGCGCCGACACGAGCCGCCGTGCGAAGGTGATGAGCAATTCGTCGCCGAACAAGCTTCCCATCGACTCGTTGATTCGGGAGAAGCGCAGCATGTCCACCACCAGCACGGCGTGTCCCTCGGGACGGATCTTCCCGTCGCGCCCGATCGGTCCCCGCGGCGCAGCGCCCGCTTCCCCGATCATTTCCGTGAAGGCCAATCGGTTGGGCAGGCCGGTCAGGCTGTCGCGGAGCATTTCCGCGCGCAGCGCCGTTTCCGCCTGAATTTCGACGGTCCGGTCGACAAGGCTCAATAGGCAACGCGGACTGCCGTCAGTGTCGGCCTCGAGCGGAGCCAGCTTAAGCGTGAAGTAGCGCTTCGCCAGCCCCTCGCCATCGCTATAGTCGCTCTGGTCCGGACTGCGGGTCGGGTCTTCCAGAAAGGCGCGCACGAAATCGCCGCCACCGCCGCCCGAGTGATGGATGAAAGTCGGCAAGAACTCTTCCGGTGTGCCGTGGCACCCGGCGATTTCAAGGAAGCGGGAATTTAGGGCATGAACCCACAGCTTCCCATCTTTCAGGCCGAAAACGCCCGCAGCGATCGGTAGGGCGCCAAGCAGGCTGACCGTGTCAGACGCCACGTTTGCCGCATGGACCGTGCGTGCAGGCTTCACGCGCGCGGATGCGCACTCCTCGGTCCGTTGTTCGGCAGCCTGCATGAACCCCGTGTTAAACCAGCCGAGTTAACAGGGCGTTTCGTCCTTCTGCTAACCTGGTTTAATGGGCCAGTTTTTGGACGTCAGGCTCGGGAACGAAACGATTGGCGCGTTGGCCTCATTCCGGTCCTTCGCCCGGCGGCACCGGTTCAAACGTGTTGGAGCGCGGGAAGCCGAGCGGTGCCATCCTTCCCGCCGCGCCGCGCGCCGCGCGCCATGCGGAGAGATCGCCCTCCGTCCGAACTCGCTTGCTCTCCCCGCCGAGCGGCCACGAAAGACCGCTGGCGAGAACCAGCGTCGTCACATCAGCGAGGTTTCCGTCGCGGTATCGCTGGAGGGTGACGCCCTGCCCGCGCGCCATTTCCGGAAGCTCTGACAGCGGGAAGACCAGCATCTTGCGATTCTCGCCGACGACCGCGACGCTGTCGTCCGTAGCGCCGATCTCGCGCACCGCCGCGACTTTCGCCCCGGAACGGAGGTTCATCACCTGCTTGCCCTTGCGGGTCTCGGCGATCACCGCCTCGCCACGCGCCACGAAGCCCTTGCCGTCGCTCGAAGCAAGCAGCAGACGAGTATTGGCCTTCACCTTCATTAGCGCGGCGATCCCGACCTCCGCTGGAAGGTCGATCAGCAGCCTGACCGGCTCACCGAAGCCGCGCCCGCCGGGCAGCTTGTCACCCGCCAATGTGTAGGCACGGCCGTCCTCCGCGACGAGCAGCAACTTGTCTGTGGTCTGGGCATGGAACATGGTTTCCAGGGCGTCTCCTTCGCGGAACTTGAGCGCCTCGCCCTCGGAGAAGGCGACATGCCCTTTCATCGCTCTTATCCAGCCGCGCTGGGAGAGAATGACCGTGATCGGTTCCTTCTCGATCATTTGGCTCCAGTCGATCTCGGCTCGCGCAGCCGCCGCTTCGGGCCGCACCAGCGTCTTTCGCTCGTCCGCGAACTTCGCCGCCATGGCCGCCAGGTCCTTCTTCAGGCGGGTCTTCTGTCGGTCGCGGCTAGCGACCAGCTTCTCGAGCTCGTCGCGTTCCTTGACTAGCGCCGCGCGCTCCTTGGTGAGCTCCATTTCCTCCAGCTTGCGCAGGCTGCGCAGCCGCATGTTGAGGATTGCCTCAGCCTGCCGATCGGTCAGCGTGAACTCGGCGATCATCACGGCCTTGGGCTCGTCCTCGGTGCGGATGATTTCGATTACCCGGTCGAGGTTGAGGAACGCCTTGAGGAAGCCCTCGACCAGCTCCAGCCGGTCGTCGATCTTCCCGATCCGGTGAAGGGAGCGGTTGACCAGCACCTCGAACTGGAAGTCGAGCCAGGCGATTAGCGCTTCCTTGAGACTCATCACGCCCGGCGTCCGCTCGCGGTCGAGCACGTTGAGGTTCAGCGGGAATCGAACCTCCAGCTCGCTCAGCCGGTAGAGGCTTTCCTCCATCAGCGCCGGATCGACGGTGCGGGAGCGCGGCTCGAGGACAATGCGAACGTCATCAGCGCTCTCATCGCGCACATCGACCAGAATGGGCAGCTTCTTGTCGGCGATGAGCGTCGCGATCTGCTCGATGAGCTTGCCCTTCTGGACGCCGTAGGGGATTTCAGTGACGAGCAGGTGCCAGCCCCCACCCTTCTCGGTGACTTTCTCGATACGGGCGCGAAGGCGGAAGGAGCCGCGACCGCTGACATAGGCGCGGCCGATCGTCTCCTCTTCGTCGATCAGAACCCCGCCAGTTGGGAAGTCCGGGCCTTTCACGAAGGCGAGCAGCTCCCGGTCTTCCATCTGGCGGTTGTCGATCAGCGCGGCCGCTGCCTCGGCAAGCTCGCCGACATTATGCGGCGGAATGCTGGTCGCCATGCCCACCGCGATCCCGCTCGCGCCGTTGGCGAGCAAGTTGGGGAACATGCCGGGAAACACCTCCGGCTCCTCGTCCTCGCCATTATAAGTGGGGCGGAACTCGACGGTTCCCTCGTCCAGCCCGGCCATCAGCTGGGTCGCGATCGGCGTCAGCCGCGCCTCGGTGTAGCGGTAGGCCGCCGCGCTATCGCCGTCGATGTTGCCGAAATTGCCCTGCCCGTCGACTAGCGGATAGCGGAGCGCGAAATCCTGGGCGAGGCGCACCATCGCGTCATAGACCGACTGGTCGCCGTGCGGATGGAACTTGCCGATGACGTCGCCGACCACGCGCGCCGATTTTTTGTAGGCGCTTGCCGGATCCAGCTTCAGCGCGCGCATCGCCCACAACAAGCGGCGGTGGACCGGCTTCAGCCCGTCGCGGACGTCAGGCAGGCTTCGCGCCGTAATCGTCGATAGCGCATAGACAAGATAGCGGTCGGCGAGCGCGCTTTCGAACGGCTCGTCGATGATGGAAAGGTCGGAAGTGTCCATGACGCTTCGTTAGCGCGCCGCGAGCGCCGCCGTAATCCCCGAGGGCGACGAAACTGTGGATTTGCGACTCCTCTGCTACCCCGTCCCCGTCCCGCGCCCGTAACGGTTCGCCGCAGAATCGGGAGCTTTCCGAGCTTCTGCGGGTTCATCCCCGGCTCGCGGTTCCCCTCCCATACCTCCTGCCGCGGGCTTGTTTCCTCTTCGCGTAAAGCGTTCCCGCGGACGGCCACGCCGTCCTTGTGGCGGGAGCCTCGCCGCAGAAATGCGGCGGGGCGTCCCCGCCCTTGCCTAGGGCACGTGGTCGCCGGGGATCGCTCCGATCAGCCATTCGCGGAAGTGGCGGATCTTCGGCACCTTGCGGCGATGCTCGGGATAGACCAGCCAGTAGCGAAAGCCCGCCGTCGCCGTCAGCGGGAAAATTTGCACCAACCGGCGATCGCGCATGTCGTTCTTCCAGAATTCCGGGGTCAGCAGCACCACCCCCTGCCCGCCCATCGCCGCATGGCCTTCGTCCGCCTGACTGTCGAGGCGAAGCCCGGCGACCGGCCGCCGCCCTTCATGCTTCACCCCCGCCGCGTCGAACCACTTGCCCCACCAAGGGTCGTCGGGGCTGATCATCGGCAGGCTGAGGAGGTCGGCGGGCTCGATCTTGCGCGCCAGCCGCGCTTCCGTCGCCGCCAGGAACGAAGGCGTGCACATCGGCGTGAAGTCGATCCGCATCAGCGGCTCGCACACCAGTCCCTCCCACGGCTGCGCCCCGGCTCGGATCGCGATGTCCGCCTCCCCGCCGTGAAGGTCGGTAATGCTGTTGCCGGTCATCAGCCGAACCGCGATGCCGGGATGCTCGACCTGGAACGCGCCGAGCCGCCACGCCAGCCAGGTGTTGGCAAAGGTGAAGGTCGTCGCCACCGTCAGCAGCGACTCATCCTCCACGCGGTGCGCCGCGAACGCCGCGTCGATGCTGTCCAGCGCCTGGGTCAGCGTCGGCAGAAGCCGCGCGCCGAGCGGGCTCAGCCGCGCCCGTCCCTTTTCGCGCACGAACAAAGGCGCGCCGAGCCGTTCCTCCAATAATCTCACCTGATAGGAGACCGCGGCCTGGGTCATCCCCAGCTCGGCGGCGGCATTCGTGAAGTTTTCGTGACGGCCCGCGGCCTCGAACACGCGGACTGCGGCAAGCGGGGGAAGGCGTCTCATGAATGCAGCTTATAAGGCAGGCTTATCGACCCTGTCGATTGTTTCGTTGGCGGCGCGAAGGGCGGAGACCTATTTGGAGGGCAAGCGACGGCGGCCCTCCCTCCCACGCATAGCCGCCGTCGCCGACCAAGGGGAAGGAACGAGAAATGACCTACGCATTCAACCCGCGCCTGTTCTTAGAGAACGGCCCCACCGTTTCGGCCCAGGCCGTTCACCGTCGCCATGCGATGATCCGCGCAGCGCTTGGCGCGCCGGACAGCCGCCCGGCCGAGGTCCCGGCACCCGCCAACCTCGACATGCCGTTCTGCGGAGTCATCCGCTTCGCGCTTTGAGCTTTAGTGCCGTTTCAAAAAGGGGTAGAAAGATGAGAGACGAAATGTTCCACCGGACCCATGAAGCAGGGCGCGAGGCCCTCCACGACGGCATCGACCGCCTGATCGAGAAGATCATGACCGCCTTCCGCGCGCTTGAGCGCGTGCAGTTCAATGCGCCTTGGCGAAGCAGGAAGCTGGCCAGGTAGCGGATATGTCAACTCAAACGTGAAACGCCGGCCCGAGAGGACCGGCGTTATCTTTTGTCATTGTCAGCTTGGACCTTACCGCTCAAGCGCGCTCGAGACCCGCCCAAGCGGCGCGGCGAGTGCCTGGCGGACCTCGGCCCCGGCGATCGTCGCTGCGATCATTCCCGCCAACGCCGCGAAGACATATTGCATCCGCTGGCCGCGACTGCGGCTGCGCTCAGCTTTCTCCTCTAAAAATCGCGGCAAGCGCCGGCGCTCCTTCGGTACCGGACTTGCGGCGGCTTTGCGGTCCACGGTCGGGGCGCGGTCGTTGGCGATATTGGCGACCGGCAATTCGTCCTGGGCGGCGACCCCGAAGCGGTGGCCCCGGTTCCACACCACCCGCGCGACGATGACGTGTAGTCCGCGGCGAATCTCGACATAGTCGCCGCGCATGGGCGCCGTCGCCGCCTGCAGGCCCGCGCCGCGCTTGCTCAGGTCAACGATGCAGGCGTCATGCCACCCGGCGTCCGTTTTCATCCGGGCTCGGATCAACACCTTCCGCCTTTGCTCTCTGGGTCGCATGGACTGGGCGGTAGCGGCGCCGTGGTCAGCGCAAGCTTGCGACATCCTCCACATCGGACCTGATCGCCGGGGCTTTGCAAAGCGGCCTGCCGTCTGCCACGGAAAGGGACATGAAAACCCAGCAACTGCTCAACTACGCCCGCGACTCTTGGGTCGCCGGCGATACCACCAGCCTGTCCGAGCTGCCGAGCGCGATCGACGGGGCGATCGTCGCCGCCACCGGCTCCGGCGGGCTCGATTTCAAAGCCATGCTCGATCATGCCCGCCACGTCGGCGGGCCGGCCTTGCGCGCCCTCACCTTCCACCAGCGGGCACGGATCCTCAAAGGGCTGGGCCTCGCCATTTTGGAGGCAAAAGAGGCGCTGTACGAGCTTAGCTACCAGACCGGCGCGACGCGGAAAGACGGCTGGATCGATATCGAGGGCGGCGCGGGCACCCTGCTCTCCTTCTCTTCCAAGGGCCGCCGCGAGCTGCCCGATGCGCACGTTCTGCTCGACGGCGCGCTGGAGCCGCTGTCGAAAGGCGGAAACTTCGTCGGCCAGCATATCTACACACCGCTGCAAGGCGCGGCTGTGCACATCAACGCTTTCAACTTCCCGGTGTGGGGAATGCTGGAGAAACTGGCGCCGACCTTGCTCGCGGGCGTCCCCGCCATCGTCAAGCCGGCCAGCGCCACCGCGTTCCTCACCGAAGCCGCCTTCCGGGTGATGATCGACAGCGGGCTGCTGCCGACCGGTGCGGTGCAACTGATCGTCGGCGGGGTCGGCGATCTGTTCGACCATTTGACCGGCCAAGACGTCGTCAGCTTCACCGGATCGGCGGCGACGGCGTCTAAGCTCAAGAACCATCCGGTCGTGCTTCGCGAGAGCGTCCGCTTCGTTGCCGAGCAGGACAGCCTCAACGCCTCGATCCTCGGGCCCGATGCCGAACCGGGAACGCCGGAATTCGACCTGTTCGTGAAGGAGGTCGTCAACGAGATGACGGTGAAGGCGGGGCAGAAGTGCACGGCCATCCGCCGCGCCATGGCGCCCGCCGAGCATCTCGACGCGGTCGAGGCGGCGATCCGCGAACGGCTTGAGGCAACGACGGTTGGCGACCCGCGCGACAAGGACAGCCGGATGGGCGCGCTCGTTTCCGTCGCCCAGCGCAAGGACGTCCGGTCGCAGGTCGAGAAGTTGCTCAATGCGGGTGCACGCGTCGTCTCCGGTAATCTCGAGGCGGAGTGCGGCCCGGAAGGCGGCGCGTTCATGGCCCCCATCCTGCTTCGTGCTGACGACCCGTGGAGCAGCGCCGCGGTGCATGACGTCGAGGCATTCGGACCGGTCTCGACCGTCATGCCATACAAGGACTTGGCCGACGCCGTCGCGCTCGCCAATCGCGGCATGGGAAGCCTGGCGCTGTCGCTGTTCACTTACTCGCCCGATGCGGCGCGGGAGTTCATCCAGGGCGCGGCGGCCTTCCACGGCCGGATGCTCGTCCTTAACCGCGACAATTCCAAGGAATCGACCGGCCACGGCTCGCCGCTTCCGGTGCTGGTCCACGGCGGACCCGGCCGCGCCGGCGGATCGGAGGAGATGGGCGGGATCCGCGGTGTGAAGCATTACATGCAGCGCACTGCCATCCAGTCGACCCCGGCGATGATCGCCGCGATCAGCGAGCAGTACATCCCGGGCGGGCCGAAGCACGTCATCGATGCGCACCCGTTTCGCAAACGAATGAGCGAGCTCGAAATCGGCGACACGCTGCGCACCGCCAGCCGGACGGTGACGATCGCCGACATCGAGCATTTTGCCGAATTCACCGGCGACAAATTTTACGCTCACATGGACGAGGAAGCGGCCAAGGCCTCGCCGATATTCGAAGGACGGGTGGCGCACGGCTACCTCATCCTGAGCTTCGCCGCCGGCCTGTTCGTCGATCCCGATCCGGGCCCCGTGCTGGCCAACACCGGACTCGAGAATCTGCGGTTCCTGACGCCGCTCTATCCGGGCGATTCGATGCGGGTCGAGCTGACCGTCCGCTCCAAGTCGCTGAAGAGCGAAGACACCGGCGTGGTCCGCTGGGCGGTCGAGATCTTCAACCAGAAGGACGAATTGGTCTCGACCTACGACCTGCTGACGGAGATTGTGCCCTGATCGTTCGTTGATGCCGGTGGAAGAGGAAACCCAGCGATGAAGATCAGCGATGTTATGACCACCGACGTAGAGACTGTAAGCGCCGAGCAGACAGCTCGAGAGGCAGCCCACTTCATGCTGCGCGCCGACACCGGCTCGATCCCCGTGTGCGAGAATGGACGGGTGATCGGCATGGTCACCGACCGCGACATTGCCGTTCGCGGCGTTGCTGAAGGCCGCGGCCCCGATACGCCGGTCAGCGACCTGATGAGCGACGGGATCGTCTGCGCCCATGAGGACGACGACGTCGACGCCGTCGCCAAGCGCATGAGCGACGAACAGGTCCGCCGCATGCCGGTGCTCGATTCGGACGAACGGCTGGTCGGAATGGTTAGCCTGGGCGATCTTTCCCGTGAAACGACGGGCGAGGCCGCGAGCGCGGCGCTGGAGGGTGTCAGCGCGCCTGGCGGCCAACACCAGCAAGGCTGACAAAAAAGCCCGGATCTTAGCCCCGGGCTTCTTTGTTCGATGGCGATGAAATCAGAGGCTGGCGATCGCCTTGTCGACCAGCGGCTTGTCAGACTTTGCGTCGTGAGCGCCGGCGACCAGCTTGGCAGCACCAGCGGCAGCGACCCGCGCGGCCGTCGCGTGGATGTCGGCGATTGCCGCCCGCTCTTCGGCAGCAATCTTCTCTTCGGCCATCTTTGAGCGCCGTTCGACCAGGGTCTTCGCGTCGCTCTTGGCCTTGGTGACGATCTGCTTGGCCTCCGTCTTGGCGCGCTCGACCATCGCCGCGGCCTCGCCCTCGGCGGCCTTCGCCTTGGCCTCATATTCAGCCTTCAGCGCCTCGGCCTCCTTGCGAAGCGTTTCGGCTTCGGAAAGCTGGGCCTTGATCTCGGCAATCTTCTTGTCGAGCGACTTGCCGACCGATTCCGGCACCTTCTTCCAGATGAAGATGGCGAAGACCGCAAGCATGGTCAGCGCGACCCACTGGGTCGGGTCCATGCCTAGTGCAGTGGGGGTGGCATGAGCCGCGGCTTCGCCATGCTCGGCGGCTGCAGCAGCCAGCATTAGCTCAAGCATTGGCCATGACCTCCTTCACCGCGCGAGCCGAATCCGCCGCCTTGACCTCAACTCCGGCGACCGTCCGGGCGATCTCGGAAGCAAGCTCGGCCGCGGCCTGCTCAATCTCCTTGACCGCTGCTTCGCGCGAGGCCCGGAGGCTCTGCTGCGCCTCGCCGATCTTTGCGGAAATCGCGGCATCGGCTTCGCCTAGCGATTTCTCCATCGACTTGGCGCCTTCGTCCTTGGCCTTGCCCGTCAGCTTCGTCGCTTCGGCTCGGCTGGCGTCCATCCGCTCCCGGTAGGCGGCTTCGACCGCATCTGCCTGGGCCCTTGCGGCTTCCGCAGCGGCGAGGTCTTCGGCCATGCGCTTTTCGCGCGCGTCGACGGTCGCATGGATCTTGGGCAGCATGCCCTTGCCGATCCCGAAATAGATCGCGCCGAGCACCAGCAGCAGCCAGAAGAACTGGCTGTTGGCGACCTCGGCAAGCTGATTCAGTTGGGGCATTGCTGTTCCTGCCAGGTGCGGCGGACGTCAGGCGACGCCCGCCCCCACCAAAACGCTCTTGGCTTAGATGGCGTAGAGGATGATCATCGCAACTGCGAAGGCGATCAGGCCCAACAGCTCGGCGGCCGCGAAGCCGATGAACAGTCGGCCCTGCTGGCCGTCGGCCGCAGCCGGATTGCGAAGCGCGCCCTGAAGGAACGAGCCGAAGACCGTGCCCACGCCGGCAGCGGCAGCGCCGACGCCGATTGCCGCGAGACCGGCACCGATGACCTTTGCAGATTCAAGATCCATAATATCAAACTCCTTGGGTAAACGCGTTTAGTGAAGATGTTCCGCGTCGTTGATGTACAGCGACGTGAGAAGAGCGAAGACATAAGCCTGGATCGCGGCGACCAGCAGCTCGAGGACGTTGACCGCGACGATGAATACGAAGGACAGTATCGAAATCCCGATCCCCATGGCGGTGCCGCCCTGAAGACCTTGGATGATGAAATAGGCGAACACCTTCACCAAGATGTGGCCGGCGATCATCGCCACGAAAAGTCGCAGGCCGAGGCTGAACGGTCGCACTAGGAAGCTCAGCAGCTCGACCACGAAAATGAACGGAACCATCGGCTTGGGCGTTCCGTGCGGAACGAACAGGCTGAAGAAGTGCAGGCCGTGCTTCCAGAAACCGACAATGAGCACGATCGAGAAGCTCATGACCGCCATCACGCCCGTGACCGTGAACTGGCTGGTTACGGTGAAAGGGTGGACGCCCGGAATGATCCCGAACGGCATCATCCCCATGAAGTTGGCAAACAGGATGAAGACAAAGATCGTGAAGATCCACGGAACATACCGGCGGCCGTCCGGGCCGATATTGGTATCGACCATGTCGTAGATGAACTTGGTGATTCCCTCGACCGCCATCTGCCAGCGGCCGGGAACCAGCTCCCGCTTCATTCCGCCCATCATGAACAGCCAGATCGAGCCGAGGACGATCAGCATCCACAGCGCGCTGTTGGTGAAGACGAATGGATCGCCCGGAGCAGCCGGCCCGAACAGCGGGTCGATCTGGAATTGATGCATCGGGTCGATCTTGATCTCGGCCGCCACGTTTATTCCTTCGTGTCCGGAACTTGTCCGGTGCGATTGTTAGCCACTCGAAACACGCTTCTGACGGCGAGGCCGAACCCGAGGAACAGCATCGCCAGCATCACCCACGGCGTCGTGCCGGCCACCCGATCGATCAGCCAGCCGATCAGGCCGGCGCCGAACGGAAGTCCGATCAGGTCCGACAGGATCCGCATTCCGGCAGACCGGATTACGCGCTGGGATTCGGTCGTCATCCGACCGTCCTTGAGCGCCTCCTCCGCCTTGAGCCGATCGAGCCGCTTGTCGAGCGACGTCAATCGGGCATCCTTTGGAGATTGCGGTTCCTGGTCGATCCCGTTCGCAGCCATGTGCCTCAACTCCCAAAATGCGCGCCGCCGGACCGGAGAAATGGCCTGCTGGCGTCTAAGGCAAGGAACATGGCGGCGTCAGGCCCGCCAAGGCGCCGCCCCTTTATGAAGGGGCCTTGGCCAAGTCAACCGGTGCATCCACCGATTGCACTCACCCTCAGGGCCTTTTCTGACGCTTCTCGCCCTAGGTTCTATGTGTCGCAGGCTCGGATGCTCAACCACAATAATCCGGCCGCGGAGCCGATTCGCCGGCAGCGCGACGACGCCACCGCCCGTCCGGCAGCAGATACGCCTCGCCGACCGCGACTCCGCCGAGCAACTCGCAACCCGCCGTGACGCCGACGTCGCCCGGGGCGACCCCGCGCCTGGCCCCAAGCTGGCTGTAAAGCGCGCGGCGCTTGATGTTGATGGCATTGACCTGGCTGCGGACCGCCGGCGGCACCGCGCTGACGATGCCAAGATAGCCGTCGAACCGCTCGCCGACCTGACCCGCGGCGCGGGCAGCCGATTGCTCGGGCTGGGCAAGCGCCGGACCCGCCAACGCTGCAACGCCCGCAAGCACTAGCAACAATCGCATCAGCGCGGACTCCCCCCGTCCGGCTTGCGCTGTGGGAAAGCGTCCGGGTTCTGGCGTATCAACTCCTCGACATCACGCTGAAGGCGAACAAGCACTTCCTGCTCGATCCTGACGTTCAGGTTGATCTCAATCGGCTTGTCGGGCGCGCTCACGGAAACGCAGCTCGCGCTCAGCGGAAGGAGCAACAGGGCCGCCATTCCGTTCCGAGCTAGGCGAAGGTTCGCTGGGGTCATTGGCTTGGCTCGCTTTCACTAGGCTTGGTTTCACTTGGGGGCTTGGTAGAGACTTCGATGTCCTGCTCGACCGGAGTCTGGCTCTGCTCCTGCTCTTCTTCGCGGCTGCGGACCTCGGTGATAATTCCCGGCACGTCGTTGATCGGGACGGGCATCACTTCATCGATAACGCTGCGCGGGTCGCGAAAACTCTTGGCCATGGCGATGAGCGCCCTGAACGGACCCCGGATGCTAACATTGAACTTGAACGGAATCTTGCCCAGCACGGACTTCACCAGCCGCTGGGTTCCGGTCGCGTTGGCCAGGCCGACCTGGTCGATCGTCAGGCCGGCCGCGAATTCGCCTGCCAAATCGCCATCGAGGCGGATGACCATGTTCGAGAACCGCAGAGAGCGCAGCGCGTCGAATGCCAGGCTGCCCATCGTGCCCAAATTGGCTTTGCTTACGGCCCCTTCGTAAGAAAGCGTGCCCCCGCCCGGGCGGCTTTCCAGCCGGCCTCCGACGATCCGGCCGCCGCTCTCGTCAAAGATCATCGGCAGTACACCGTCGAAGGTGCCGCTGGCTCTGATTCCGCTGAACTGAAGGGTATCGACGAACGTCTCGGCATTGAGGCCGACGACGGTGAACGTCAGCCGTTTGGCGGTCGGCCGGTTGAAGTTGAGGATCGTCTCCTCAAGTATCAGGCGCCCTCCCATGAATGGCCATTCGCCACGCTCGATCTTGACCAGCCGGCCGGGCAGCAGCTGGTAGCGCACCTCCCCGTTCAGCACTTCGATACCCGGATTGAGCTGCGCGACCGTGAGAGACTGGCCGGGCGCGGTTTCCAGCCCGAGAAGGTCGCTGAAACGGATAGTCGTCGAAAGTCCTGTCACCGGACCGAAGGCCGCTGCGAGATCGAGGCCGTTCGTGGTGAACTCGCCCGTTGAGGTGACCTTGCCGCTTCCGGTCCAGTCGATCCGCCCCTGCCCGCTGACCGTGCCATCGACCAGGGCGACGATGCCCTCCGTCAAACGTGTGAGGTCGGTCGGCTGAAAGCCGTTAAGGGCGAAGGTAATCCCCGGGACATCGATCACAGCTCCGCCGTTTCCGGTCGACAGGCGATGGTCGATGGTAACGTCCGCGACCCGGATTCCGGTTTCGGGGTCAGTTAACGTTCCACCGGCTTCGATTTTATCGTTGGCGAGACGGAAGCGGAGATCGTTGCTCTTGAGCGGGTAAAAGCGCGGCTCCGGCGCCATGTCCGTAACCGTCGCCGATCCGTTGATCGCGAGCACGCCGCGGCGGAAATCATACTTGCCGGCCGCCTCGCTCAGCCGGATTGGCACCCGGCCAATAATGGCCTCGGCATCCGCGAAATCGCCGACCGCCCCACCGCGCCCCATGTTGCCGGTCAGGCGTGACGCTTGGATTCGCACCGGCGCCTCGCTCTTGCCCATGCGCATCGCAAGCTCGGTCGCGGCGAAACGGTCCGTCGCGCTCAGGATCGCCTGCGCTGCGGTCAGCGCGAAAGGCGAACGCCCAAGCGTTCCGGAAAGCCGTAGGTTTCGAGTCTGAGCGCCGACTTGCAGGGGACCGCCGTCGCGCTTGGCGAGAATCGCTCCGCCGGTCGGGCAGACCGGCACTCGCGTGGCTCCGATTCGAAGCGCGCCTGCGGTGAGTGAGCTGAAACGCGCGTCGATGCATCCGCGACCGAATAGGAACCCGCCACCCGGCCCACCGAACCGTCCTTCGATCGGAAGCCGGAGGCCGGTAACACGGCCGCCGGAGAAGGGTCCGTCGAGCAGCGCCACCGCCTCCAGCTCCGTGGAGCCGTCCCGCTGACCTTCGAAGCGGATTTCCGACATTGCGAGACGAGCCCCGCCGGCCGAATAGGGCGCCATGCGCGCCGTTCCGGTCAGCCGTCCGACGCCCCTTGGCTGGCTGAGTACGATGTCGGTCCGGGGGAGCCCGCCGCCGTCAGTCGCAATCCTGCCATCGATGCGTAGCTTTCCACTTGGCCAATAATAAGTGATTCCGTCGCCGCCGCCGACGAGCACCCGCGCGCCGTTCGGTCCGCGAACGTCAGCGGCTCTGATCCGTGCCGCTCCACCCCCACGCAGATTGACCAGGGTCAGCTTGCCCTTGGCGTCGAATCCGCTTGCCGTTCGCTGGACTGCCGCAGCGATCGCCTGCGCGACAGGCCCCAGAGGCGTTCCCTTGGCGCCTTCGAACGGCCCCTTCAGTTGCGCAACGAGCGGAGCGGCGAGTGCTGCGCTGGTCGCGTCATAGTCGGCGTTGACACCGAGGCTGCCCTTCGCAGGCCATAGCCTGTAGCGGCCTTTGAGGCGGGTTCGGTCGGCGAATATGGCCGCGAGCCGCGCCCGCTGCGCCGAGAGATCGAAGTTGCCAGAAGCATCCTCGGCGTCGCCCTTGAAGCCGAGAACCCCGGCGAGGTTAGCGAGGCCGTTATCCCCGGCGGTCAGAGACTGAACGGCGATTCGGCCCTTGCCGTCAAAGGAATCGAAACCCTCGCTGAAGCTGCTGTCGAGGTCGAGCTTGGGCTCCACCAGCGCCATTCGGCTTTTCGGACAATTGAGGGTCTCCGCAGTCAACGGCCCGCGCACGTGCGGTCGGCGAGCGACGACTGCGAGCGCGACCGACGCACGCATGCCGTCCAGCGCGCATGCACCCATCCGCAGTGATCCTGAAGCCGCCGCCAGCTTGCCCTTAAAGCCGCCGGTCAGGTTGCCGGAGCCGGCAACCGCAAACCCCAGGTTGCCGTAGGGCGTGGCGAGTGCCAGCGTTGAGTCCGCGATGTCCACCGCGACATCTGGCAGGCGGAACGGCTCGCCGCTTGGCGGCGGAAGCAGCTTGTCCACTTCGCCCCAGGTCACTCGGCCGCTGTCCAGCAGCCGGCCGCGCAGCCGCACGCCGCGCGCCACGATCCGGTAGATCGCGATGGTGCCGTCCCATTTGAACCGCATCTGAATCCGCGCGTAGCGCGCGGTGAGATCCGGCTTCGCCGGGTCGCCGATCGTGACGTTGCGGATGACCTGATTATGCAGTCCGATCCGGTCGATGGTGTAGGTGGCGCGAACGCCGCGCCGCTCGAGTTCGCGTTCGATGAACTGTTCGGCAATCGGCCCGCGTGCGAGCCATGCGGCGACGAGAAGGACAAGCAGGCCGGCGAGAAGCAATGCTGAGATGAAACGCAATCGCGACCGCCCGCGAGCCACCGTTGCCGGTGCCGCATCGGGCGCAACATCACCCTCCCCTGATTGGTCACGCCAGGATACCATCGAAAGTTAAACCCGTTCCCTATGCCGCCGTTCCGTCGCCGATACGGTTGCACCGTTACACAGCGCAATCCACCCCGCTAGCGTTGCCCGCATTGAGGAAGCTCCGAGTGACGCGTCAGGGCATCGTGCCCGCCTGCGCCAGCGCCCGTTCGAAGGCGGCGGCGGGGCGCTGCTCGATCATGAACTGGTTGAATATCTTCTTACGCTCGCCATTCCGCGCCGCGACACAAAGGCCAGGGCCAAGTCCTTGATCGCCCGCTTAGGTGGCACCGGGCCGCTGCTGTCCGCCAACGCTGTCCACAACCATCCATCGGGCGACCCGACCCCGAGCCAGGCCGACATCCGCCTAACCCGCGACCTCATCGACGCTGGCCGGCGCATGAATAGCGCGCCTCACAACTATCTCATCGTCGGCGCCCAAGGGCGCTCAAGCATGAAGGCGATGGGGTTGATCTAGCGCGCGAACAGTTGGCCCATGTCAGCAAAGGCCTTGAATTCCAGCGCGTTGCCGGCGGGATCGAGGAAGAACATCGTCGATTGCTCGCCTGGCTCTCCCGCGAAGCGCGTATACGGCTCAATCATGAACGGTACGCCGGCAGCCTTCAAACGCTCGGCGAGCGCATTCCATTGAGACGTCGGAAGGACGACTCCGAAATGCGGCACCGGCACGTCATGGCCGTCGACCGCATTGCCGGGTGCGTTCGCGCGCGGCTGTTCGGAAAGGTGCGCCACAATCTGGTGGCCAAAGAGGTCGAAGTCGATCCACCGGTCGCTGCTGCGGCCTTCGCCACATCCGAGCACGCCACCGTAAAACCGGCGCGCGGCGTCCAGGTCGTCGACGGGAAAGGCGATATGAAAGGGCGTAAGATTGCTCATGCCTGCGTCACTAATGCCATTAGCCGGTGTCGCGCCAGTCTGGCGATTGCGACTTGCCGCTCCCCTGCTAGCCGACCAGCCCATGGTTCCACGTTATTCCCGCCCCGCAATGACGGCCATCTGGTCGAGTGAAAACCGCTACCGAATCTGGTGGGCGATCGAGGTATTCGCGGCCGAAGCGATGGGAAAGATCGGAATGATCCCGGCCGACGACGCAGCGACGATCCGCAAGGCCTATGATGACGACGTGCTCGGCGACATCGACGTGCCCGCGATCGACGCGATCGAGGCCGTGACCAAGCATGACGTCATCGCCTTCCTTACCTGGGCCGGCGAGAAGCTGGGGCCGGAAAGGCGCTGGCTTCACCAGGGCATGACCAGCAGCGACGTACTCGACACCAGTCTCGCCGTCCAACTCAGACAATCCGCCGACCTGCTGCTCGAGGATCTCGATGCCCTGCTCGCGGTGCTCACGCGACGCGCCTTCGAGCATAAGCTGACGCCGACCATTGGCCGCAGCCACGGCATCCATGCCGAGCCTGTCACCTTCGGATTGAAGCTCGCGCAGGCCTATGCCGAGTTCGATCGCAATCGCGCGCGCTTAGCCGCAGCCCGCAACGACATCGCCACCTGCGCGATTTCCGGCGCGGTTGGCACCTTCGCGAACATCGACCCGGCGATCGAGGAGCATGTCGCGAAGGAACTGGGCCTGACCCCGGAGCCGACGAGCACCCAGGTCATCCCGCGGGACCGCCATGCGATGTTCTTCGCGACGCTCGGAGTCATCGCGTCCTCGATCGAGCGGCTGGCGGTCGAGGTTCGCCACCTCCAACGGACCGAAGTGCTCGAGGCCGAGGAATATTTCTCACCCGGCCAGAAGGGCAGCTCCGCGATGCCGCACAAGCGCAATCCGGTGCTGACCGAAAACCTCACCGGTCTCGCCCGAGTGGTGCGCTCCGCCGTCGTCCCGGCGATGGAGAATGTCGCGCTTTGGCATGAGCGGGACATCAGCCACTCGTCGGTCGAGCGTTTCATCGGCCCCGATGCCTGCATCACGCTCGACTTCGCGCTCGCTCGCCTGACCGGTGTGATCGACAAGCTGCTGGTCTATCCCGAGCGCATGCGGCGCAACATGGATCGCATGGGCGGCCTCATCCATTCGCAGCGTGTGCTCCTCGCGCTCACCCAGGCCGGCCTCAGCCGCGAGGACAGTTACGCGCTGGTCCAGCGCAATGCGATGAAGGTGTGGGAGTCGGACGGCGAGTTGCAACTGCTCGACCTGCTGAAGGCGGACAGCCAAGTCACGGAGAAACTGTCCGAGTCCGAGCTCGAAGCGCTTTTCGACCTCGATTACCACATGAAGCGGATCGATCAGATTTTCGCGCGGGTCTTCGGCACCTCCGCTTGAGCGCGCATCTCCAGCTTCGCGCCGCGACGCGCGCGGCGCATGACCGCGTTGACGCGTATTTCGCCGGTTTCGATCTTGCCGACCAGCGGCAATATGGCGAGTTCCTGCTTGCCCACGCCGCCGCCTTCCTGCCCGCCGAGCAGGCGATCGCGGACGCTGGCGGCTCGAACCTACCGGGCTTTCACCAACACCGGCGCTCTGCTGCGTTGCGACAGGACCTCGCCAACCTCGGACTCGACTCTCCGTCGACGGGTTCAATTCCGCCGCTTCGTTCTTTTCCCGAAGTGCTCGGCGGCGCCTACGTTCTCGAAGGCTCGCGCCTTGGCGGAGCGGTCCTCGCCCGGCAAGTTGCGGCCGGCCTTCCGCGCCGATTTCTAGCCGCGCCGACACCGGCTGGACATTGGCGCGCTTTCATCGCTTATTTGGATGCTCAGCTTGACGACGACCTGGCCATCGCCAGTGCGATCCGCTCGGCCCTGGAGATGTTTGCGTTGTTTGAATCCACAGCCACCAGCGTGCGCGCATGAGCGATTGGGATTCATCCGCCGCGGTTGACCTCACCAACTGCGATCGCGAGCCCATCCACCTATTGGGCGCGATCCAGCCGATCGGGTTCCTGATCGCGCTTTCGACCGACTGGATCGTATCCGCAGTGTCGGCGAACGTGGCCGATTTTCTCGACGTCGCGCCGGATGCGCTGATCGGCCAGCCGATCGCGAACTTCCTGCAGGCGGAGGCCGTACATTCCCTTCGCAACCGTCTCGCACTCTTGCGCGGTGAAGATGCGATCGAGCGAGTCTTCCGCCTGCCCCTGACCGGCTCGGGACGGCCCTTCGACGCCGCGATCCACGTTTCCGGGTCGAAGATCATTATCGAAGCAGAGCCTTCGAACGAGCGCGACTACGGCGACGCGACGGGCACGGTTCGAGGCATGATCGGCCGCCTCGACACAGCCCGCGACCTTGCCGCATTCTTTGCGGAGGGCGCCCGCCAGGTTCGGGCCCTGACCGGCTTCGACCGGGTGATGGTCTATCGCTTCGACGCCGACGGGTCGGGAGAAGTTGTTGGAGAGCATGCCAAGAGCGGGATCGGCAGCTTTTTCGGACTCCACTACCCGCACACGGACATCCCGAAGCAAGCGCGCGAACTCTACACGAGGTCGCTGCTTCGCGTGATCACCGACATTGACTCGATGCCGGTACCGATCGTCCCCACGCTCGACGAGAACAGGAAGCCGATCGATCTATCGCTGTCCGTCTTGCGGTCGGTCTCACCAATCCACATCGAATATTTGCGGAACATGGGCGTTCGCGCCTCCATGTCGATCTCGATCCTCGTCGATGGGAAATTATGGGGTCTGATCGCCTGCCACCATTACAGCCCGCGCTGTCCCGGCTTCGAGCGGCGCTCGGTCGCCGAACTCTTCGCCCAGATGTTCGCAATGCGGATCGAGAGCCGCCTGCGCCAGCAAGTCGTCGAATATGAGCGGCGGGCGCGCGATATTTCCGACCAGTTGCTCGGGGCGGTCGCGTCCGACGAGACGCTGCTCAATGACCCGGCCTGGCTCTCCGACATTCTTACACACGCCATCCCTGCTGACGGGGTGGCCGTCTGGATCAACGGCAGTTACGCGATGTCAGGCCAGACTCCTGACACGCGCGGCGTGGCGGCGATCGTCCAGGCGTTAAACGGCGCTGCTGCCTCGCGGGTCTTCGCAACCGACCGAATTGCCGACCTGGTCCCCGATTCCGACTTCGGGTCGGTAGCGGGAATGATGTCGCTGCCGATCAGCCGGACGCCGCGCGACTATGTCATACTGTTCCGATCGGAACGTGTCCGCTCCGTTCGATGGGCGGGCGATCCGCACAAGCCGGTCGAATATGGCCCAAACGGACCGCGGCTCACGCCGCGCGAGAGCTTCGAGGAATGGAAGGAACTGGTTCACGGCCGCTCCGAACCGTTTACGCCATCCGAGGTGCGGGTGGCCGAGACGCTCCGTGCGACCCTCATTGAAGTCGTGCTTCGCCTTTCCGACGAGGCGACCGTGGAGCGCCAGCGGGCGACGGCCCGCCAGGATTTGCTAATCGCGGAGCTGAATCACCGTGTCCGCAACATCCTGTCGCTGATTCGCGGGCTTATCCGACAGTCTCGTCCGCCCGACGGTGCCTCGGTTGACGATTTCGTTGCGGTGGTTGACCAGCGCGTCCATGCGCTTGCCCGCGCACACAACCAGATCACCGAAGACCAATGGGGCCCCGCCCCGTTTCAGAGCCTGATCGAGGCGGAGGCGGCAGCATTCCTTCAGGATGGGCTCAAGCGAATCACGACCAACGGCTGCGATGTCATGCTCAATCCGCAGGCCTACTCGACCCTTGCGCTCGTCATTCATGAACTGACGACCAATTCGACAAAGTACGGCAGCCTGTCCAACGGCGGCAGGGTGCACGTGGGTTGCCAGAAGGACGAAGACGGCAACGTTGCGATCGAATGGATTGAGGCCGGCGGCCCTCCTGTCGAGGAACCGAAGCGGCGCGGCTTTGGTACGACCATCATCCAGCATTCGGTGCCCTACGACCTTGGCGGCACTGCCGATCTTACTTTCGAGCCAAGTGGTTTGAAGGCTCGGTTCACGGTTCCGGCGAAGCATGTAGCCCTCGATGAAGCACCCGTACGCAACTCACCGACAATTCAGTTCACCAAGCCCGAGCCGCAGCAGGCCGAGGTCGATTCGACGTTGCTGGCGGGCAAGCATGTCCTCCTCATCGAAGACAGCCTGGTCATTGCGCTGGATGCCGAAGACCTGCTTCGCAAGCTTGGTGCACGGCATGTCACGACAGAAGGCAGCGTCGCCGGAGCGATCATCGCGATCGAAACGTCGCCGCCCGATATCGCGGTGCTCGACATCAATCTCGGCGATCACAACAGCTTTGCAATCGCGGATCGGCTAGCCGACCTGGAAATCCCGTTCATGTTCGCGACCGGCTACGGCGAACAGGCGCAATTGCCGGAGCGGCACCGCCCGCGGATCGTCGTCCAGAAGCCATATACCTTAGCCAGCCTGAGCCGGCGCTTTCCCGAGTTGATGGAAAGCGTGTCCTAGCCCAGCATCTCGCGGACCCGAGCGAAAAACCCCTTCGCGGCCGGACATTCCTCGCCGGTCTCACTGTCCTGGAACTGCTTGAGCAACGCCTTTTGCGCCTTGCTTAACTTGGTCGGAGTCTCGACCAGGATTCGCGCGACGAGGTCGCCTCGGCCGCGACCGCGGAGAACGCTCATTCCAGCCCCGCGCTGGCGCAGCATTTCTCCCGACTGAGTCCCGGCCGGAATGGCGACATCGATGGTCCTGCCGTCGATCCCTGGCAGGGTGACCGTTCCGCCGAGCGCGGCGGTCGTGAAGCTAACCGGGCATTCGGCGACGAGGTTGGTCCCGTCGCGCTGGAAGATGGGATGGCGCCTCATGTGCACGAATAGGTAGAGGTCGCCGCTCGCCGCTCCGCGCATTCCGCTCTCGCCCTCTCCGGCAACGCGGATTCGCGTCCCCTCATCGACGCCTGCGGGAATATCGACGCTGATCTTACGCCGCTTCAGCGCGCGTCCTTCGCCATGACAGCTGTTGCACGGGTCGGCGACCGTCTCGCCAGCGCCGAGGCAGTGCGGACAGGTTCGCTCGACGACGAAGAACCCCTGCTGCGCGCGGACCTTGCCCCCGCCGCCGCAACCCGGGCACCGCGCGGCGCGCCCCTCGCCTTTCGATCCGCTGCCCGAACATGTTTCGCAGCGCGAAAGCGCCTCGATATGGATTTCCTTTTCGGCGCCAGCAAACGCCTCTTCGAGCGTCAGCTCGAGGTCGTAACGCAGGTCTGCTCCGCGCGCGACGTTCTGGCGCTGCCCGCGTGGATCCATGAACTCGCCGAAAATCGACGAAAAGATGTCTGAAAAGCCTTCAAAGCCGGCCGATCCGAACGGATCGTTGCCGCTTCCGCCACCATTCTGGAAAGCGGCGTGACCGAAGCGGTCGTAGGCTGCGCGCTTCTGCGGGTCCTTCAGGCAATCATAAGCTTCACTGATTGCCTTGAACTTGGCCTCATTGTCCTTGCAGCCGCCGGTCCGGTCGGGATGGCATTCCATGGCCAGCCGCCGATACGCGGACTTGATCGTTGCTGCGTCGGCGTCCCGCGAAACGCCGAGCAGCTGATAGAAATCTTCACGAACCACTAGACGACCCCACCCACGGCGAAGGGCGCCGGCTGCTTTTTAACCGGCGCCCTTGCGACCATGATCATCCCTTGTTCTCGTCGTCGACCTCTGAGAATTCGGCGTCAACGACATCCTCTTCCGCAGGTTTGGCTTCCGCTTCCGCGGATGCTTCACCCTGAGGCGCGGCTTCAGCCTGTTGGGCTTCGTACATCGCCTGGCCAAGCTTCATCGCCGACTGTGCGAGGGCATTGGTCTTGGCAGTGATCACCTCAGGATCGCCGCCCTCGAGCGCGGTCTTCACCTCGGCGATCGCGCCCTCAATCTCGCTCTTCACTTCGGCCGAAACCTTGTCGCCATGTTCGGCGAGCTGCTTTTCGGTCGAGTGGACGAGGCTTTCCGCTTGATTCTTGGCTTCCGCCCCGGCTCGGCGCTTTTTGTCTTCCTCGGCGAACTGCTCCGCTTCCTTGACCATATTCTCGATATCGGAATCCGAAAGACCGCCCGACGCCTGGATGCGGATCTGCTGCTCCTTGCCGGTGCCCTTGTCCTTCGCGGAGACGTTGACAATTCCGTTGGCGTCGATGTCGAACGTGACCTCGATCTGGGCACACCGCGCGGCGCAGGCGGAATTCCGACCAGGTCGAACTGCCCGAGCATCTTGTTGTCGGCCGCCATCTCGCGCTCGCCCTGGAACACGCGGATGGTCACCGCATTCTGGTTGTCGTCCGCGGTCGAGAAGGTTTGGCTCTTCTTGGTCGGAATCGTCGTGTTGCGATCGATCATCCGCGTGAAGACACCGCCCAGAGTCTCGATGCCGAGCGAAAGCGGCGTGACGTCCAGCAGCAGAACGTCCTTGACGTCGCCCTGAAGCACGCCCGCCTGGATGGCGGCGCCCATGGCCACGACTTCGTCCGGATTGACGCCGACATGCGGCTCCTTGCCGAAGAAATCCTTCACGACTTCGCGCACGCGCGGCATGCGGGTCATGCCGCCGACCAGCACGACGTCGTCGATCGCCTTGGCGTCGATTCCAGCGTCCTTGAGCGCCTTCTTGCAAGGATCAAGCGTACGATTGATCAGCTCCGCGACCAGCTTCTCGAGGTCAGCGCGGCTGATCGTCTCGACGAGGTGGAGCGGCGTCGTCGCGCCGCCTTCCATGCGCGCGGTGATGAACGGCTGATTGATCTCCGTGGTCTGCGCGCTCGACAGCTCGATCTTGGCCTTCTCTGCGGCTTCCTTGAGCCGCTGAAGCGCAAGGCGGTCAGTGCGAAGGTCGATGCCTTCCTTCGCCTTGAACTTGTCGGCGAGATATTCGACGATCTTGGCGTCGAAATCCTCACCGCCGAGGAAGGTGTCGCCATTGGTCGACTTCACCTCGAACACGCCGTCGCCAATCTCGAGGATCGAAATGTCGAACGTGCCGCCGCCAAGGTCGTAGACAGCGATGGTCTTGCCGTCGTTCTTCTCGAGACCGTAGGACAGCGCTGCCGCCGTCGGTTCGTTGATGATGCGCAGCACTTCAAGGCCGGCAATCTGGCCGGCGTCCTTGGTCGCCTGGCGCTGCGCGTCGTTGAAGTAAGCGGGAACGGTAATTACCGCTTGGGTGACCGTCTCGCCGAGATAGGCCTCGGCGGTTTCCTTCATCTTCTGAAGAATGAAAGCACTGATCTGCGACGGCGAATAATCCTTGCCTCCCGCCTGGACCCAGGCGTCACCGTTCGTGCCCTTGACGATCTTGTAGGGCACCAGCTCGGTGTCCTTCTTGGTGATCGGGTCGTCGAACCGGCGGCCGATAAGCCGCTTCACAGCGAAAATCGTGTTGTCGGGATTGGTCACGGCCTGGCGCTTCGCGGGCTGGCCGATGAGGCGCTCGCCGTCCTTCGTGAAGGCGACCACCGACGGCGTGGTGCGGGCACCCTCGCTGTTCTCGATCACCTTGGGCTTGCCACCTTCCATCACGGCGACGCAGCTGTTGGTGGTCCCAAGATCGATACCGATCACTTTGGCCATAATGATTCCTCTTCTTGCTGCCCCGGACGCGTCGCAACGCATCCGAAATATCTTCATCGTTACGCGGCGATATAGGTGGCGCTTTTTGGGCGACAAGGGTTTGCACTCAGGCGATATTCATGGCCAGCGATTGGCATAATCTTAACCATGAAACGCTATTTGCCCCCGCCATGGAGCACCGGAACGATCGCCGCCCTGTCAGTTCAAACGCCGCTGCCTGGGCGTTTCTGCTTTTCCTCACCATTTGCCTCGGGTTGGTCGAACTGGCCGATCCTGTGCCCATCACGCTGCGCGGTATCCTGCCACTGACGCTGTCCTGCGGCACCTTGTGGGGCGTCGCTTATTATTACCGGCATATTCGACCCGTCGAAAAATTCGCGGAGATGTGCATTTCCTTAAGCCAAGTGCTCCTCTTCAGCGCCGTTGGAATCGTATTGTCCTACCTTGCCGCGCGAACCAATGCGCCTTTGTGGGATGAGACGTTCGTGCGCTGGGATTTGGCCTTGGGTTTCGACTGGATGGCGGCCATGCGGCTCGTCGACCAAAGCAAGGTGGCCGTCGTCGTCCTCTACGTCGCTTACGGGTCACTGATCCCGCAGATCGTCTTTCTCGTATGTGCGCTGGGATTCATGCAGAAGCTCGAAGACCTGCGGACCGTCATGCTCGCGGCGATGCTGTGCGGCGCCGTCTGCATCTTCATTTCTGCGTTCATGCCGGCGGTCGCTTATCCGATCCACTACGGTATCACGCCAACTACGTTCGAGAACGTCGTGCCTTGGGCGGGCTTCATCAAGCTTGGCGATTTCATGTCGCTGCGTGACGGGACAATTGCCCGCTTGGATTTCGCAAACATGCAGGGGCTGATCACCTTCCCCAGCTATCATGCCGGCCTGTCGGCAGTGACCTTCTGGGGTTTTTACCGCACCGGGATCAACTGGCTGCGACTTCCCGGCATGACGCTCGCCTTCCTGACGATCGTGTCGACCCCGATCGACGGCGGCCACTACTTGGTCGACGTGATCGCCGGCATTGCCGTGACTATCGTTGCGCTGTTCGCAGCGCGACGGATGATCCGTTGGGACCCTCATTCGAGGGGCTTACGGCATTGCCATCCCGCCGTTCACGTGAAGCGTCTGCCCGGTAACATATCCGGCCTCGTCGGAGGCTAAATAGACAACCGCAGCACCGATATCCTCGCCTTTCCCCATCGCCCCTGCCGGTATCTTGCCGAGAATCGCTTCGCGCTGCGCATCGTTGAGCGCGTCGGTCATGGCCGAGATCATGAAGCCCGGAGCGATGCAGTTGACGGTAATCCCGCGGCTTGCGACCTCCTGGGCAAAGCTTTTCGACATGCCGATGAGGCCAGCCTTCGATGCGACGTAATTCGCTTGGCCAGGGTTGCCGGTCACACCGACGACGGATGTGATGTTGATGATCCGCCCGCGGCGCGCCTTCATCATCGGCTTCATCGCGGCGCGCATTAGACGAAATGCCGCTTCCAGGTTGACGGTAATGACCTGCTGAAAGTCCTCGTCCTTCATCCGCATCGCAAGGTTGTCGCGAGTGATGCCGGCATTGTTGACGAGAATGTCGATCTTGCCGCCGAGCGCTTCGACCGCTTGCGGGACGAGCTGGTCCACCGACGCCGTGTCCGAGAGATTGCAGACCAGCGGGATCGCCTTGCTTCCGAAACCGCTGGCAAATTCCTTGAGCTTCGCCTCGTTGGAGCCGGAAACGGCGACAGTCGCACCCTGGTCGATGAGCGCCTTGACGATAGCCGAGCCAAGCCCGCCGCTCGCGCCCGTCACAAGCGCGGTCTTTCCCGAAAGGTCGAACATCATGCGAGCTCCTTGGCGATGGCTTCAATATCCTCAATGGTCACGACGCTGACGACTTTGGCTTCGGGCGAAATCCGCTTGACCATTGGCCCAAGCACTTTGCCGCCAAGCTCGACGAATTCCGACACGCCCTCGGCCGTCATGTTGGCGATGCTTTCGCGCCACCGAACCATGCCGGTCACTTGCTGGACAAGCTGATCGCGGATGGTATCCGGATCGGCCGTCGCTGCAGCGGTAACGTTGGCGTAGAGCGACACTGCCGGAGTGGCGAGGTCGACCATGCACAGCGCCTCGGCCATGGCATCGGCGGCGGGCTGCATCAGCGAACAATGGAACGGCGCGCTTACCGGAAGGGCGAGCGCCCGCTTGGCACCCATGTCCTTGGCCAGCGCGATGGCGCGATCGATGGCGCCCTTATGGCCGGAAATGACGACCTGCGACGGGTCATTGTCATTCGCAACCTCGCAGACTTCGCCCTCGGCGGCAGTTGCGGCAATGCGTTGCGCAAGGTCGAGGTCGGCGCCAAGCAGGGCGGCCATCGCGCCCTCGCCCACCGGCACGGCGCGCTGCATCGCCTGACCGCGCAGTTTCAGCAGCCTGGCGGTGGTCGCAAGATCGAACGTGCCAGCCGCGGCAAGCGCGCTATATTCGCCAAGGCTGTGCCCGGCGACGAACTGCACCGCTTTCTCAAGATCGACTCCGCCATCCTGGGTCAGGACTAGAAAAACGGCGAGCGCGTTAGCCATGATCGCCGGCTGGGCGTTCTCCGTCAGCTTAAGGTCGTCCTCAGGTCCTTCGATCATCAGCCGGAAAAGATGCTGACCCAGCGCCTCGTCGACCTCGCCGAAGACCTCGCGGGCGACGGCGCTCGCGTCGGCCAGAGCCTTGCCCATTCCGACCGACTGGCTGCCTTGTCCGGGGAAAAGAAACGCGCGCATGAAAGTCCCTGTTGCTATACGGTTCGGCGCGCGGACTAGGCCGACGACCGGTCATTGCCAAGTCCCGGGGGGAGCCATCGATGGGTGAACGCGGTGCACCGCAATTGCTGGGCCCCTGGATGACCGCAGCACTGGTCGTCGGGGGATCATCGGCTCCGGCATATTTATGCTCCCGGTTGCGCTTGCTCCGCTCGGCCCCAATGCGATCGCCGGCTGGTTGGTGAGCGGCCTCGGCGCCTTGTGCATCGCCTTCGCCTTGTCGCGACTGGTCACCGCCGACGGCGAAGGTTTGCAGGCCTATATAGAGCGCGGTTTCGGGCCGCTGGCAGGTTTTATCGTCGCTTGGTGCTTCCTGGTTTCGACCTGGGCGGCGAATGCGGCCCTGGCCATTGCTGCCGCCTCGGCGACATCCCGCGTCGTTCCGCTCGTCGCGGGTTCGGGCAGGGTTGCACTGCTGGCGGTGGGGTTCATCGTCTTTCTCACAGCCGTCAACGCCGCCGGGGCGCGTGCCATGGGAAGGCTGGCGGTGGTGACGACCTTGCTGAAGTTGCTGCCGCTGCTGGCGGTCATTGCACTTGCGGCGATTGGCGGGGCTCAAGGCCGCTCCTTCGAGCCCCTGGCGCCAGAACCGCTATCGATCGACAATATCTCGCTCGCGGTGGCGCTGACCCTGTTCGCCCTGACGGGTTTCGAAAATGCATTGGCGCCGGTCGGCAAGATCCGCGACCCCGCGCGCAACATTCCACGGGCGATGGTCGCGGGCACGGCTTTCGTCGCCATGCTCTACCTGCTTTCAAGCACGTCCGTGCTGCTCCTCCTTCCCCTCGCCCAGACGGCGTCATCGGCGGCCCCGTTCGCGGATGCACTAGTGTCAGAGTGGGGCGAAAGCGCCGCCATCCTCGCCGCATTGGGCATGGCCATCGCAGCATTTGGTGCGCTCAATGGCGGCATCATGGTTGCCGGGGAAGCGGGCTACGCATTGGCTCTTCGCGGCGACCTGCCCTCGCCTTTGTCGCGAACCCGGCCGCCGAACACGCCGGTTGTGAGTCAACTGGTTTCGTCCGGGATCGTAATCCTGCTGGTGTTCTTCAACAGCAGCCGAACCACGGCGGGCCTGTTTCAGTTCGTCATCCTGCTCTCGACCGTCGCTGTGCTGGTTGTCTACCTGGTCGGGTCGCTGGAGGCGCTGAGGCTGCGCCAGTCGCCGCTCGCAACGATTCCCATCGTCGTCGGAATCGGCTTTGCGCTATTCGCTTTCTACGGGTCCGGGCTTGAGGCCAACCTGTGGGGCCTGGCACTCCTGGTTGGCGGGCTAGTCATCCGCACGCTGATGCATCGATTCAATGCGCCCGCGGCCAGTTCGCCGGAGGTCGCTCGAGCCGCGCTTCGGGAATGAAGGCGCGAAGCTTGGCGGTAAAATTGCGAAGGCAGACTTCGCTTTTTCCGAGCGGGCCAGGTGTGAAGCTGTCGCTTTCCATCCCGCGCTGAACCCGCGAGATCAGCGCCGTGTCCTCAAGGTTGACGCGGCGGTTGATCCGCCAGTTGAGATAGCGTGCTGCGCGCATCTCTCGCCGCGGGTCGGGCAACGCGTAGCTGATCTCGCGAATGACACTGGTCGTCGGCCCGGTCGGGATCCACTGCATGAAGTCGACCTGGTCTGGATAGATGTCGAAGGCCACGCACGGGAATAGCTTGAAATAGAGCCATTTGCGTCGGTGACTCTCGGGTAGGTGCAACGCGGCCGGCAGCAGTGATTGATAGGCCCGCTCGCTAGGAGCCTCTGAAGGATCGTCGCGAAGGTCCCCTTCCATCTTGTCGACCCACTCGCGCGCCTCGATTCTGTAGCTGCGCCCGAACAGGCGTGTGAGTCCGGGATGGCCAACGGGTATGTGCAGATGGTCGCTGTAATTGTCGGCAATCGTCTTCCAGTTGAGGTTGCGCGGCCGAAGCGTCACCCGGCCGATCGCGCGCAATCCCTCTAAGCGGTATGGGGCGATTTCCGCGTCGTAGGGCGCCATCATCTCGGCTACGCTCGGTAAGCCGTCCTCCAACCGGACGAAAAGGAATCCGCGCCATTCCTCCAGCACGACGGGCTTCAAGCCGAGCTTCCCCGGTTCCAATCCCGGATAGTCCTGGCGGTGGGGAACACCGGCCAGCTGACCCTGCCGGTCGTAACTCCACGCATGATAGGGGCAGGTCAGGACTCGCGCGCACCCTTCGTTCCCGTCCAAGATCCGCGACCCGCGATGGCGACAGACGTTGTGGAACGCCCGTACCTTCCCGTCGTCCCCGCGAATGACGATGATGCTCTCGCCCAAGTAATCGAAGCTCTGCCAGTCGCCCGGCTCCGCGATGTCACTGGTGTGACAGGCGATCTGCGGGCTTGCGCGAAGGAAAGCCGCTTTTTCGGCTTCGAAGAAATGCGGGTCATGATAGACCCAGCCGGGTAGCCCGAGATCGGCCAGCGCGTCCGGATTTAGGGGCTTGCCAAACATCTCATTCATGAAGGCGGCTCTACCACCGGGTCTCCTTTTGCGCAGCAGGATGAATCGCGCTAGAGAACCCGCCGATCGGAGTTGGGCAAGAGATGCCGCTTTATCTCGATATCCATCAGGTTCCCGGCGCCAATGCCGAAGACCTGCGCAAGGCCCACGAGGCGGATCTTGCTGTCCAGGCCAAATATGGCGTCGATTATCGCAAATATTGGCATAACGAAAAGTGCGGCAAAGTCTTTTGCCTGGTCGAGGCGCCTGACGCCGAAGCCGCACGCAAGGTTCATCTGGAGGCCCATGGCCTCGAGGCCGAGAAAATCATCGAGGTCGATCCCGACATGGTCGACGGCTTCCTCGGCGGGACCGACGTAAACGATGCCGGTGCGGCGATACTTCCGGGGATTCCCAGTGCTCGCGATACGGCCGTTCGAAGCGTGATGTTCACCGACGTCGTCGGCTCGACGGAAATGGCTCAGCGGCTGGGCGACGACATCGCGTTCGAGTTGATCTCGATACACGATGCGATCGTTCGCGCGGCCGTCAGCGAGTTCAACGGCCGTGTGATCAAACACACGGGCGATGGCATCATGGCGGTGTTCATTTCGCCTGTTCAGACTGTCAGATCGGCCTGCCGAATCCAGAGCGCCGTACAGGCGATCGAGCCCAGTCCCAGGATTCCAGCCTTCCAGGTCCGCATAGGTGCCGCCGCCGGAGAGCCGATCGAGCGGGACAACGACTTCTTCGGCTCGACTGTCAACCTTGCCGCCCGCCTTTGTGCCCATGCCGAGCCTGGCAAGGTGCTCGTCACCAACGGCATCGCCGAGCTATGCCTGGGTAAGGGCGTGACGTTCGCCGATATGCGCGATGCGGAACTCAAGGGGTTCGACGAACCAATCCGGATGCGCGAGGTCGTCATTACCTGCTAGAGCCTTGCGTTTTGGCGGCAATTCCATCATAGGCCCGCTCAGCCGCCAGGTTCGCCTGGCGGTCTTTTGCTTTTTGCGAAGTCAGCCGGAGGGGCGTGGCCATGGGGGCCCGTCAGCGATCGGCCAAAATAGGTGCATGAGACATGCCGCTTTACGAGCATGTTTTCCTCGCGCGTCAAGATCTGGCCCAGGCCCAGGTCGATGCGCTCGCGGAAAACGCCACGAACATCCTGTCGGAAAACGGCGGGAAGGTCGTCAAGACCGAAACTTGGGGCCTCAAGAGCCTCGCTTACCGCATCGCCAAGAACCGCAAGGCGCACTTCGTCATGCTCGAAGTCGACGCCCCGGCCGCCGCCGTGGCGGAGCTTGAGCGCCAGACCAGCATCAACGAAGACGTCATTCGTTTCATGACGATCCGCGTCGACGCCCACGAAAAGGGCCCGTCGGCCATGATGCGCCGCGCCGAGCGCGACCGCAGCCGTACGCGCCGCGACGAAGAAGTGGAGGCTTAACCCATGGCTCGCGCATTCTTCCGCCGCCGCAAGTCCTGCCCCTTTTCGGGCAAGGACGCCCCGCGCATCGATTACAAGGACGTTCGCCTTCTCCAGGGCTTCGTTTCGGAGCGTGGCAAGATCGTTCCGAGCCGCATCACCGCGGTTTCGGCCAAGAAGCAGCGTGAACTGGCAAAGGCGATCAAGCGCGCCCGCCAGATCGGCCTGCTGCCCTACGTCGTGAAGTAAGGAGCAAGGAACATGGAAGTCATCCTGCTCGAACGCGTCGAAAAGCTCGGCCAGATTGGTGACGTTGTCACCGTCAAGAACGGCTTCGCGCGCAATTATCTCCTGCCGAACAAGAAGGCGCTCCGCGCCAACGAGTCGAACAAGAAGCTGTTCGAAGCCAACCGCGCCAAGATCGAGGCCGACAATGCGGATCGCCGCAGTGACGCCGAGAAGGCCGCCAAGGACGTCGAAGGCAAGACCGTCCAGCTCATTCGTCAGGCGTCGAACACCGGCCAGCTTTACGGTTCGGTCTCGGCCCGCGACATCGTCGAAGCACTGGAAGCCGAAGGCGCCAAGGTCACCAAGAGCCAGGTGGTTCTCGACCGCCCGATCAAGGCGATCGGAATGCACGAGGTTCGCGTCGTCCTCCATCCGGAGGTGGTCTCGATGATCAAGGTCAACGTCGCCCGCTCACCGGAAGAGGCCGATCTCCAAGCCCAGGGCGTCGACGTGATGGCCCAGATGTTCGAGCGCGAGACCGCTGGCTTCACCGAAGCCTTCGATCCGAACGCCGAACCGGGCGAAGTCCCGGGCGAGGAAACGCAGGAAGCCGCCGCTCCGGCGCCGGCCGCCGAGGCGACTGAAGCTGACGCTGACGAGGGCGAAGCCAAGGCCTAAGCGCTTCGCTTCCAATCGAACCAAGGCAAGAGGGCCGTCGGACCAGTTCCGGCGGCCCTTTTTCCGTTGGTCGCATATGTCGGAAATGTTGCGCTCCGGCGAAACGCAGAAAGTCCGCCAAATTTGTTAAGGCGTACGACGTTTTGCCGCTCCATTCGTCGCAACCGATGGCGGGCCCATGGAACGAGTTGCGCCTTACACGCGCTCTTTCGTCAAGCGGGTCGGGATTGTGTCATCAGGAGGAATAGTCACCATGGAAAATAGCGAAAATCGCAACGACACCACCCAACAGGACGGCGGCCAGAGCGATATCAGCAAGGCGCAGTCCAGCCAGCAGCCGCAGGGCAACTCGGGACAAAGCCAGCATGGCAGCGATACGGCCAGCCAGCAGGGCCAGGACACAACCGGCCAGACCGGCGGTCAGTCGGGTGGCTTCGGCTCCGATCAGTCAGGCAATTCGGAGACCGGCCAGGCCGGCTTCGGCGAGGCGGGCACGGATACCGCGACCCGGCAGGAAAGCGACATCGAGGGATCCTCGACGACCGGTAAGGGCGGTTCCGAAGGTGGCCAGGGCGGAAGCAATTTCGTCGGCTCGGCCGGCGGCTCCGACACCAGCAGCGGGCTCGTTGAGGATCAGGATTTCGAGCAGGACGGACAGGGCGCGACCGACCGCAGCGAGTAAGCTGTAACCATTAGCGCTGGGCCGTGCCGGAGAGATTCGGCGCGGCCCTTTTCTTTAATGTATCCGGTAATGTTCGGCGATCCGGTCGAGCGCAATGGTGAGGAGCAGCTTGCCGGCTCTCGCCGGCCAGCCCCGGGCGCCTTGGGCCTCGCGCGTGCCCTCGCCCGATCAGATGATACGCCCCAAGATGTCCGACAAACCTGGTCGATCCGCCGCAATGGTTTTTGTCAAAGCGGCAATGCGCACAGATCTGACGGACGCTTGCATCCGGCGCGGCAGATTTGCCGCCGCGCGAGCGGGCCACCGGTGCACCGAACCATGTAATCGTCACGCACAGCCCGAACGCGGCGCATTCGTAATCGAGCCGCAACATCTCGCCGGCGTCATGAAGTTCTCCCATTCCCGATTCGATTTCAGTTGCCACAGCGGCTCGCATGTAGGACAGAATAGGAACCAAAAGGGTTCGTTAGGGGCAACAATGATTACGCGCATCCGGGAAGTTCGAAAGACAAGGGGCATGACGCTGGACGACGTTGCCAGGGCCTGCAAGCCCGCTACCACAGCCCAGACCATTGGCCGGCTGGAGACGGGGACTCGAACCGTCTCCGTCGGGTGGCTCAACCGGATCGCCGATGCACTTGGCGTCGACGCATCGGAGTTGGTTGCCGGCGCCGGTGGAAGCGATATCAATGTCGACGCAATCCTTGGAGCCGGCGGCCAGGCGCGTGCACCGAAACGAACCGCTCTGCTCGTCCCTCCGAAGCCCGGATCCAGAACGATTGGGATGACGGTTTCCGCTTCGGTCGGGGAGTATCGCGCGGGCGATGAGATCTGGTGCGACCCACTTGAGCCGACGGATTATGTCCGGGCCCTAAACCGGGACGTTCTCATTCCCCGCCCCGCCGGCCGCTTCCTCTTTGGTCGACTGATCGACCGGGACGGTGGACGATTGCTCATTCTTCCACCTGGCGCCGGCGGTCGCCAACAGATTGTGGCCGATCCGCCATGGATTGCCGTTGCCGCGAAACTCATCCGGGCATTGTGACAATCGGAAATCTTACAATGGTGGGCGCTGACGGGCTCGAACCGCCGACCCTCTCGGTGTAAACGAGATGCTCTACCAACTGAGCTAAGCGCCCTAATCGGGGCCGGTTGCATGAAACGGGGTTTCAAGCAAGCTAGATGGCTTCTCCGCGGATCTTTTCCGTTCGCGCAACTTCAACGACCGGGACCTGGACTGTCCGCTCGGGCTTGAACTGACTGAGAGCGAGGCCACGGTCGGCTCGCTTAACTAGCTCTCTGATCATGGCCGTGCCGGTCTCTTCGGCCAGATAAACCAGCACATCATCGCCAATCTCAACCTCCGCGACCGGCGACACGATCAAACGGCGGCCCAGGCGAAAGCGCATTCACATCGAATCCTCGACGACGGTCAGTACGAAAGCACCGGCGTCGGCAGCCAGGCTGGACGGGCGGACGACCACCCCCGGTGTCGCTGCCGATCGCCATCAGTCCCTTACCTACCTGTGTGTTTGACGGATCGTGATTGGCGACGGAGGCACTCCGCCACGGCGCAGCGAAATGCTCACCCGGGCCGTGGCGTGGGGGAGTGCCTCGAATGCCGCCAACGACGAATCTGCGGCAGTCAGAAGCTTTTCGAGCGTCCGACGGGGATGGTCGCCGTGCCTGCGCATGTCCGTCCACAGAGTGCGGCTGACGCCGGAGAGTTGCCCAGCGATTGGGCGATACCCCATCCGGTTTGAAACGCATCAGGTCCACGATGATGTCAAAATCGTCGGTCGCCATCAGGCGTGTGTCGACCAAGGCGAAGACGCCGGCATGTCAGTACTTTCTGAACCGCGCTCGTGTCGCTCAGACCTCTCTCACCGATTAAGGCATCATGTGCGCGTTACAGCCCCACGACCTCTATGGCTTCCGCGAAGTATTGCCGCATTGCGGCGCTCGCGCTCGGCGAAAGCTCGACGAAGATCCGTCGCCCATCGTGAGGGTCGGCCCGACGCCTGAACAGCCCGGCATCGGTCATCGTTCGAATCCACCGAAGGGCCGTGGTTGCCGGTACAGCCGCCGCGATGCACAGCGAGCTCACGGGAACCCGATGTTGCGCAATCTCGGCCTGAAGCAGGTCGAGCAGCATGTCCCATGCGGGATCGGCGAATATATCCTCGCTAAAATAGCGCGAACGCAGGCGCCTGGCGCGGATGACTGCGCGGACCTTTTCGCCATCTAGTTGCGGAACTTCCCCGAATTCGCGCTTCGGCATGACCGGCGATCCGACCCTGTCAGGGACGGTCGACAGCCGCGCAAGCGACGCTGCGATCCGTCCCACCTCGTCCGAAAGCTGACGAAGGCGAACCGCGTTGTCGCGCCCGACGTCGCTGACTCGCGCAGGCTCGAGAGCGCCGGCGATCGCGAGCGAAAATGCAGCCGCGCGTTCGACCGCCTGCGGCTCGACCAGGATTTGCACACCGCCATCGGCAAGGGCGGCGTCGATCCGGTCGATCAGCGACGGTGCAATTTCGATCACAGCGGACGTTCCGCCATTTGCCAATCGGACGACCCGCTCCAGAAGCGCGTCGCTGGGCGATTCCATCCCGCAATCGATCCAGATAAGTCCGCTAGAAGCCTGCAGATCGAGCCGCTCTGCCGCGTTTTCCAGCCGGCAGGTTGCCGCGATCCGAATTCCAGCACCGCTCACGAGCGCCACAACCTCAGACAGGTCCCGACCGTCCGCGCCGATAAGAAATGCCGGACGCCCACCGTCGTAGGTTACCGGTTCAACGAAACTGAAACGCTCGGATACACGCATGACAACCTCATCTGTCATAACTTCCGAGCTCGTCCGTTGTGGCACCGAAGCGGCGCGAAGTTAGGGAAAAATTTCGTCCGGAATGGAGCGAGTTGCGAACTCTTCGGAAGGCTCGGCCAATAGCGGCCACACTCCAGTCAACAACCAACGCCGGGCTCATGTTCGATCCGTATGGATGGTTTCAAGAATGCGAGCGGACGTTCGCCGATGCTGAGTATCTGGCGATCCGTCTTGCCCGTGTCGCTTCCACTCCGGGTTCCGAACTGACGGAGCTTCGCCTCGGGATTTCGCCATTACGCGCCGAGTTCGAGCAGGCGCGGACAGAAATGGGTTATGATTTGAAAAAGGCGCTTGCAGGAGAGCAGCCTGTGAACTCGCTCTCGCAGTAGTGCGAAGCCAAGCCGGCAGTGAATTCCTAAATCCCGGCCTTGGTAAAGTCCGGGAGGTAAGGCGCAACCGGGGGCGCGCGCCAGCCGGCCGTTGCACAGAAGCCGACGTTGAGAAACGACGGCTTGCCGTAGGTCAGCGGCGCACCTTGCGGATCGTCAACCAGTCCACCGGCTGCGAGCAGAACCGCGTGACCGGCTGCCGTATCCCATTCGCTGGTCGGGGATAGCCGGGGATAGATGTCTGCCCGCCCATCCGCGACAATACAGAACTTCAGGCTCGACCCGACCGAGACGTAGCCACAAGAGCCGAGGGCTCGCTCGAGATAGTCGGCGGTGGCCTGGTTGAAATGGGACTTCGACGCTACAGCGGCACGTTGCTCGCCCAACTGCCGAACCGCGATTGACTTGCGGCCGCCATCGTCTTCGCGAAATGCGCCCTGCCCGACCATCCCGCCCCACAGCTGGTCTTCGGCCGGCTGGTAGACGACCCCAAGCAGCGGCTGCCCGCCGACGATCAGGCCGATGTTGACAGTGTAATCTAGACCGCCGCGGATAAACTCTTTCGTGCCGTCGAGCGGATCGACGAGGAAATATCTCTCGCCATGCGCCGGAATTCGTCCCGCGGCGACCTCTTCTTCGGCAATCACAGGAACGCCCGGTGCAGCCTCGCGAAGTGCGTCCAAGATGATGCGCTCCGCGGCCCGGTCGCACACCGTGACCGGGCTTTCGTCACCCTTGGTCTCGACCTCGAAACCGGAGTCGACGAGCTTCAGGATTTCCGCCCCGGCGGCGCGCGCGGCCGTCACGCACGCTTCAAGAAGCGCGCCATCGTCATCAATCAACGCGGAGCCATCCTTATTCCGCCATCGAGCCGAATCGCTTCCGCGTTCAGGTAGACGTTCTCGACGATGAAGACGGCGAGCCGCGCATATTCTTCCGGCATTCCAAGACGTTTCGGGAACGGCACCTGGGCACCAAGCGCGTCCTGGACGTTGGGTGGCATCATGGCGACCATCGGAGTCTTGAAGACGCCCGGAAGGATCGTATTCACTCGAACCCCGTCGTTCATCAGGTCGCGTGCGATGGGGAGTGCCATGCCGAGAACGCCGCCTTTTGAAGCGGAATAGGCTGCCTGGCCGATCTGTCCGTCCTGAGCCGCGACGCTGGCGGTATTAATGATGACCCCTCGCTCACCGTCGGCCAGTGGCTCGGTCTGGACCATTCCATAGGCCGAGTTCGCGATGCAGCGAAAAGTCCCGATCAGGTTGATTCCGATCGCCAGTTCAAACTGGTTCATCGGATAGCGCTTGAGCTCCCCCGTCGCCTTATCTTTGCCGACCGTCTTCACTGCATTGGCGACCCCGGCGCAATTGACGAGGATTCGCTCCTGACCGTGCGCTTCCCGGGCCTTTTCGAAAGCGGCCGCGACTTTCTCGTCGCTCATGACGTCAACTTCGCAAAAGATGCCGCCGATGTCGGCCGCGACCTTTTCACCCTTTTCGGCATCTCGGTCGAACACGGCGACCTTCGCGCCCTTTGCCGCGAGCGCCCGCGCCGTCGCTTCCCCCAAGCCCGATGCGCCGCCAGTGACGACCGCCGCTACGCCGTTGATTTCCATGTCCTGCTCCCGTCGCCAAATTGCTCGGGCTTGCACTTGCCCAAGTCGAGCGCGGGCGCAACCTCTAGCCGGCGGGCGCGATCACCGCGCAAGCGATGCGGTCGCCGCTGTTCCCGCTGGGATCGGTCATATTATCGTCGGGCTGCGCATGGACAACCAGTGCGCTTCCGTCGCTGTCCCGGAGTTCCGCGAGGGAGACGCCCGCAATCGTCAACGATTCGGTCAGTGAACCATCGGCGCCCACCGTGGCATTCGGCAGATCGCCGCGATGGGGACCCTCTGGATTCTCCAGGCCATGTTGCTTGTTGTCCGGGTTCCAGTGCGCGCCGGCGCTTTCGAACTTCGGCCCCTCGCACTTTCCGACCATGTGGATGTGAAGACCGTGCGTCCCCGCAGGCATTCCCGATCCCGCCAAGCGAAGGACGACCCCGCCGGCGCTGTCCTCAACAGTGACGCTTCCCAACGCGGCACCGTCCCCGCCGACGAAGTTTGCCGCCGGAGCCAATGGGGCCGCATCGTTGCCGACCAGGTTCGTGTCGCTCAGCGCCGTGTCGTTCATTGTCAGGTTAACGTCGTTCGCGACCGGTTCGTTATCGGCGCAGGCTGCGATTGCGAGAGTGGAAGCAACGAGGAGCGAGGCGGCAATACGCATGAATTTCTCCTTCTTGTCGATGTTACGTTCAACGTCTTTTGGATGACATTCGCTCCAGCTCATTCAGCCGGTGTGACCCGCGCCAGGACGGCTTCGACCGCGACCTGAGCGCCAGGCGTCGCATTGAGTTCCGCAACCACGCCGTCGAAAGGCGCGGTCAGGCCATGCTCCATTTTCATCGCTTCAAGCGTGAGCAAGCGTTGCCCAGCGACAACCTTTTCGCCTTGACAGACTTCAACGCTGGTCACCTTTCCAGGCATAGGCGCAAGAATATCGCCATCGTGCGCTCCATGACCCGCGCTGCCCCGCGCCGCGCGAGCGAATTCATAGGCCTGGCCCTCGTAGAAAGCGACAATTCGCTCGTCATCGCGAAATCCGGAAACGGATGCCATCGGCTCATCGACGTCGAGGGAGACATGACGAAATTCGCCGCTTCGGCCGAGTACGGCCCCCGTCCGCGGCGAGGCGTTTAGCCTGAAGCCGGAGGCTATCGCGACACTTTCCTCGTCTTCCGCCGTAGCGACGGCGGCCGCTCCGCGCCAGACCAGTACGTCGGGCTCCGGGTCGGGAACGAGCTCGTCGATCTTCTGTTCGATGAATGAGGTGTCGAGGCGGCCGGCGGCGAAATCTTCGTCGAGCAGGGCATTGAACAGGAATCCGGCGTTAGTCCGTACCGGCCAAACTTCGACCTCGTCTAAAATGGCCGCAAGCGCGCCGATAGCCTCTTCGCGATCGCTGCCGGAGGCGACCAACTTGGCGATCATCGGATCGTAGAACGACGAGATTTCATCCCCTTCCTCGACTCCGCTCTCAATGCGCCCTCGTCGCCGAGGTCAAAATGCTCGAGCCGCCCGACGCTGGGCAGGAACCCTTTCGCCGGATCCTCGGCATATAGCCGCGCCTCGATCGCCCAGCCGTCGATCGATAGTTCGTCCTGCCGCTTCGGTAGCGGCTCACCGGACGCAACCCGAAGCTGCCATTCGACCAGATCCTGCCCGGTTATCTCCTCGGTGACCGGATGTTCGACCTGAAGCCGGGTGTTCATTTCCATGAACCAGATCCGGTCCGCGCGCAGGCCTTCGCTGGCGTCGGCGATGAACTCGATCGTTCCTGCGCCCTCATAATCGACCGCCTTCGCGGCACGCACCGCCGCGCCGCAGACGGCTTCGCGGGTCGCCTCGTCCATGCCGGGCGCGGGCGCTTCCTCGATCACCTTCTGGTGACGGCGCTGGAGCGAGCAATCGCGTTCGAACAGGTGAACGACATTGCCATGGCTGTCGCCGAACACTTGCACTTCGATGTGTCGGGGGCTCTCGATCCACTTCTCGATCAACACCACGTCGTTACCGAATGACGAGGCCGCTTCGCGCTTACAGCTTTCCAGCAAGTCATCGAAGTCGGCTCCACGGTCGACCTTGCGCATGCCCTTGCCGCCGCCACCGGCGACGGCCTTGATCAGGACGGGGTAGCCTATCGCGTCCGCTTCACCTTTGAGGCGCGCCGGCGATTGGTCTTCTCCCATATAGCCCGGCGTCACCGGCACGCCGGCCTGCGCCATCAATTGCTTGGCAGCGTCCTTGAGCCCCATTGCGGTGATGCTTGCCGGCTTCGGCCCCACCCAAACAAGTCCCGCCTCGATCACCGAATGAGCGAACTCGGCATTTTCAGAGAGGAAGCCGTATCCAGGGTGGATCGCCTCCGCGCCGGATTTCCTGGCTGCGGCGATGATCTTCTCGCCAACGAGATAGCTTTCGCGCGCCGGCGATGGGCCGATGTGAACCGCTTCGTCGGCCATCCGCACGTGCAGCGCCTTTGCGTCGGCATCCGAATAAACTGCGATTGTGCGCACGCCCATCTTTCGCGCGGTGCGAATGATACGGCAGGCGATTTCTCCGCGGTTGGCGATAAGGAGTGAAGTGATCATCGGCGCCTGTTAGTCGACCCGGCACCTGCCGTCACGTTCCTCCTCTTCCGGTGTCGCGCCACGCATTTCGCAGTAAATCGCTTCGTGAAGCTCTTCGACGGTCGGGATTTGGGCCGGTGATCGGAACGGTGATTCAAGCAGCATGGCTGGCGGTGCAGCGGACGGCCCGAAATAGATCGATGTCACGTTCGCTTCCGGCGCATTCATCACATAAAGCAGCGACCGGTCGTAGGAGCGAGGATCGACCAGCTGCCGCTCCGCGAACAGCCCCTCGCCGCACGCGCGATCGAACGCAGCGCGCAGGTTCGCGGTCAAGTGTGCCTTCTCCTTATCGGTCAGCTCGGATGCGGCGCCGAAATTCAGTTTCGGAAAGTCGCAATTCCTAGGCGTAGGTTTAGCTGCTTCCGATTTTCCCTGCGCTTCAGCCGCCACGGCGTTGCTTTCCGGCGCTGCGCTGCAAGCAGCGGCGGCCGCAAATGCGGCGGTGAGCGTCCATCGCCTGAACATCATTCGCGATCCCTCATGGTTTCGGTTCGCCCATGCCCGCACAGTTCTCTGGCGGCTCGACGGTCCAAGCATTGTTTGTCAGAATCCATTTTCCGTCGATCCGCATCAGGCTGAAGCTATCCACCCCGCAGTGCGAGCGCTTGCCGTCCACGTCGAAGGAATATGGCGCCCAGAAATGCGCGATGTCGCGGTGAACGAGGATCGTCGGATTCCAGTATCGCTCCGTGTTGCGGCTGGTGGAAGTCTTCATCCGCTCGACGGATTCCTTCGTGGTTCGCCGGCGTAATCCCTCTCGTCCCTTCACATAGCCCTGGATGAAGGCGGCCCCATCGTCATGCGTAAGCCGATCCAGCTCGGGCGCGTCATTGCTGTTGATCGCCGCGATAAACGCGTCGACCGCAGCCTGGACTTCGGCCTTCTCATCCGTTGGCGCCAATGCCGCGAGGGCGAGGAGGGCAGAAATCAGCAACGTCACATCCGGAATACGCCAAACTGCGGCCGTTCGGGGATTGGCGCGTTGAGGCACGCTGCAAAGGCGAGGCCAAGCACATCACGCGTCTGCGCCGGGTCGATGATTCCGTCATCCCACAATCGCGCGGTGGCGTGCCACGGATTGCCCTGCGCCTCGTAATCCTCGCGGATTGGCTGCTTGAAGGCCTCGGCCTCCTCCGGCGTCCATTTTTCGGCGTCGCGGTGAACGGTGGCAAGGACACTTGCCGCCTGCTCGCCGCCCATCACGCTGATCCGGCTATTGGGCCAAGTATACAGGAAGCGTGGGCTGTAGGCGCGGCCGCACATTCCGTAATTGCCGGCGCCGAAGCTTCCGCCGATGAGGATCGTGACCTTCGGCACTGTCGCGGTCGCGACGGCAGTGACCAGCTTCGCACCGTGCTTGGCGATTCCTTCCGCCTCATATTTGCCGCCGACCATGAAGCCGGAGATGTTCTGGAGAAACAGCAGCGGGATCCGCCGCTGGCAAGCGAGCTCGATGAAGTGCGCGCCTTTGACTGCGCTCTCGCTGAAAAGGACGCCGTTGTTGGCGAGAATTGCGACCGGCATTCCCCAGATGTGGGCGAAGCCGCACACGAGGCTGCTTCCGAACAACGGCTTGAACTCATGAAATTCGGATGCGTCGACGATCCGCGCGATGATCTCGTGCACGTCATAAGGCGCACGCACGTCTTGGGGATGATGGAATAGAGTTCTTCCGCATCGAACGCTGGAGGGCGCGCCTCGCGAAGCTCGATGTTGGCGCGAGTCTCACTACCAAGATGCGAAACAATGTCGCGGACGATGGTCAGCGCATGCTCGTCATTTTCGGCGAGATGATCGACGACGCCGCTCTTGCGCGCATGGAGGTCGCCGCCACCCAAATCCTCTGCGGAAATCTCTTCACCCGTGGCCGCTTTCACCAACGGCGGACCGGCAAGGAAGATGGTCCCTTGCTCGCGAACGATGACGCTTTCATCGCTCATTGCCGGAACGTAGGCGCCACCAGCTGTGCAACTGCCCATGACGCAGGCGATTTGCGGGATGCCGTGCGACGACATCTGCGCCTGGTTGAAGAAGATGCGTCCAAAGTGATCGCGGTCGGGGAAAACCTCGGATTGGTGCGGCAGGTTCGCGCCGCCGCTGTCGACCAGGTATATGCACGGCAGCCGATTCTGCTGGGCGATCTCCTGAGCGCGGAGATGCTTCTTGACCGTCATCGGATAGTAAGTGCCACCCTTCACCGTCGCGTCGTTGCAGACGATCATCGCCTGTCGCCCCGACACCCGGCCGATCCCGGCAATCATGCCCGCGCCCGGCACTTCCCCATTGTAGAGATCGAAAGCGGCCAACTGCCCGATTTCAAGGAATGGCGAGCCAGGATCCAGCAGCCGCTCAACACGATCACGGGGAAGCAACTTGCCGCGCGACACGTGGCGTTCCCGGCTTTTTTCGTTGCCGCCGAGCGCCGCCTTCGCAACGTCGGCGCGAAGCTTCTCCGCAAGGCCGCGATTGTGCGCCGCGCGCGCCTTTGCCTCCTCGCTTGTCAGGTCGATCTTGGTGTCCAATCGCGGTGCGCTCATGACCGCTGGCCTAGCCGCAGATCGACACTTTGCAAACTATTGTGGCGCTCGGGCCCGACCGGCGCGTGCGAGGACGTAGCCGACTATCGCCTGGCGCTCGGATGGCGTCAGCTGCGAGAAGGAATATTTGGCGACCGCGCTCATCAGGCCAAGGTCGGGCTTCGACTTCCCCTTCCCGGTGCGCAGCAACGTCTCGAGCTCGGCCTCGCTGTACGTTCCGGCGATGTCGAGATTCGGCGTGAAGCTCTTGTAACCCTGCAATTGGCCGTTGTGACAGCCGCTGCAGACCATCCGGGCCAGTTGGCGACCTCGTTCATGCTGCGGGCCGACGTCAGGCGGGGGGTTATCGCGATAACGGATCGTCTGCGCCGCCGAATGGCTGATCCCGCCTTCCTTGTTTTCTTCGAGAAAGCCCTTGCCCTTGCGGATCGGGGGCAGCTGCTGTCCAGCCGGCTTGTGGGAGCGAAGGAAAGCGATGATTGCCGCCATGTCCTGATCGCTTAGAAACTGGAATGATTCTGCCGGCATGAACCAGAGTTGGCGGCCGTCTTTCGGCGTGCCTTGTCTTAGCAGGCGCTCGAAATCGGCATCGCTGTAATCTGCCAGAAGAAGGGTGATGTTCGGCGCATTCATGTCGCCAAATTCCGGGTCGTCCGCCGTCACATTTTCGCCCTGAAGATTCTCGCCGTGACAGCCGGTACAGTCGAGGACTCGGGCAAGCCTTTTGCCATGCGCGATCTTGGCGGCTTCATCCTTGTAATCGGCGCCGTCGAAGGTGACAGCGGCAGAAGCCGGAGGCACAGTCGGTTCGGACTGTTTCGGTTCCGATTTGCCGCACGCCGCAATCACCGCCGCAGCGAGCAGTATCGATAATTTGCGCATTGAAAGCCCCCTTCAAACGCGAAGGTTGGGCTTACTACACATCAAGGTCGACGACTATGCGCCGATCAGCTCACGGCCAATGAGCATCCGCCGGATTTCGTTGGTGCCGGCGCCAATGTCGAGCAGCTTGGCATCGCGCATGTAGCGCTCGACCGGCCAGTCCTTGGTGTAGCCGGCACCGCCCAGCGCCTGCACGGCCTCCCCGGCGACCTTGAAAGCGCTCTCTGACGCCAGCAGGATTGCGCCCGCGGCGTCGAAGCGCGTCGTCTTGCCCGCGTCGCATGCCTTCGCGACCTGATAGACGTAGGCCCGAGCCGAATTGAGCGCGACGTACATGTCAGCGACCTTGGCCTGGATAAGCTGGAAGCTGCCAATCGTCTTGCCGAACTGCTTGCGCTCCCGAACGTAGGGAATGACGACATCAAGGCAGGCCTGCATGATACCGAGCTGGATTCCGGCGAGCACGGTGCGCTCATAATCGAGACCGCTCATAAGCACAGCGACTCCGCCATTCTCCGGCCCCATGATGTTCTCAGCCGGAACGAAACAATCATCGAACACGAGTTCGCAAGTGGGCGAACCGCGCATTCCGCATTTGTCGATCTTCTGGCCGATCGAGAAACCCTCCATTCCCTTTTCGATCAGGAAAGTCGTAATGCCCTTGCTCCCGGCGTCGGGCGAGGTCTTGGCGTAGACGACGAGCACGTCGGCATAGGCACCGTTGGTAATCCAGAATTTTGTGCCGTTGAGACGATAGCCGTTGCCCGATTTCTCGGCCTTTAGCTTCATGCTCACTACGTCGCTACCCGCGCCTGCCTCACTCATCGCAAGCGCTCCGACCTGCTCACCGCTGATCAGGCCTGGCAAATACTTCTTCTTCTGCTCGTCGTTGGCCCAGCGGCGAACCTGGTTGACGCAAAGGTTAGAGTGCGCGCCGTAACTTAAACCAACCGAAGCCGAAGCCCGCGCAACTTCCTCCTGCGCGACGACATGCTCAAGGTATCCAAGGCCGAGCCCGCCCCACTCTTCCTCCACCGTGATGCCATGCAGCCCGAGATCGCCCATCTGTGGCCACAGTTCTATCGGAAAGCGGTCCTGCTCATCGATCTCGGCCGCGATCGGCGCAATCTTGTCACGAGCGAAACGCTCCGTCGTCTCGCGGATTGTAGCAGCCATCTCGCCAAGGTCGAATTCCAGGCCGGGCATGTCGCTCATTCAACGCTCTCCTCGACAGCGCGCCTAGCACCCCCCGCTCGCGTGAAACAAGCTAGCCTTCGTGCCTGTGCTCAACTGGCGGCGGAGTCTCGCCCGGCTTGGGCGCAGCAGTGAGCGGATGCGCGGCACCACGGTGACATGTGTAGCAAGTGACCTTCGACTTGCTCCATTCGGTCACCTTGAAGTCCTGCTCGTTGATCCGGCGAACCATGTCGAGCATCGCCCGGGCAACGAGCTTTTCTTTCATGGCGTCCGACGCGAAGTCCATCGTCTCCCGTGACTGTCCTACATGGCAAAAGGTGCATTTCACGCCGAGCGACGACGACATCATCTGCATCACGCCGATCAGGTTCTGCCGTGGAATTCCCATCGGCAAGACCTTGAGGTTCTTGGCACTGGGCTCCGCGGACGAAGCAGGCGCAGCAGTTGGCGGCGGCGCCGTCGTCTGCTGCGCCGCGACCGCGGCGGCGAGGAATGCGGCGCTTGCCGCGGCGAAGGCCAACCGGCCGAAGACAGTCCCTGTCATTTCGCCGAGCCTAGGTACGTTGCAGAATTTGAACAAGCGGCTTCGTGGCCCTATGTGCAGTCGCAGCAATTTCACGAATCCCCCGGAGCAAAGCCATGTCCAGCGATCCTGTCGTCATCCTCTCCTACGCGCGCACCCCAATGGGCGCGATGCAGGGCGCCCTGGCGGATGTGAGCGCGACCGATCTTGGCGCGACTGCTGTGAAAGCGGCCGTCGAGCGGGCGGGTGTAAATGCCGACGATATCGACCGGATCTACATGGGCTGCGTGCTTCCCGCCGGCCTCGGCCAAGCGCCTGCACGCCAGGCTGCGATCAAGGCCGGCCTTCCCAAGTCCGTCCAGGCCACCACGGTCAACAAGGTCTGCGGCTCAGGGATGCAGACGATAATCATGGGAGAAGAGGCTCTGAGGGCCGGCAATGCCGGAATGATCGTTGCCGGCGGAATGGAATCGATGACCAATGCGCCCTACTTGCTCAAGAAGCACCGCAGCGGCGCCCGGATCGGCCACGACACTGCTTACGACCACATGTTCCTCGACGGCCTCGAAGACGCTTACGAAGCCGGGCGGGCGATGGGCAGCTTTGCCCAGTGCACCGCCGACGATTACCAGCTGACCCGCGAAGCGATGGACAATTATGCCATCGAAAGTCTGAACCGGGCCAAGGCCGCGATCGACAACGGCGGCTTTGGCGACGAAATCGTTCCGGTGACAGTGAAGAGCCGCGCCGGCGAGACGGTCGTCGACACCGACGAGGCGCCCGGTCGCGGCCGCCCCGACAAGATTCCGCAACTGAAACCCGCCTTTGCCAAGGACGGAACGATCACCGCGGCGACCAGCTCCTCGATTTCCGACGGAGCGGCAGCTGTCGTGCTGACAACATTGTCGGAAGCGCAGGCTAAAGGGCTTGCCCCGGTTGCTACGATCGTTGCCTCCGCCGCCCACGCACAAGAACCGGCTCAGTTCACCATCGCTCCCATCGGCGCGATCGAGAAAGTCCTCAAGAAAGCCGGCTGGTCCGTCGACGACGTCGACCTGTGGGAGGTCAATGAGGCATTCGCCTGTGTTGCGATGTTTGCAATGAAGGACCTCGGCATTCCCCACGAGAAGATCAACGTCCACGGCGGAGCGACCGCGCTTGGTCACCCGATCGGGGCGAGCGGCACGCGAATCCTCGTCACTCTCCTGAATGCCCTAAAGCAAAAGGGACTGAAGCGCGGCGTCGCCTCGCTTTGCATCGGCGGCGGTGAAGCGACGGCCGTTGCGGTCGAGCTGGCCTAATATCCTAATAAAAGGGGGAAGCTTGACCCCTTTCCTGACTAAACCTGCGTAACTGCCAGCCATGATTGCCCGGAGCCGCTGCATTGCGCGTACCGGACTGCTTACCCTCCAGATCATGTGCTTTTGTAGTCGTCGGCTATTTGTCGAAACGCGCCATCGGCTGACCGTTCATAAGGAAACGGCGGCCCCTTTCGGAGCCGCCGTCCCTTTGACTGACGCTATCGCTTAGCCGCGTTCCGGCTCCGGCGGCGGCGGCGGCGGCGGCGGCGGAGGCGGACATGCTTCCGTTGCCAAGATCACCGAGCCATCCGGGCAGGTCTGCGTTGCCGGCGGCGGAGGCGGAGGCGGCGGAGGCGGCGGAGGCGGAGGCGGCGGAGGCGCTACCTCACGAGCTCCACCCCACGCAAAGCCGAGCCGCAGGCCCGCTCCGGTGATGTCGCCAACGTCGACCCAACCGGCCAGCTGCAGGCCGTAGGTTCCGGTTCCGCCGGCGAGACCGCCTTCGAGGCGGCCCCAGGTGGCCTTACCCGTCGAGCTGATATCGTCGAAGAACAGGCCCTGACGGATCGTCACGTCTGCATCGCCGTCGAATTCGTGCAGCAGGGTGGCGGACAGATACGGGTTGAAGATTCCACCGAAGTTGCCGCGGATGCCGAGGCGGCCGCGGGTCGAGGTGAAGTCGTCATACTCGTAGTCGAAGCCCCACTGGGAGACGTCGTCGAGATCGCTCCACACGTGGCTGACGCCAGCGAAGACGTCGAGCGACGGAACGATGCCAATCGGGAAGCGGTAGCCGGCGGCGATATCGAAGCCGGTGCTGCTGCCGTCGACGTCATTTTCGTCGAACACGCCGTCGAATTCGACGTTGTAGTCGTCATACTTGAACATCGCTTCGGCATGGAAGCCGGTCAGGCCGCCATAGACACCGTAGAGACCGATGTTGAAGCCCGAAGCCTCGAAGTTGCCGTCGCCTTCGGCGTCGGCATTTTCGTAACCGCCGGTGATGCCGATGCGGGCCGGGCCGAAGCCGTAGGCGACGCCGCCCTGGATACCCCAGCGATCGGTTTCGATGTTGTTGTCGGCGTCATAGACCACGCCATTGACCAGCTGCTCGTCGGTCTGGCCGGACTTGTCCTTGCTGCCGTAGATGTGGGCAAAGAAGGAGATGCCGTCGTTCCAACGCGGAGCCAGCATGTGCGCGGTGACTTCGTCGGCGCTCTGGTACCACATCTCACGCACCAGGCCGGTCGCGGCGAGCGGAATGAACGCCGTTTCCGGATCCAGAAGCGTGACGAGGAAGTAATCATTGCCGATCTGGTTGACGTCGAAGTTGATCAGCGGGTTGCTGTTGAACTCGTCGCCCATGACGAACGCGTTGGTGCTTGCACCAGTCGCGTCGACAACCAGGATACCGTCCGGATCGAACACGCCGAGGCCGATGACGTTGACATCGATCGCCGTCGCGCCAGCTGCCGTTCCGTTGATCAGCAGCAGGTCCGAAGCGGTACCGTCGACATCTACCTGGAGACGGCCAGCACCTGAGTAGTTGCTGTTGATCGTCAGCGCGTCATTGCGGACGCCGTCGAGCAGGTCGAGCACGCCGTTGTTCACAAAGCTGGTCTGACCGGTGATGGTCGTCGCACCTTCGTCGGCAATGATCAGGCCGGTCGTCGAGTTGGTGAACGTACCCGCCGGAACCGTGAAGGTGGCTCCTGCGAGATCAATCGTGCCATTGTTGGTCATCGACGTGAAGCCGGCGATCGTTGCCGCGCCGGCGGTGTCGATAAAGCCCGTGATCCCGTTCACAAACGGAATCGCCGGACCGGTCAGGGTCGTCGCAGCCGAGAAGTTGATGCGGCCGTTCTGAGTGAACGTTTCAAGCCCCGCCAACGTCGAGCTCGCCGTGATGTTGATCACGCCGCCCGCGTTATTGGCGAAGGTATCGGCGCCCGCACCGAAGTCGATGGTGCCGTCGAGATTAATGACGCCCGTCGAGAAGTTGGTGAGAACATCAGCACCATCAAGGAAACGCGAGCCAGCGGCGCTGTTCCACGTTCCCCGGTTGTTTACAGTATCAACGAGGTTTGACAGGTCCACGTCGCCATTCAGCGTCGCCCCCGCATTGTTGTTGACAGTCGTCGCGTTGTCCCCGGACGTGAAGATCGCGTCACCGCTCGCTCCGGCGGTCAGGGTGCCGTTGTTGTTGACGGTCAAAGTGCCGGTGCCGCTCGACAGAATGCCGATGTTACCGGACACCGTCCGAGTCGCAGCGATCGTAACGGTCATGTTGCCGCTGGTCGTGCCGATATCGATGGCGTTCCCAGTGGCAGTTAGGTTGCCGCCGTTGACATTGACGGTGACGTTGCCCGTCGTTGTGTTAGCATCGACACCGATCTGGTCGCTGGTGACGTTGCCACCAAGCGTGATCGTCTGAGCGCCGGTCGTCGTGGTGGTGTCGATGGCGTCACCACCTACTGCGGTGACTGCACCGGTTGTGACGGTCATCGCGCCCGTGGTGCCGGTCGCGGTGATGGCGTTACCGGCCGACGTATTGACTGCACCAGTGTAGTTTATCGTGGCCGTGCCCGTACCAGCCTGGATCAGCGAAATGCCAGAGCCGGTTGCGAAAACGGCACCACTTCCCGTTACGCTAACGTTGCCGGTGGCCAAAGGGTTGACCAGTTCGGCCTCGATGCCGCTGCCGAAGCGCGAGCCAGCAGTACCAATCGCGCCATTATTAACGACGGTCACACCGCCAGTGCCATTAGAGAAAGCGTCAATGCCGTCGACACCGCCGCCAGTGATTGTCGCATTATTCGTGACATTGACTGTACCAGCGTTCGCCGCATTGAAGATTTCCGCTTCAATCCCGTCTCCGCCCGTAGCGGAGATAGTTTCCCCGGCAGTCGTTACGACAGTGACATTTCCAGCTGTTCCGCTTTGCTCGATGTTGATTGCCGTGCCATTCGCGGCGGTGACGCTGCCACCGACAGTCGCAGTTATGCTGCCGGTTCCGGCCGTATCGAGATTCAGGCCGCTTCCGTTGCCGAGGTTCAAAACGTCGCCAGCGCCCAGGTAAATCAGGTCGCTCGCGCCTGTTACAGTAACGTCAAGCGCGCCATTGCCGCCAGCCGTTGGGGTGTTGCCGGCATTGACCTGCACCAAGCCATTGTTGGTGATGGTGACGTCCTCGACACCAACGCCGATTTCGGTGGCTGCAAGCCCGAAGCCGTTTACCGTTGCGCCTACCGGGATATTAATGCCGATCGGAACTGTGGCCGCCGTAAACGGGCCATTGCGATCCGTGGGGTTCGTGCCCGTTGTGTCGTTCGTAGTGGTCGTCCCGACCGCACAATCGTATGATGCGGCGTTTGCGACGCAGGCCGCTTGCGCTGGTGAGCCCATTAGAAGCATCGCGCTACCAAGCGCGCTGCCCGTAAGAGCGTGACGGATTACCCTATTCATGTCGGTCTTCCCCTTTTTAAGCCTGCCACCCGGACGGATGGCGAAGTTGACCCCAACCACAGCGCGCCGAACTCACGTGTGGCAATGTCCCATTCACCAATCCCCAATCGGCAGCTTAAGGCAAGCTTAAAATGCAGACATGCAGGATTTTCGTTACAAGTGGACTTGCCGCAACACATTGATGCAGGTTAATCGTCCGTCAGTCATGGGCAATAACTATTGTTAAAACCATTGTGTCAGCGAAAGAACTTGCCGTCAGTCCCTCCAGCGCTCGCCCGCGGCTACGCCGAAAACTTCGCCCTGGCGGATCCAACCGCGCCGCTTGCCGATGGCGATTCGGCACCAGTCGCCGTCACATTCCTGTAGCTTCCCGACCACGCCCGGCTCGGCCAGGTAGGCGATTCGGCTGTCCGTGGTCTTCTTTTCGTGGATCGGGCGTGGCTCGCCCGGTTTAACGACACCGGTGCGCTGGGCGCTCATCAGGCTTACCAGCATCCAGCCCTTCGCACCGTCCGGATCCTCGATCAGCCGCCAGTTTTCGTAGACCTTGAGAACACGGACCGGCAGGTCGCGGCGCTTGTATAGCCACAGTCCCGGATACGTTCGTCCGGGGCCGGCGCGGGTCATCGCTTCTCCGCTTGCGATCGACGCCCAATATGGCGGCGACTTGTCCTGCGCGACGGAGGACGCCGCCAGGAAAGCCAACATGATGAAAAGCCCCCGCCGGATCATGTCAGGCGCCGGTCAGGATCCGGTCGACGAGTTGCTTCACTGTCGGCACGAACCCGTTGGAGTAGAAGGGATCCTGCTTGAAGCGGAAGGCCGCGTGCCCGGCGAACATCAGATTCTCCTCGACCGGTCCGCCATGGGCGATGTCCTGCAAGGTTTTCTGAATGCAGAAGCTGCGCGGGTCGGCCAGCCGGCCCGTAGTATTCTTCTCGTTGTCCGCCCAAGAAGAGAATGCGCACTGGCTCAAACAGCCCATGCAATCGGCTTGGTCCTTTCGGATCACCGCCATTTCTTCCTTTGTGACGAACACCAACGTGTCGTCGGGCGTCTTCATCGCTTCGGTAAAGCCCGCGGCATGCCACTCGCGCGCGTGCTGAAGGTCGCCCTTGGTGACGTAGAAATTCTTGCGCGTGCCGACACCGACGTCGAGGGCGAACTGGTGGTCGCCAATCTCTTCCTTGGTAAAGGCGATCTGGCGGTGGCTCCGTGCCTCCAGGTTGCGCAGGAATGGGTTGCGCACGGCCGAAGAGTAAAAGCCGGTCGGAGAAAAACGGTGAAGCAGGATGTCGCCTTCTTCCAGCGTCATCAGCCGAGACTTCCAATCGGGCGGAATCGGACTTTCCTGTGTCAGCAGCGGCCGGGTTCCGAACTGGAACGCGATCTGTCCAAGCTCCGGATTGTCGATCCAGTCATTCCACTCGTCGAGCCGCCAAACGCCACCGGCCATGATGATCGGCACGTCGTCGGAAATGCCGCCCTCGCGCATGACGTCGCGCAATTCCTTGACGCGAGGGTACGGCGGTTGGGGCGCACGCGGATCTTCGGCGTTCGAGAGGCCATTATGCCCACCGGCGAGCCACGGATCTTCATAGACGACGGCGCCGAGCAGGTCGGCGACCTTCGAATAGGCGCGTTTCCACAAAGCCCGGAAGGCGCGGCCGGAGCTGACGATGGGAAGATAGTTGACGCCATACTGCGCGGCGATCTCGCTCAGCTTGTACGGCATTCCGGCGCCGCAAGTGACCCCGGATACCAGCCCCTTGGTCCGCTCGAGCACGCCGTGGAGGACGCGCTGAGCGCCGCCCATCTCCCAGAGCACATTGATGTTGATCGCGCCGCGGCCCGAGGCGATTTCATAAGCGCGCTTCACTTGGGCGACCGCGCCGTCGACCGCGTAATTGATCAATTCCTCGTGGCGTCCGCGGCGAGTCATCTCGCGATAGACCTGCGGTACGATGCGTCCTTCGGGATCGTAGCTGTCGGCGTTGACCGCGCTAACCGTGCCGATCCCGCCGGCAGCCGCCCAGGCGCCGGAGCTCATGTGGTTCGTCGCCGACACGCCCTTGCCGCCTTCGATCAGCGGCCACACTTCGCGGCCGGCATATTGGATGGGCTTAAGGCCCTTGAACACGCACTCTCTCCTTGAGGATTTCGCGGTCATATAGGAGCGAAACGCGCCTGAGGAAATCGAATTGAAAAGCCCTCACGCCGGCAACGCTTGAAGCGCGTAATCGAGCCCGATGTCGACAGCCGGCGCGGACTGCGTGATCCGCCCGACGGAAATATAGTCGACGCCGGTTTCGGCAATGGCGCGAATGGTATCGAGATTCACCCCGCCCGATGCCTCAAGCGGGACCCTTCCAGCAACCATCGCAATGGCTTCTCGCAATGTATCCGGCTTCATGTTGTCGAGCAGTAGCCTGTCCGCGCCTGCAGCCAGCGCCGGCTCGATCTGTGCGATACGATCCACTTCGACCTGCACCTGTAAGCCTGTGTTCGCGGCGACCGCGGCCTTCACCGCCGCCTCGACCGAGCCGGCCACGCCGACATGATTGTCCTTGATCAGCACACCGTCGTCGAGGCGCATGCGGTGGTTTTCCGCACCACCCATGCGTGCGGCATATTTATCTAACAGGCGCAGTCCGGGAATGGTCTTGCGCGTGTCGAGAAGGATCGCGCCGGTGCCAGAAATGGCGTCGACATAGCGCCGGGTCAGAGTCGCGATTCCCGACAGGTGCTGCAACGTATTGAGGGCGCTACGCTCGGCAGCCAGCAGCGCGCGCGCATTGCCATCCAGGCTCATCAGGATCGTTCCAGCCGCAACCGCGTCGCCGTCGGCGACATGCTTCCTAATACGGACGTCGCGATCGAGGGCCCGGAAGAAGGCGATGGCGACGTCGAGTCCGGCAATAACGATTGGCTCCCGGCAATTCATTTCCGCGGAGAATCGCGCATCGGTGGTAATGGTCGCGTTGCTGGTTACATCGCCGCCGGAGCCAATGTCCTCGGCCAGCACGCGGCGAACGAATTCGCCCAGGTCGAAGTGCGGAGGCATTTCGCTTGCCCCCGCAATGGAATTTTCAGCGCTAGCCATCTTTGCTCCCCTCGCTGTCCCACTAGGGACGCTGAATAGCCAAGGGCAAGGGGTCAGGCGGTTTCGACGTCCGCCTCGGCCTCTGCAATCGGCCGCCAGTGGTCGCCGTCGCGGCGATACCCTTGAGTATCACCGGCGACGAAGCCGCTTCCTCCCCATGTCTGGATCGTAAGAACCACGTCTCTTCCCTCGATATCGATCTGATTGAAGCTCTGCTCTTCATCGCGAAGTCGCGTCGAGGTCGCCGTTCCGGCCTGGATGACGAGTGCCGGTCCCGCCCGGGTGGCAAGATCCCGGGCACTATGGGTTGATGCCCGGTGGTTGTGGCCAGCGAGCAGGATGTCGACACCGGCTTCGCCGATTGAATCGAGCGCAAGATCCTGCCGGCCGATCGCCTTGCCTACTTCGAGACCGTCGCTCACCGGCAATGCAAACAGCGGATGGTGGGTTACCAGGATCCGCGGAACGTCGCCGACCCGCGCGAAGGTCGAGCGGATGAACTCCATCTGCTCCTCGTTGATCCGGCCGTCCTTGAAAGTAAGCGATCGCGCCGTGTTGATCCCCAGGACAGCAGCGCCCGGGACTTCATGGAAGGGGCACAAGGTCTCGTCGATGTAGCGCTTGTACCGGGTCAGCGGAGAGAGGAAGCGGCGAAGCACGTCGTAAAGCGGCACATCGTGATTGCCGGGCACTCCCAACACCTCGTGACCGCTGTCGCGCAGTCGGGTCAGGAATGCGCAGGCTTCTTCGAATTGATCGGTTCGCGCGCGCTGCGTGAAATCACCGCTTATCACGACCAGGTCCGGCCGCCCTGCGTTGATCCGTTCCTCGACCGCTTCGACCAGCCGCTCGTCGTGAGCGCCGAAATGCAGGTCTGACAAATGGAAGATTCGAGCCATGGGATTCCAACGCCTGAAGAATTGCATTCGCTCCGTCGCCGCTTCAAGGTTTGCGCCATATGGACCGGACAGAAGCCAATAGCGGAACGCGCGCCGTCCCGGAGCGGCTCCAGATTGACGAAGCTGCGCTCGACAAATGGATGCGTGGGCACGTCAACGGCTATTCCGGCCCGGTCTCGCTCAGCCAGTTCAAGGGCGGTCAGTCCAATCCAACGTACCGCATCGACACGGAGCTCAGGTCCTACGTCCTGCGCAGGAAGCCGCCGGGAAAGCTTCTTCCGGGCGCCCACGCCGTCGACCGCGAGGCACGGGTGATGGCTGCGCTGGGGACAACCGGATTTCCGGTCCCGGCGATCCTCGGCACGTGCGAAGACGAAAGTGTTATCGGCACGCCGTTCTTCGTTATGGAAATGGTCGAAGGGCGGATCGTGTGGGATCCCACGTTCCCGGGCCTGTCAGCGCAAGCGCGCGCCGATCACTTCGGCGCCATGAACGCGACAATCGCCCGGCTCCACACGATTGACCCGGAGACGATCGGCCTCGGCGACTACGGCCGGTCGTCAGGCTTCATCGAGCGGCAAGTCGGACGCTGGGGCAAGCAATATGAGAGCGATGTTGAGGCCGGCAGAAGCCCGGCGATGGACCGCGTGCTAGATTGGCTTCGCTCGAACATGCCGCCCGACCGCGGCGAAAACCGGATCGTCCATGGCGACTACCGCTGCGACAACATGATTTTCGACGCGACCCAGCCGCAAGTCCGAGCGGTTCTCGACTGGGAATTGTCGACGCTCGGCGATCCGGTCGCGGACTTCGTCTATCACATGCTGATGTACCGCATGCCGGCCGGCCTCTTCACCGGCCTCAAGGGTCTCGATTTCGCGGAGCTCGGCATACCTACCGAGGAAGACTATGTCGCAGCCTATTGTCAGAAGACCGGGCGCGCCAGTCTCCCTGACCGGGATTACCTTGTCGTTTTCGTGACATTCCGACTGGCGGCCATCTGCCATGGCATCCGCGGCAGGCTGGCGCGCGGCAACGCGTCTTCTGCGCATGCCGAGGCCACCGCGGCACTCACCGAGCCTCTCGCCGAAATGGCGCTTGCGGAGATCGAGGCCGCCCGCCTCTGACCTGTCGCAAGCCGGGACGCACCCGGCAGGCGTCATGGATATTTGCACTTCCAGCCATTAATCGTCAGCCTTGTAACGACTCGATAACGACGCATCGTTCGAGGCAGCTGGGAGCAGCAGTGGACAAGCCGTTGAAATGGGGAGCGACCGGGGTCGCCGCGGCCAGCGGATTGCCTTCGCTCGCCTCGGTGCGCGCCGACCTTGCCCGGGTCCCGCTGGCACGCAGGGTCGCGACGATCGTCTTCATCGTCATCGCCATCCTGATCGCCAGGTTCAGCTGGCAAACACCGATTACGCTGATCAACGCTGAAGGGGTTAAGAGCAACCTCACGCTGCCCTTGTTTCAGGATGCCGAGCGCGGGCTTTACGACATGCGTGCGGCGGTCGCGACGCTTCTCAAACGAACAGTGCCTCAGGACAAACGCATCTTGCTGGTCACTTTCACGCCCGACACGCAATTCAAGACAAAGGAGCGATCGCCGCTCGATCGAACGACGCTTGCAAGGGCGCTTACGACGCTCGACTCGATGCAGCCCAGGACGATCGGAATCGATATTCTGTTCGACCAGCCGCAGCCCGACGATCAATTGCTCATCGACGCTCTCAACGCGATGCGAACGCCGACCTGGGTCGGCTATGCGACCGTTCGTCACAATCCCGAAGACATGTCGCCATGGCAGCAGGAATATCTCGACCATTTCCTGTCGCGGATCACCAATCCCAACGTTCGCAAGGCATCGCTGAAGGTATCCGCCGATGGCGACAATGTAGCTCGAAGCTGGCCGGAACAGCCGGCCGACCTCCCGCCGTTCCTGCCAGTTGCACTGAGTGGTCGAAAGGCGCCGGTCGATTATCTCGGGAGCATCCAGTTTCAGGCCCCGAAGAACGAAGAGTACGAGATTTTCGAGAATTTGCCGATCGACCTGTTCGCCGAACCCGGAGCGGCGGCGTTCATGGCCAGCCATGTGCGCGGCCGGATCGTACTGCTGGGCGGCGATCTGCCCGATTCCGACCAGTTCGAAACACCACTGACCCGTGCGACCGGCCTGACCTCCGCAGGGCTCAAGGTTCACGCGACGATGCTTACGCAGGTCCTTGATGGCCGCCTTCCGGAAAGGGTCGGCGACTTCGGTTTATGGACCCTGGCACTGTTTGTCGTCTTGGCTGGTGCTTTCACCTCGATGGTGGATGTCCGCCCGGTCACCTTGAGCGCGCTCATCGTCGGCCAATTGCTGTTTTTCGGCGGCGCGCCTTTCCTGTTTGAGCTTCGCGGCATCGACACGCAGGGCATGCCCGCCTTCGGATGGCTTGCGGGCTGGCTCCTCGCCTACTTGGCGACGGAGGCGACCGTGAAGGCCATGGGCAGCGAAGAGAAGCGTTTCGCCCAATCGGCGCTCGGCCGTTACTTGCCGCCGGATATCGCCGCGATGATCCTCCGCGATCCCTCGCGACTATCCCTGAGCGGCGAGCGGCTGCCGATTTTCACGCTGTTCACGGACATCCAGGGCTTTACTAGCCTCAGCCACACGATTCCGCCGGAAAAGACGGCGTCGATCCTCAACGCCTATCTCGACGGGATGAGCGACATCGTCCTCAAGCATGGCGGGACCATCGACAAGTTTGTCGGCGATGCCGTGGTGGCATTCTGGGGCGCTCCAATCGCGCGTGAAGACGACGGCGACCGGGCGCTTGCGGCCGTCGTCGAGATGATGGAATTCACGAACAAGTTCGGAACGGAATCGCCGGAACGCGCGATGCTCGGCCGTACGCGTATCGGCCTCCATTACGGTGAAGCCATCGTCGGCAATTTCGGCGGAGAGGGCCGAATTCAGTACACTGCCCTTGGCGACGCGATGAACTGCGCGGCGCGCCTCGAAGGCGCGAACAAGTATCTCAAGAGCACGGCACTGGTCAGCGACGAGGCGCGCTCGAGGATCGAGGATCAGTCGCTCTTCCGGCCGATGGGGAGGATTACCCTGTCGGGCCGACCAACACCGATCGTCGTCTGGGAGCCTGCGCCCCATCTGCCCGAAGACGAACGGATGCGGCTTACCCAGCTATGGCGTCAATTTGAGACAGGCGATCGATCGGCCTTGCAAGATATCGAAGCCATTGCTGTAATCCATGATAATGATATAGCGCTATCCGCATTCGCCTGCCGGCTGCGCGAAGCCGGGCCCGGGAAGAGCTTCGAATTAAGGGAGAAGTAGAATGAATAAGTGGGTTCTCGCCGCTTGCGGTGCGGCGCTCGCTGTTGGCGCGATAGAAGCCGCAGCCGCAGCCGCAGTCCTGGTCGTTCGTTCTTCCGGACCGTCGGCAAAGGCCTACCCGGCCGGCAAGGCGGTTCCGGACAACAGCAAGATCAATCTCAAGGCTAATGACGTGGTCATTCTACTCGATTCGCGGGGAACGAGAACCTTGCGCGGGCCGGGCACCTTCGATGCTTCGGCGACGAGCGGCAGCTCGACTTCTGCCTTGGCGGCGCTTTCCGGAACGACCGCGACTCGCCGCCGGGTCGGGGCCACTCGGCAGCCGCCGACCGGCGCTACTGCCGGCCGCAATGTGTGGCAGGCCGATGTGAGCCGCTCCGGCAATTTGTGCGTCGTCAATCCCGCCGACACCGGCCTTTATCGTCCAACGGCAGATGGCCCTGCCACCGTGACGATCAAGGAAGCCGGCACGGGCAAGACCGCGACCGTGAGCTTTGCTGCGGGACAGCGCAACGCGTCGTGGCCGGCGGAACTGCCGGTTTCGTCCGGCCAGCGCTACGAGATCAGCGGCGCCGGGTCGAATGTGACCGTGAACGCCAAGTCCATCTCCCCTGTCCCAGCCGGGATGGAAGGGCTTGCTCAGCGCCTGATAACCAACGATTGCCAGGCGCAACTCGACGTGCTGATCGACACTTTCACGTCGCCGACCGCCAGTTAACTCGCCTTTCGCCGAACAAAAAAAGGGCCTCCCGGCGGGAGGCCCTTTCCTTTTGTGCGATACGCCGATCAGTTAGTCGGGAAGCCGCGGCGCTTGAGCAGCGCCTTGACGTCCGGATCGCGGCCACGGAACTGCCGATAGGCTTCGGCACGATCGGTTTCGTTGCCGGTCGACAGCAGAACCGTGCGGAAGCGATCGGCGATTGTCCGGTCGAACGGATTACCGGCCTCTTCGAAAGCCGCCCAGGTGTCCGCGTCCATCGTCTCCGACCATAGGTAGCTATAGTAGCCGGCAGAGTAGGCGTCCGACGAAAACAGGTGACCGAACTGCGGCAGGCGGTGACGCATCACCGTTTCCTTCGGCATACCGATTTCGGCGAGGGCCTTCTTCTCGAACGCATCGGGGTCGACAACACCGTCGGCCTTCGTGTGAAGCTTCATGTCGACAAGCGCAGATGAAAGGTACTGGACCGTCTCGTAACCCTGGTTGAACGTATCGGAAGCCTCAATCTTCTTGAGCAGGCTCTCCGGCATCGGTTCGCCCGTCTTGTAGTGGCGAGCAAAGCGCTCAAGCACCGGTCGGGTCAGCAGCCAATTCTCGTTCACCTGACTCGGATATTCCACAAAATCTCGCTGCGAGCCGCTCAACGACGGATAATAGACGTCCGTCAACAGGCCGTGAATGGCGTGGCCGAATTCGTGGAAAAGGGTCGTTGCATCGTCGAGCGTAATCAAGACCGGCTCTCCCGGACCCGGCTTGATGAAGTTGTTGTTATTCGAGACAAGTTTCGGACGGCTTCCAAGCAATCCTGACGAATCGCGGTATCCGGTCGCCCAGGCACCCGAGCGCTTGCCTTCTCGCGCATAGGTGTCGAGATACCAGAGGCCGATGACCTTGCCGGTCTTCGCATTCGTCACCTCGAAGGTGCGGACGCTCGGCTCCCAGACTGGGACTTTTCCGGTGTTCTCGGTGAATTTGAGGTCGTACAGCTGCTCGGCAGACCAGTGCATGCCCTTCACCAGATTATCGAGCTGGAAGTAGGGTTTGATTTCGTCCTGGCTGAGGTCGTACTTCGCCTTGCGAACCTTCTCCATGTAGAAGCGATAGTCCCACGGCTCGATTGAAGTGACCCCATCCTTGGCCGCGATTGGCTTCATTTCGGCCACTTCCTCGCCAACACGTTTAACTGCAGCCGGCCAGACGCGCATCATCAGGTCCATCGCGCGTTCCGGCGTCTTGGCCATCGTGTCCTGCATGCGAAGTTCGGCGTGGGATTTGAATCCGAGCAAGTGCGCACGGTCGGCGCGCAACTTCACGATCTTGGCGATGATGGCGTTGGTGTCGTTGGCATTGCCGTTGTCGCCGCGATTGACGAACGCCTGCCAGACCTTCTGTCGGAGAGCGCGGTTGGTGGCGAAGCTCAGCACCGGATCGGCTGCCGAGCGGGTGTTGCGGATGGCGTACTTCCCCGCACCAAGGTTCTTGTCCTTGGCGAGGGAGGCGGCGGCCTGTTTCACGTCGTTGGGAATCCCAGCCATCTCGGCTTCGGTAGCAACGATCCAGGTCCCCTCGTCCTTGAGCAGGCGAGAGTTGAATTCGGAGAATAGCGACGACAATTCCTTGTTCATCGCTTTGAGCTGTTCTTTCTTGGCCGCATCGAGCTTGACGCCACGACGAACCAGCCCGTCATATGTACGGGTAAGCAGGCGCATCTGCTTGGCATCGAGACCGAGGCTGTCGCGCTTGTTGTAGAGCGTCTCGACGCGGGCGAAATACTTCGGGTCGAGCGAGATTTCGTCGAACGCGGCCGACAGCAATGGCGACCACTTCTTGTCGAGAGCCTCATAAGCCGGGTTCGACATATTGTCGGTCATCACGCTGAACATGCTCAGCACGTTGCTGATCCGCTCGCCGGTCTTGTCGCTCGCTTCGATGGTGTTGGCGAACGTCGGCGCTTGCGGGTTGTTGGCGATCACCGCCGCTTCCCGCTTCAATTCGTCGATCGCGACCTGAATCGCCTGGTCGTACAGTTCAGGCTTTGAATGGTCCCACGGCGGGACGCCCTGATAGGGACCCTTCCAATCCGCAAGCAGTATGTTGTTCGAGGCAGCGGCAGTCGTTGGCGCCGATTGCGCCATAGCGGCGGTTGCGCCGCCGGTCATTACGAGCGCAGCTGCGCTCGCCATCAGAATTGTCTTCATGAAACCCCACTCCCAAATGGAAATTTGCGTGCTTCCTATAGGAGCGGGTCTGAACCTGCCGCAACTTTCCCGTCGATGAACGGCCTCAGTCCTCGACTAAAGGCTGGAAGCTCCGAGAAGAAGCAACAGCTTGGCGTCGACGGCAAGGCCGCGCTCGCGGCAGGAATCAACGAACTCCGCGACATTTTCCCGCTCCACGAGGTGGACCGCAATGTCCTCCTCACTTTTGGCGCCTCCGGGAGAAACGCCATGCGCTTTCACCAGGTCGAAGCCTTCCGCTACCATGCCCGGAGATGAATGGAACCGGCCAAGCCGCTCGACGCTTGCAGCGACGAAGCCGGTTTCCTCTTCGAGCTCCTTGAGCGCGGTTTCCTCGACGCCATTATCGTCCTCGTCGCCAACGAGACCGGCTGGCAGTTCGAGGCAGCGGCGGCCGAGCGGAGTGCGGTACTGCTCGACCAGGACGACCTTGCCGTCATGCTCGGCGATGATGACGACCGCGCTTACGCCGCCGCACCGTTCGACATATTCCCACGGCCCGTCGGTAACAACGCGGATATATTTTCCCTGCCAGCGGACCTGCTTCGACATGTCTTAGAGCTCAATGAGCTTGTCGGGGATTTCGTTCCTGTCCGCCGCATCGCGCGGGAAATGATGGGCCAGGACCTCGCCGATCAGCGCGATTGCGGCGACAATTCCATCGGCGGGGCGCCCGTCCTTCACATCGGCAATTAGCGCCGCCATTGCCTCGCCCCACGTTTCCGGTGTGGTGACAGCGGTGATCGCTGCGTCACCGACGATTTCGGCGCGGTGCTCTCCCATCGACAGGTAGATCAGGACTCCGGTACGTCCTTCGGTCCGGCGTTCGGCCGCCGCCTTGAAGAGCATAATTGCTCGGCGGCGGACGCGTCGGGTCTTGGTCGCGCCGGGAGTGAGCGCGAGCCTGAGCGGCATCCACTTCATCACGAAGAGGACGAAGAGGAATTTAGCGAGCGCGACCCCCAGTAAAAGGGTCAGCATCGCCCGTTCGCTGGGCGGTGCGCTCCAACCCATCAACAGCGCCCAAGTCCAGTCGAGCAAAGGCGGCCAAGCCGCAACGGTTCCAAGATAGAAAAACAACACCGCAACGGCGTAATGCAGGCCGACGTCGTGGTAGGAATCGCTTGTTTGCGCGGTGATCGCGATGATCTCGCCGGCCGTTCCGGTTTCCGCAACAGCAATCGCTTCGCTGACCCGCTGATGGTCGGCCTCGGATACGTCGAGTGTCACCAGCTGCCCCTGCCCCGCCACCGCCAAACGAGCCCCCGCCGAAGCCACCGAAACCACCCCCTCCTCCGCCGAAACCGCCGAAACCTCCGCCGCCGCCCCAGCCGCCGCGTCCGCGCGAAGCATGACTGAGGGCCTCCAGGCCCCACAAGACGACAACTGGGTCGATGCCTCCACGCCGGCGTCGGCTCTGGTAGCGCCGGCCGCCCCGAGTCATTCCGTTGATACCGCCGATAATCATGAAGAAGACGAAGACTATGACGATGACAGGCAGTAAGCCGACATCGTCTTGGCGATCACGTGCGCGGTTTTGCGCCGCCTGCGCGCGCTTAGCCGCTTCCTCGGGAGGAAGCTCGAGTTGCTGGATAATGGCATCGGCGCCGGCGACGATCCCGCCGCCCATGTCTCCAGCCTTGAACCTCGGCAGGATCGCCGAGCGGATAATCGTTCCGGCCATCGCATCGGTCAGATAGTCGTCCGCGCCATAACCGGTCGCAATCCAAACCTTTCGCTCGTTTGGTGCGACGAGCAGAAGCACGCCGGTGTCAGTCTGTTCGTCGCCAATGCCCCATTTGCGGCCAAGGTCGTTGGCGTAAGGCTGGATTTCCTGACCCCCGAGACTTTTGACAGTCACCACGACCAGCGCGCGCCCGCTGCGATCGTTGAAGGCGGTGAGCTTGCCAGTGAGGTCGACTTGCTGTGCGGGGGTAAGCAGGTCCGCCTGATCCAGGATCGGGCCGGCCGGGCGTTCCGGAAGTTGCGCCGCGGCCGCGCCGGCGGCGAAGAAAACCGCCAGCCAAAGGGCCACAAGCCAGCGGAACATGTCAGCCCGCCGTATTGAAGTCGACCTTGGGCGCCGTGTCGGCGCCGGCTGCGGCCTGGAACGGCACCTTCGGCTTGGCGCCGTAGAAGATCTTCGCGCCGATTGCGTCGGGGAAGGTACGGATCGTGGTGTTATAGCTACGCACCGCTGCATTATAGTCCTGGCGCGAGGTATTGATTCGGTTTTCGCTGCCCTCGATCTGGTCCTGGAGCGCAAGGAAGTTCGCGTTCGACTTCAGGTCCGGATAGGCCTCGAACGTTGCCAGCAGTCGGCCAAGCGACCCGCCGAGTTGCGCCTGCGCATTGGCATATTGCTGCACCTTCGCTGGGTCCGAGAGGTCCTCCGCGTTGATCTGGATGCTCGTTGCCTTGGCACGCGCTTCGGTCACCTCGGTCAATACGGTGCGCTCCTGCTGGGCATAGCCCTTCACCGTCTCGACAAGGTTGGGAATGAGGTCGGCGCGGCGCTGGTAATCGGCCTGGAGGTTGCCGAACGCTTCGTTGACCCGCTCTTCGGCTGTCGGAACGGAATTGAGACCGCAGCCCGAAAGGCTGACGGCGGCAATCGGCGCAAGAAGTCCGAAACGGCGAAGTGCGGTCATGAACTTAAACCCCCTCAAATTGTTGCGGACACGAATCTAGGGACGTGTCTTAGGCCTTTCAATCACCCCGCGAGACGTTAGGTTCCGAATATCTTCGACAGGATTCGGAGCAGGCGCGTATGTTCTCGGAATTCAGGGCCTTCATCGCCCGGGGAAATGTGCTGGATCTGGCCGTCGCGGTGATCATCGGAGCAGCATTTGCGACCATCACCGCCAGCCTGACCGACGACATCATCATGCCGGTCGTTGGTGCGGTCTTTGGCGGACTCGACTTTGCCAACCATTTCACCCTTCTCGGCCCAATACCGGATGGCTTCAAGGGTGACGTCGGAAGCTATGCCGATCTTAAGAAGGCCGGTGTCGCGGTGCTGGGCTGGGGCCAGTTCGTGACCGTCCTCATAAATTTCCTGATCCTGGCCTTCGCGATCTTCCTGATCGTTCGCTACGCCAACCGGCTAACCAAGCGCGGCGAAGACGTGCCCGCTGGTCCGACGGAGATCGAACTTCTGACAGAGATCAGGGACGAGATTAAGAAGCGAAGTTAATCGCAGCGCCTATTTCGGACGACCGCCCCATCCCGCCGCCTTGCGTAGGGCCGCGCCGTCCATCACCGTTCCGTCGCTGACCACGGTTACGACGCGGCGAAGGGCGCCTAGATCGGTCGTTACATCGCCATCGACCAGCAACAGGTCGGCTTCCTTCCCAACTTTAATGGAACCAGTGCGGCCAGCAACACCGACCATCTTTGCTGGGACAATCGTCGCGGTTGCAAGCGCGTCGGCGTTGCTGAATCCCGCTTGCTTATAGAGTTCCAACTCGCGAACGAGTTCTATGCCCCATCCGTCCGTTCCGGCGACAATGGGCACTCCGGCTTTGTGCAATGCTGAAAGCAGGGACACCATTTTGGCGAAGCTCTTGCGATAATCATCACGCGTCAGATTCTCGATCAGGGGATGCCCTCCGGCCTTGAACCAGCGATCGGCGACAGGCGAGATAATTCCCGCGTAAGGTGCATAAGCCGGCGAGAAAGTACCGCCGTCCATCGTCAGAGCGCCCTCGAAGATCACCAGCGTGGGATCGATTATCGTCCTGCGCTTCGCTAACTCGGCAATGAATCCCCGCATTTCCGGCGAATTGAGGTCGACGTCCTTGGCATATTTGGCCGGACCCTCGATCCGCGCCGCGGTGTTTGCCTTGTCGACGACCGACTTCGGCATCGCCTGCATCATGACGAAGTTCAGGTGCGTGATTTCATCGTAGCCCGCACGGACCGCCTCGAGCGGGCGCATGGTCGCGGGTACATGACCGTGAACATGAAGGCCGAGCTTGTGCGCCTCGGCCGCGGCCGGGGCGATCCACGCGGGATTCATCGACGTGTAGAACTTGGCGCCCCAAAGACCCGCCTCCTTGATCTTGCGGACGGCGGCAATCGCTTCTGCCTCACTCGAAACGGTAAGCGCGCCTTGCGCGGCCAGTGGATCCTTGCGGTCAATGATCGCAGAAATGAAGGGCTCGCCCATCAGCAAGTCGCCGCTATTGCGGCGTGCGACGACATCGCCGGCGCGATCGATCATCGTGCCGGGGCTTCGGAAGCTCGTGTAGCCGCTCGCCAAATTGGCGAGGACATCCCAATCGTCGCCGATATGGAGGTGGCTGTCCCAAAGTCCCGGAACCAGGGTCTTGCCTTTTCCGTCGATCGTGCGAACGCCTGCTGGCATAGCCATCTCAGCGAGCGACCCAATCGCGGCAATTTTGCCGTCGGCGACATAGACGGACTGGTTCGGTACGAAACGACGGTTGTCAGCGTCAAAAATCGTGACATCGGTGAACAACACCGGCGCCTTTGCCGCATCGGTCAGGAATTGGTGGGCAACGGTCTTGACGGCTTTTGCCGTATAGGCGTCCTGCTTGTCCCGAAGAACCTTGGCATGCGCTTCGTATCCTGCCGGGACGACCGATATCCAGCCGATGTCGGCAAACCACTTCCCGTCCTCGATCCAGGTGGTCACCGGTGTCGAAGAAATGCCACGAATCAGCGCGAGCTCAACGATTTTCGGCCCACCCGGGCCGGTCAGTTCGGCCGTGATCCCCGTTCGTTCCAGGCTTGCGCGGCCAGAAGGTAGCAAGGCGATTCCGCTGGGCCCGGCCTTGACCATGGCCTCGACCATCGCCGCGCTGACCACTCCCGGGGCGTTAGCGGGCAGATAATAACCCTGTGTCCCTGCCTCCCCGGTCCCGTCGGTGAGGTTCGACCAGTGTGCCTTGCCGCCCGTGTAAGAGAAGGATTCGTCGGCATTGCCGCCGGGAGTGATTCCCCGGACCTTTAGTCCTGTCAGGCGGCCCTGGTCGTCACTGCGGTAGAGGGCGTCAGTCTCCGTGATCCAGCCGCGAAGCGACTGGGAATAGCGCGCCGCGCGGCTCCCGTCCGGCTTGGACCAAAGCCAAATCTGGCCATGCTGGCCGGCATCGGAAACCACCACGTAGCGCTCGGCAGAAGCGGGCGGAATCAGCAGCTGCTCTTTTGCAACAGGCTTGCTTGCGGCTGAAACGTCAGCGGCAGGCGCAGTCTCGTGAGCGGTCAGCGTCGCCGGAATGCAGGCAGTACAAAGCGCAGCGGCAATCAGCATGTTCCGAGCCATTGGATTTCCCCTTCTGGAATACCCGGCAAGCTGCCCGCTAAGCACCCCTCATGCAACCCGCCTAGAGCTTGATAAGCGCCTCGGGCAGTTTGTCCGAGGCCGGTGTCACGTCCCAGTGCACCTCGCGTCCTGTTGCGTGCGCAGCCGGTCCGTCTTCGCTGTTATTGGTCAGGAACTCGCCGTCGGTGACGATCGCGAACCTTCCCTGTGCAAGGGACTTCGGGCCGTCCCCGCCCTTGTCGGGTAAGCCCATCATTCGCGCGCGAGCGCTCAGCGGGCCGGACCCTCCGGTGAAGGCCGGGGCGGTCACTTGCACTGCGCCATCGGCGCGCGGCCGGATCGTGACGAAGGGGATGAGCATGTCGGAGTCGGGCATCAGCGGGAAGGCATAGTCCTGCCTTGCACTTCCCTCGAAGCGGTAGACGACGTCGAACAGGCCTTTGCCTTTGTAGCTCACGGACTTCCACCCCGCCTGCTTCATCAGCTTGGCGGCAAAAGCACGGTTAGATTCTTCGTCCGTCCCCGGCATTCCGAACAGCTTCGCCATCTCCGAATTTTCCTGGGCCTTCTTCGACAGCCGCTCAGCCTCCTGCTTGTCGTGCTTGGCCTTTTGGGATGCAATCTCAACCGGGCTGCAGGTCCGCGTTTCCGCGCTCACCGGGTCAACGCCCTGTTCGCTAACGTTGTCGCCGGCCATCGTGATCTCAACGACGCCGGATTCGACCCTGCCATCCTTGTAACAGCGGACCATCGAGCCATTGAAAGGCGCTGGCTGGCCTGAATCGTTGGGCATCTGCAGGAAAATTTCGCCGCGGTAGTCCATGACGAACGTGCCATTCTTTCGAAGGGTCAACTCCGACTGGAACTTGCCAGGTGTCCACAGACAACCCGTAAGAAGCAGCGGTGCGGCCGCGACAAACGCCAGTTTGGACCAAATGCGCATATTGAATCCCCCCGGATATCCGCATTAACCATAGTCGCCTGCGAAGCGGGGCAAAAGGGGAAGGTGGGAGGCTTCTGTTGCCCGGCGCCTCCCCTGCCGCTGGAATCCCCTTCTGTTGCCCGGTGGGGTCCGACCGCGCTTTTGTCATTGTAACTTCAGACCGTTAGGCCGTCAGTTACGCAGCAATTGCGAGCGCCTCGTTATCGTTGGCACTTGTGAAATGAGCCGTTGCGGTGGTCTCATACCGATCGGCAACCGGGCCTTTACCGCACTCGTCGATCCTGTTTCGCCCCATCAGCAACGGCGGAACCCCGCTCGCGTCCCGCCGCTGCTGGTGGAGGCGCCGGGGTACTGCCCCCGGGTCCGAAATGCTTATTCCACCCGATCGTCTACCGACGTAGCCGGTTGCCCGGCTCCGCCAATCTAGTCCTTTCAAGGGTCATCTTCAAGAAGTTGACAAAATCGTCTCGGGCGCGGAACCGTTGCGGCGGCGATGGGTTGGAACGGGTCTAAACCACCCAATTTGGCGGCTCATCGCCGTCGACAACAAGGGGATGAATGCAATGAAGAAGGTTTCTTTCGCTTTGGTCGGTGCCGCTGCGCTCGCGCTGTCGGCTTGCGGTGGCCAGGGTGACGATACGCTCGGCGACAACGTTGCCGACAACTATGACGCCGCCGCCGACAATCTCGACGCAATGGCCGACAACACGGCCAGCGAGGCGGAATCGGACGCTCTGGAAAATCAGGCTGACGCCCTCCGCGAGGAAGGCGAGAACAAGGAAGAGGCGATCGACGAAGCTGACGTCAATTCGGCCAACGCCGTCAACGCCATGTAATATGTTCACCGTCCCGCACGCGGACGATGGCAAGAAGGCCGGTGCTCCCTTGGGGCGCCGGCCTTTTTCTTTCCTCCTGGCGCTCCTAAGTCAGCCCCGATGACCGATACGGCGATACCTGCAGCGACCATCGTCGTAATGCGTGATGGACGTGGTGAACGCCCTCAAGTGCTGGCCGTGACACGCGGCCGCGACATGGCCTTTGCAGGCGGTGCGCTGGCCTTCCCGGGCGGACGTATCGACGAGGCCGACCGAGAGCTTGCGAAAACTTTCAGCGACCCTCACGCGGCCTGGAAGCTGGCGGCTATTCGAGAACTGATCGAAGAAACCGGAGTTGCCGTCGCGCTCGATCCACTGCCGTCCGAAGCTTTGGTCGCGGAAGCGCAGCGTAGACTTCATCAGGGCGAAGAGTTCGCCGAATTGCTCCGCCAATTTGCCCTATCGCCCATTCTCGATGCTTTGATCCCTTTCACGCGTTGGAAGCCGGCCTTCACTCAGGCTCGGATTTTCGACACCATTTTTTTCCTCGCCGAGGCCGCCGAAGGGGATTGGCATCCGCGCCCGCAGCCTGGCGAATGCGAGTCCGCCGAGTGGGTCAGCGCAGCGGAACTGCTTGAGCGCATCGATGGCGGCACAGCCCATGCCATCTTCCCGACCAAGCGCAATCTTGAGCGGCTCGCGCGCTTCGGCTCGATCGGTGAGGCCCGGGCCGACGCGGCCGCCTTCCCGCTCGAAACCATCACCCCACAAGTCGAAACGATCGATGGGAAGCAACACGTCACGATTCCTGGCGGCCTCGGTTATCCAGTGACTTCGGAACCGCTGGCCACCGCTTTTCGCGCGTAATTTTCGGGCACATGCGAAAAGGGCCCGCGCATCGCTGCGCAGGCCCTCTCTCCTTCACCGCTGGCGCGGCGAAAAACCTACTTGAGGTGGTTCGACAGATGCTTGTTCATCTCGAACATCGTGCAGCGGTCCTTGCCAAAGACTTTCTTCAGCTTGTCGTCGGCCAGGATTTCGCGCTTGTTCTGCGGGTTCTGCAGGTTGTTCTTGCGAATGTGATCCCAGACCTTTGAAACCACTTCGCTGCGCGGAAGCGGACTGGAACCGACGATCGCCGCGAGATCCGACGACGGGGTCACCGGACGAGCCAGACCACCCCCTGCTTTACGACCCGTAGATTTTGCCATGAGGCCCTCCTGTTGAATTCAGGAATTCGTAGAGCGCGATTCGCCTCGCAATGCAATGGCTCTGTAGAGGGAAATTGGTGAGCGCCAATTTAGGAAAATGGCACGATCTTGTTGGCCGAATCGTGCCCGATGTCGGCCCGTCCGCCATATGCAATTCCCGAACGCTCACACCAGTCGACTATGACGCGCTCCTCGTCGCTCCCAAAATCCGGTTCATTTTCAATCACGTCGCTGACACGGCCGAGACGCAATCTGCGCACCTTGCGAACGTCGGCGTTGCTGGTGATGTGGAACATCGAGCGGTCCGTACGGTAAAGATGTTCCCCAACATCCTCGACGATGAGTTCGCGTCCCGCAAAGTCCGGCTGCAATTCTGTCCCCAGAAAATTTGAAAGCACGGTCAAGTTGAAGGCAAATGCCGGTCCGTCGAGCCCCGCTTCTAGTCCTGAGTCGCTGCGCTGCAGCAACCAGTCCAGTGCGCGGTCGATCGCCTGCTCGCCGCCGTTTCGCAGGACATCTTGGGGCATCGGCCCGTGCGCGACCTTGAGCCCAGATTTATGAAAAGCGGCAAGCAGGAAGCCCGCATCGCTGTAGCCGAGATAGGTCTTGTGTCGTGCTTCGTCCGGCAGGTCGGCCACCGCCGCAAGTGCAATCCGGTTCGAGCCATAACCGCCGCGCGCGAACCAGACTGCGTCGATGCTGGGATCCGCCATCACTTCGCGGAGCGCTGAGAGCCGCGCTGCATCCGGCCCGGCGAAATGCCCTTCGCTGAGGAAGCATTGCGGGTGGACGAGAATCTCGCAGCCGTCGCGCAGTGCAGCACAAGCTTGTACCTGCTCTGCAGCCTCGCGCTTCAACGTGCAGCTCGGCGCGACGATCGCAATCTTCATGCCACTCCCCATTTGCAAGCCGCGCATTTCCCCATAGGGCAGCGGCCATGACGACTTCCACTACCTTCTTTTGCGGTATCGGCGGCAGCGGCATGTTGCCCCTTGCGACCATTGTCCGGGCGCGCGGTGAAAAGGTCGCCGGCTCCGACCGTTCTCTGGACGCAGGCCGGCTCGCCTCGAAATTCGATTACCTTCGTTCGCTCGGAATCCCGCTTTTCCCCCAGGACGGAAGCGGCCTGACGAAAGGCATGCGCCTTATCACCTCGGCCGCGATCGAGGAAAGCGTGCCCGACGTCGTCCGCGCCTCCGAACTCGGGCTGGAACGCCTGACCCGTCCGCAATTGCTGGCCCAGCTCGTCAATGATGCGCAGACAAGCGTCGCCGTCGGCGGCACAAGCGGCAAATCGACCGTCACCGGCATGATCGGCTGGATCCTTCATGCCTGCCACCGCCAGCCAACGGTCATGAACGGCGCGGTGATGAAGAATTTCGTCAGCCCGTCCGCACCGTTCGCCTCGGCACTTGTCGGCGACCCGGAGTTGTTCGTCAGCGAGGTCGACGAGAGTGACGGCTCAATCGCCCTGTACCGCTCAACCGTGGCAGTGCTGACGAACGTCAGCCTGGACCACCACGGTCTGGATGAGTTGCGAAGCCTGTTCGGCGCCTTCCTCGCGCGGGCCCGGACGGCGGTCGTCAATCTCGATGATCCCGAAACGCGGGCGATGGCCGAGATCCTGCGCGATTCTGTCGGTTACGGTTTCGACAGTCCTGGCGCGGCCGTCATCGGACACAATCTTCAGCTCGGCGAAAATGGCACGAGCTTCACCGTCCGTTCGGGCGAGAGTTCTGCCCCTGTCAAACTGCCAGTTCCCGGACGCCACAATGCCTCCAACGCACTTGCAGCGATCGGCGCCGTGCTTGCCCTTGGGGTGCCGCTGGAAGACGCCGCTTCCGCTCTTTCCCGGTTCGAAGGTCTCAAGCGCCGGCTCGAAACTATAGGAAGTGCGGCAGGGGTCACGGTCATCGACGACTTCGCACATAACCCGGACAAGATTGCCGCGACACTGGCGACACTTGCGGCGCATCCCGGACGGATCCTCCTGATGTTCCAACCGCACGGCTACGGACCGCTCGCCAAGATGGGCGACGAACTTGCGGAGACGTTCGCGTCGGGCATGCGACCAGGCGATCGGCTTTATCTTCCTGACCCGGTCTATCAGGGGGGACGGTCGATCGCGCCCGCGGCTCGGAGTGGCTGGCGGAAGCGATCCGCGCTCACGGCGGCGATGCCATCCATGTCCCATCTCGCGACGAGCTCGGAGGAGTGCTCGCTTCAGAGGCCGCAAGCGGCGACCGGATCGTGGTCATGGGCGCGCGCGACGACACGCTTAGCGAGTTCGCCGCCGATCTCGTCGCCAAGATCGCGTTACGCTGACGAACTTTTTGCTACACCATGCATTCAGCGTGAGTGGGCGCAAACGGATCCGTGATCGGCTGGAAACTCGACAGGGAGCAGCGTCGGGCGCTTCTTGATGAATTTGATATGCGCTACGACGAACCGGTCGCCGATCACGTGACGCTGGAAGTGAAGGCTCACGCAAAGCCCCTCCCTCCCGATGTGAAATCCGCGATCGTCGGCTGGTCCGATGATGGGCGGGGCGTGCAAGCGATGGTAGTAAGCATCGACGGAATAACTAACCGGCCCGACGGCTCGACCTATCACATCACCTGGTCGCTCGCGCCGGGTCGAAAGGCGAAGGAAAGCAACGACGTGATCCGCGAGAAGGGCTGGACGCCAATCGATCCGCCAATCCCGCTGAAGCTGAGGCCGGCCAGGTTCTGATGGCGCCGCGGCTTTTCCTCGACCTTGATGGCGTGCTCGCGGACTTCGACCGCGGTGTTCACGACTTGCTCGGAATGTCCTCTGCACAATTCGAGAAACGCTTCGGTATCAGGGAATTCTGGAAACGGTTGGCGAAGGCGCCCGATTTCTACGCCCGGCTGCCGTTGATGGCGGACGCGCGAGAACTGTTCGATGCCGTCGCGCATCTGACCCCGACCATCCTCACTGGACTGCCGCTTGGAAAATGGGCGGCTCCGCAAAAGGTGGCGTGGTGCGAACAGCATTTCCCCCGCGTCCCGGTGATCACGTGCATGGCACGGGACAAGCATCGCTTCATGGATCCAGGCGACGTCCTGGTGGACGATCGCGATCGCCACCGCGCCGCCTATGAGGCGCATGGCGTCGTCTTCATTCATCACAAAAACACGCGGCAGAGCCTCGGGGATTTGAGTTCGATCTACAGGAGCATTGCCTTGCCGATTTAAGCGGCTGCGGCGATGTCGACCTTCTCTACCCACTCCGGCCAGAAGACCGGATCGCGGTTCGACCAGCCAGGCGCGGTCGCTGCGCTTTCGCTGATGGACTGGAGAAGCACGCGCCGCCGGTCGGGGTGGAGGTGCGGCAAGGCCGCAGCAGAGCAGAAAGCTGCCGGAAGCCACGGCCGGACGCCCGCACCGAGCAGACGCTCGTAGAGGAAGCGAAATGCCGCGAAGCTCGGCAGCCTGTCCTGGCCAAGGTCGAATGCAGCCAACGTCACGATCATGCCCATGAACGGCTCGATCATGTCGAGACCGCTGTCGTCGGGAACCTGAAGGCGCAGATGGTCGAGCTGCTTGTAGAAGCGCGACTGGGCTCGGATCGAGGCGGACTCGCCTTCGTCGCGGGCCCAGGTCTCAACGGCATCAGTGCGATGGAATGCCACGTCCAGCGAACGGCGAATATACCGCTGCGTCGCCTTCGGAAAACCGGCGAATTCCTTCATCTCCGCAAGCAGCAGGGCCCCTCCGGCCGGCTGACTGGTGCGCGTCGACATCGATCCCACTCCTTCTTCCTGGTGGGGATCATGCGCCGCAATCGGTTGCGAAACGCTTAACCATAGTCCCACCCCCCATTCATATTGAATCAAAGGGTTAGGTCTTCGGCAAGTCGGAAATCTTAACCGTGCGCAGCAAGGCGGCGGCACTGTCTCATTTCTGCAACTGAGTTGTATCGGACCGGTTGTCTTGAATCGCCTTATTCGGGGAATCCGGAGCTCGGCGCCGGCTCATTGCCGCCGGGCTGCGTAGCGGAGCTGGGATCGGACGCATCCATGGACTCGTCGGAACCGACATCCGCCTTCAAATCAGGATCTTGTGGGTCCTTCTTCAGCTTCAACTCGAGTTCCCGATCGGGATCGGCCGACAGCGTGGGATCCGCAGCCTTGTCCCGAATGTCATCATCGTTGGCAGGCCCTTGTTCGTTCATCGCGCTTGGTCCTCGTATGTTCGTGTCAAGCCAAACGAAGTGTCGCGAAGGGCGTTCCTCCATTTTTCTGTGGATTGTTCGACCGGAGGGCCCAACCTTTCTGCCAAGAGCGGCTAGGCCGATTGCCTTCTCTCGAGTGAGGGCGATATCGTGACGGCGATGGTAGAAGCTGCCGCAACACGTCCGCACCGTTTCGAAGACTGGCGCCTGGCGCTGCGATCGATCATCGGCTTTTGGGCCCTGTACATGGCGACGGTAGTGGTCCGGGCTCTGCTCGGTCACGATCCGGGCACGGTCCTGCTCAACAAGTCGACGACGATCGGCGTAGGCCTCCTCCTCACCGTTCTCATCTATATCGCGATGAACCTGTTCGCGTTCCGCGGCACCTGGCGCCGCCGGGCGATCATTGCGGTATCCGCATCCTTCCTGGCGGCCTGTGCCTTGTCCGGAATTCTCATCGCGCTCGACCGCTATCAGGAGAAACCGACCGACGAGATCCATTACGTTACGGCCGACGGCTACGAGGTGACGGAATTCGGCGACCGCATGCGGATCGACCGGCCCGGAGAAGATCCCCTCGTCCTCAACTGGCCGAAAATCGACAAGCTGGAGCCTTGGGTCCAGTTCCGCTTCGCCGCCGACAATGCCGTCATCTGGTTCTTCTTCTTCGCGGCCTGGTCCGCTTTCTATCTCGCATTGGTCGCCCAGGCGCGGACTCATCAGTTGAGGCAGCGTGCGGCAATTGCGGAAGCCGCCGCGCAGCAGGCGCAGATCCGCGCGCTCCGCTATCAGGTTAATCCGCATTTCCTGTTCAACACGCTCAACAGCCTCTCGTCGCTGATCATGTCCAAGCGGAACGAGCGCGCCGAAGAGATGCTGATGGCGATTTCGACGTTCTTCCGCACCAGCCTGTCGCTCGATCCCAATGCGGAGGTGACGCTGGCTGAGGAAATTGAGCTTCAGCGACTCTATCTCGACATTGAGAAGGTGCGGTTTCCGACCCGGCTGAACGTCGAGATCGACGTCCCGGATTCGCTCCAGAAGGCCAAGCTTCCGGCACTCATCCTCCAGCCACTGGTCGAGAACGCGATCAAGTACGGCGTCTCCCGGTCAAAGGAGACCGTCACAGTCAGAATCCTCGCCGAGCGTACTTCGGAGGGGAGCTTTCGCTCACTGTAACAAATACCGGCAAGGTCGACGAAGTGCCGAGTTCCGATCACGGAACGGGGGTAGGACTCAAGAATGTCGAACAGCGGCTAAGTGCCCGCTACGGTTCCGCGGCAAGATCGCGCTTTGGTCCTCGGGCCGAAGGCGGTTATGAGGTCCATCTGGTCCTGCCGTTGGAAATCGAGAATGGGTGAATCGACGCTCAAGGTTTTAATTGCAGACGACGAACCGCTGGCAGCTGAAAGGCTCCAGCTTTTGCTCGCCCGCATTGGTGGAATCGACCTGGTCGGAACGGCCAGCGATGGCGAGGCGGCCGTCCGAATGGCGTCGGCGCTGACGCCCGATCTCGTCCTGCTGGATATCGCAATGCCGGGCCTAGACGGTATCGAGGTGGCGCGCGCGCTTGCCACGACCCAGCCTTCGCCAGTCGTGATTTTTGTAACAGCCTTCGATCAGTTCGCGGTCGCGGCGTTCGACGTCGCAGCGGTCGATTACCTGATGAAGCCGATCGAGCCTACGAGGCTCGCCGAGGCGCTGGAACGGGCGCGGATACATCTTCGTCATCGAACGGCCGAGGGCGGGGGAGAGCGGCCTTCCGAGCCATCGGCGCATCTTGAGGAATTCTGGGCTTCGGATCGCACTGGGCTGGTGAGGATCGCTGCCAGCGATGTCGACCGTATTTCGGCGGAACGCGACTACATGCGCCTGCACGTCGGCCCGCGGAGTTGGCTGATTCATCATTCCATGGCCTCGCTTGAGGACCAGCTCGATCCGAACCTGTTCGTCCGGCTTCACCGCTCAGCCATTGTCCGGCGCGATTTCATCAGGGGATTTTCGCGAAACCCGTCGGGGCGCTGGGTCGCACTTCTCGCCGACCAGAGCGAGCAGGCGGTCGGCCGCTTGTATAGCGACAGGGTGAAAGCAATTGCCGGCCGCTAGTCTGGGGGAAGATCTAACGGCCGGCTTGCCGGTTCATGCGCGATTGAGATCGCCAGCGCCGGCATATGCGACGGTAACCTCGGGGATCGGCTGAGCCCCGCTTACAGTCGGTACAGTCAGGGCCGCCGAGGTCAGGACGGCGGCCAGTGCGATGATCAGTTTCATCATCCGTCTCCTGGACTAAGTGCCGACGTCCGGGGCCTCCCATTCGGGAGCGTGGGGTGGGCTTGGAAGGCCCTCGCGTCGCCTTTTCGATCTAGGCGCGATGGTGAACCGCATTCATCGGCCATCGACGAACGGCAGGCCGGCATCGGCGATCATTACGGACATGCGACGAACGTCGGTCGAGGAGCCACGAATCGACGAACGGTGGTCAGCCGTGGTTAATCGGGAGACGGCGTTTTTCGGGCGACCGCGCCGGTAACGGCAACATCCATGGTAACGTTTCCAAGCGTCCGGACGATGTCCGGGAAGGTTTCCACCGCGATCAGGATCGCCAGCGGCTCGACCGGCAAACCCATCGCCAGCGCGATCGGGGCGATGGAGGTGACGAAACTAAGCTGGCCAGGCAGGCTGACCGCCCAGTAGCTGGCGATGGACGCCATCGCTATGCCTGCAAAAAGCTGCCACGGGGCAAGTTCAATCCCCAGCCAATAGGACACGTAAACCGCCACTGCGACGTTCATCGCCGGTCCCGTGGCACGGAACAAAGCGACGGCCAATGGCAAGGTGACATCGCTATTCTCTTCGCGAACGCCAAGGCCGCGCGCGGCGCCGACCATCGCCGGAAGCGACGCGAGGCTTGACTGGGTGGAGATCGCCACCGCCTGCGGAGGGATCATAGCCCGGGCGAAGTCCCGCAGGCTCCAGCGGGCAAAGAACAGCGCGATCAGGTAGCCTGCGGCGGTCACGCCGAGGCCAACCAGCATGACGAGCAGCACATAGTGGATCACGGCTCCGAAGGCCGAGGCGCCCGCCCCCGCTCCTAGCGCGAATGCGAGGCCGAACACGCCGACCGGTGCGATCCAGAGAACCCAGCCGATCATCACCAGCATCGTCTGCTCGACGGCCTGGAAGAAATCGACGAGATTTGCCCGGCGCGGAATATCGATCTTGGTTATCGCGAGTGCGAACGCGGCGGTGAATAACGTAAGCGGCAGGATCTGGTCGTTCACCGCTGCCGCGAAGATGTTCGAAGGCACGACCGATCGGACGAAGTCGATCGGTGTCGGTACCGAGGAAGCAGCGGCAGCCTTGTCGACCCCGGCAAGGCCCGCGCGCAACGCTTCGGCCGCTTGCTCGGGCAAGGGGAACAGCCCGAGCAGCAAGGGCATCATCAATCCGCCGAACGCGGCCGACCCCGTGAGCACGACGACGAACCACAGGATCGAGTTTCCCGCGACGCGGCTCCCCGCGGCCGCCTTTGCTCCGCCGACGATCCCGCTGATCAGCAATGCAACGATGAGCGGAATGACCGTCACTTTCAGGGCATCGAGCCAGATGCCGCCAAGCGCGCTGGCCCAACGGATCGCGGGATCGCGCCAGCCGTCGCCAAGCGCGGATGCACCGACGCCGGCCGCAATGCCGAGCGCCAATGCCGTGAGAATCAACCAGCCGTTACTCGACGCCATCCCGCTCGGACGGCCTGCCTTGCTTGCATGTTCGCTCATTGGGCGAGGCTAGCTTCCCGCGCTTGCAACCGCCAGCCTGCGCTTTACGTTGTGCTCTCGTGACATTCGCGACCATCAGATTGGGTAGTTTGGCCGTTGCGTCAGCGGCTCTTTTCCTGGCTGCTGGCCCTGCGGTTCCGGCCACATCGGCCACGCGCGTGTCAGTTATCCTGACCAGTCACCGCTTCACCCCATCGCCAATTCATCTTTCGGGCGGCGTTCCCGTCCGGCTGACCATCGCCAACCAGTCCGGCGAGACGCACGATTTTTACGCTCCGGAATTCTTCTACTGGTCGAAAGTCCAGCGCGGCAAGGTGCCGGGCGGCAAGCTTCGCTTGCGATCTGGCGAGCGGGCAATCGTCACCCTGACTCCGCGCCGCGGAAGCTACAAGCTGAAGTGCACGCGCTTTGGCCATGCCTTTCTCGGCATGTCGACGATGATCATCGTGCACTAAGCCCAGTTCCGCCGGAACTCACTGAGTCGCGCCCGCATGGCGGAACTGGTCCCACGCCCCGATGTTTCAGACCTTGCCGCGTGACGTCTTGTCGCGCCTGTAAACAGGAGAAGATGGGCCATGAGTTTCTGGGACAAGATTCGCGACAAGATTCTGCCGCCGAGCAGCGACAAGAACGAGACCACGATCGACGACCTTCGCGACAAGGGAATGCTCGATGGCCCGAACACCCGGACCGGCACGGCAACCACCCCGCAAATGCAGGCTCAGCCGCAGTCAAACGCCACGGTGGACGTTGAGCAGGTGCTCGAGGCGAAGCTTTCCAAGAAGGGCAACCCGGACCTCAATTGGCGGACGTCGATCGTCGATTTGATGAAGCTGCTCGACATCGATTTCAATCTCGACAATCGCAACGAGCTCGCGGAAGAGCTTGGTTACACCGGTGCACGCGACGGAAGTGCGGAAATGAACATTTGGCTCCATAAGGAAGTTATGCGCCGCCTTGCCGCGAACGGCGGGACCGTCCCCGCCAATCTCACCGACTGAGAATTGGGCGCATACAGTAAGAGGGCCGGCGTTTCCGCCAGCCCTCTCCTGCGCCGAGACATGGATTTGCCGGTGTTCGTCAGCTTGGCGACCCGAAGGTTTCCTGCTCCTCGATCCTTGCGCACCAGCTCAGGTTCGCTTCCCCCCAAGGTGGCTCCCGAAGGTGCCTCGCTCGCCTTCCACTTTCTCGTCCCGAAGGACGTGTCCGCTTCCGGTCCACTTCGCTTCTCAGCCCGAAGGCTTCGACGCGCCCTGGTGTTCTGCGGCCTTCTTGGGTCAATCCCCTCCTGCGCGGCCTGATTCCCTGGGGGGAAACCGCCCTCGCAAAAGCCGGGACCAACTCTTCCGGCGCCTCTGACCGGCTGGTCCGGAGCGACCCTTTGATGGTCCGCCGCGTCATCGCTCCGAAGAGCAGTTCAGCTTCGAACCGGGGCCTTCCATCGCCTGCCGGCGGAGATCGGTCCTTCTGTCCTCTCCTCACCTTCCTGCCGTTGCCGGCCATCCGGGGAGGCGGGGACTTCCGTCCCGATCACGAATTGAACCTGACTCGCTTTTCCGAGTCGCGCAAAGCCAAAAATGCAGCGCCGAGCCTGTGGATAACGGGGATATGGAGAATAACTGACGATTTGCGGGGCGGGAGTCCCCCATCACAGCCGAGTCGCGGGCCCAAATAAAGATTTTGTTGCGGCGCACAAGGCACCTTCCGGACGATCCACGCGTTGAGCGGACATCCACCATAAGGAGTAACCTTCATGATCGGTCAATCGGACGATCTCGCTACGCTCAAGACCCTCACCTCGACGCTGAACGACAGCGTCAATGGCTATCGCGAGGCCGCGAAAGACGTTCACTCGAACGAATTCCGCGAGATGTTCACGCAATTTGCCGACGACCGCTCGCGTTGCTCCGCCGATCTCCAGGCCGAGGTCCGCCGCCTGGGCGGGGAGCCGGATAATGACGGGTCGACGTTGGGCGGACTTCACCAGACTTGGCTGGATCTCAAGGCCGCGGTTACTGGCCGCGATGACAAGGCGATCCTCAATGAGGTCGAGCGCGGCGAAGACTATCTCAAGGAGAAGTTCGAGACCGCGCTGAACGGCGACCATCTTACCGGTGAAAGCCGGACGGCTGTCGAACGCGCCTACCAATCGGTTCGCGCGGGCCACGACCGCATGAGCGCACTCAAGCACGGCCTCGAAGCCTAAACAGCGATCGGGCCGGCCGATTACTGCACAGGTCGCCGGTCGGCCCGCCATTGCTGTTCTTGGGCACGTTCCCTAGATGTTCGCCTGTGCCCGAATCCCCTGCCCTAGAACCTGAACCCGCCTACCTGCAGGGCCTTAACCCCCCTCAGCGCGAAGCAGTGTTAATGACTGACGGCCCGGTTCTGATGCTGGCCGGCGCCGGTACCGGCAAGACCGCGGCGCTGACCGCGCGCCTCGCCCATCTCATCGCCACGCGGCTCGCCTGGCCCAGCCAGATCCTCGCCGTCACGTTCACCAACAAGGCCGCCCGCGAAATGAAGGAGCGCGTCTCCGCGATCAGCGGCGGCGCCATCGAGGGCATGCCCTGGCTAGGCACCTTCCATTCCGTAGCCGCGCGGATGCTCCGCACTCATGCCGAGCTCGTCGGCCTGCAGTCCAATTTCACCATTCTCGACACGGACGACCAGCTTCGTCTTCTCAAACAGCTGATCGTCGTCGCCAACCTCGACGAGAAGCGCTGGCCGGCGCGCCAGCTCGCCGGAGTGATCGACCGGTGGAAGAATCGCGGCTGGACTCCGAAGCAGATTGACGCGGCAGAGTCGGAAAGTTTCGCCAACGGCCGCGGCGCCGAGCTCTATGCTGCCTATCAGGAGCGCTTGCGGACGCTCAACGCCTGCGACTTTGGCGACCTGCTGCTGCACATGCTGACGATCTTCAAGGCGCATCCTGATGTGCTGGAGCAGTATCGGGACCGCTTCCGCTACATCCTCGTCGACGAATATCAGGACACGAACGCCAGCCAGTATGAGTGGCTTCGCCTGCTAGCCGAGCCGCGCCGCAATATCTGCGTTGTCGGCGACGACGACCAGTCGATCTATTCGTGGCGCGGGGCAGAGGTCGCCAACATCCTGCGCTTCGAAAAGGACTTCCCGGGTGCCAAGGTGATCCGTCTCGAGCAGAATTACCGTTCGACCCCGCACATCCTCGGTGCGGCCGGCGGGCTTATCGCCAACAACACTGGCCGGCTCGGCAAGACTCTCTGGACCGATGTGGACGCGGGCGAAAAGGTCAAGGTCATCGGCGTGTGGGACGGACCTGAGGAGGCGCGCCGCGTCGGCGAAGAAATCGAAGCCCACGTCCGCCGGGGCGGGCGGCTCAGCGACTGCGCGATCCTCGTCCGCGCCCAGTTCCAGACCCGCGAGTTCGAAGAGCGTTTCATCGCCATCGGCCTCGCCTACCAGATCGTCGGTGGATTTCGCTTCTACGAGCGCGCGGAAATTCGCGACGCCCTAGCCTATCTTCGCCTGATCGCGCAGCCGGCTGACGACCTCGCCTTCGACAGGATCGTCAACCAACCCAAGCGCGGGCTCGGCGACAAGGCGCTGGCGACGATTCACGATTTTGCGCGGCGCACCGGCCAGTCGTTGCTGCTCGCCGCTGCGCAGATGCTTGACAGCGACGAGTTGCAGTCGCGGGCCCGCAACAGCCTTGCCCGCTTCGTTGCCGATTTCGCGCGGTGGCGGCAAATGGCGGCCGAGCTACCTCACCCGGAGCTTGCCCGCATCATGCTGGATGAGAGCGGTTATACGGCGATGCTTCAGGCCGAGCGCAGCGCGGAATCAGCGGGCCGCCTTGAGAACCTGTCCGAGCTTGCTCGAGCGATGGAGGAATATGATTCGCTGGGCGCCTTCCTCGAACACGTCTCGCTGGTCATGGACAATGACTCGCAGAAGGGCGGCGACAAGGTCACGATCATGACCATCCACGCCGCGAAAGGTCTCGAGTTTCCGCTGGTCTTCCTCGCCGGCTGGGAGGAAGGCGTCTTCCCGTCACAGCGCGCGCTCGATGAGGGCGGACTTGCCAGCCTCGAAGAGGAACGGCGCTTGGCCTATGTCGCCATCACCCGAGCCCGCAGCCTGGCGACAATCCTACATGCCGCCAACCGCCGGATTTACGGCCAATGGACCAGTTCCATTCCCTCGCGGTTCGTCGGCGAGCTTCCCGACGAACATATCGAGTGCGAGACGACCATGACCGGCGGGGAGAGCCTGTGGCGCGCGCAGTGGAGCGAGCAGGGCGATCCATTTGCGCACCTCGCCGCTGCACGATCGGATCGCGCTAGCACGCGCGGCGCTGGCTGGCAGCGCGCGCAGGGACGGTTCACCACCCAGCCCCAGCGCGTTATCGAAGCACGCGCATCGGCGGTCTCGCTCGGCAACAAGGGACGCGACGACCTGAGCGTCGGCATGCGCGTGTTCCATGGCAAGTTCGGCTACGGCACGATCGAGGAGATCGAGGGCAACAAGCTCGAAATCGCCTTCGAAAAGGCTGGACGAAAGCGCGTTCTCGACAGTTTCGTAAGCCTCGAAGGCTAAGTCGCGATTGCGGACGTGAAACGAGTTGGAAGCTCCTGCATTTGCAATTCATGGACCTCAAATTTCTCGGCTATTTCATATCGACGATTAGCGTCCTTCTGCTCGCGGTTGTCGCCTGGCCCGAGTCAAATGACCCGCATTGGCACGCGTGGGTCATCGCACTCGGCTCGCTGACCTCTATTCTCGGAATGGGTGTCCGATGGACCTCCCACCGCCAAAGCAAGAAGGACATCGAACGCGCGTCGAAAGATGTGCCGCCGAAGCACGCCTAGTCGCATCTAGTCGTCGATGCGGCCAAGCTCCTTGCAGGTGATCTCGTCGCCGCCGGCACGCACAAGCAGCGCCTCTTTGCCCTTGCTCCAGAAGGACCAGGGCTGGCCATCGATTCTTCCTTCATATTTGGCGCCGGAAGCCGAAGACACGTGCGGCAAGGTTAGGCGTTGCTCAGCCATCTTCAAATGCACCGCGCCGGGGTCGCTTCGAATAAACAGAGCGGACACGTCTTCCGTCCCGCAACTTAATGTGACGGGTCCCCAGACGATGCCGCCTTGTTTCATTCCCTTCGCTGCAAGATCGGCGATCCGGCCAACATAGTAGTCGAGCAGGCACTGGCGCAGGTCGTCCGACCGGCTGCACTCGTTTCGGCTCGCTACCCACTCCGGGTCTGCCACATACCCCGGCATCTCGCTCATCGCCCGGTCGATCGCGATGAGCTCCCTGTCCGTACAGACGGCCTGCTCCGCCTGACCGGAAGCGCGCTCGCAGTCGATCGTAGTCGGCCCTTCGGGCGCCGCCGCAGCCGCGGTCTCCGCGTTCATCGAGCCGTTGCCGTCGGCATCTGCGGCCGCATCGTGTTCGGCATCGGAACAGGCTGCGATCACCAAGCAGGCAACCAGCGAAACCAACATGCGCATCGGAAACCCTCCCGCAGGGAAAGCGCCTTTATTTGCCGAAAACGGGGAAGCGTCTAGCCGTTGACAATAATTCCGCCATTCGGGTGCAGCACTTGTCCACTCATGTAGCTGGAGTCCTCGCAGGCCAGGAACAGGAAGCAAGGCGCGACCTCGTTCGGCTGACCAGGCCGTCCCATTGGCGTGTCCTTGCCGAACTCGGGTATGTCTTCCTTGGGCTTACCGCCGAACGGATTGAGCGGAGTCCAGATGGGACCGGGGGCAACGGCATTGACCCGGATTCCGTCCTTGATGAGGTTTTCCGACAGCGAGCGCGTGAAGGCCGTGATCGCTCCCTTCGTCGCGCTGTAGTCGAGCAGATCCTTGGAGCCTTTATACATCGTAACCGAGGTGCAGTTGATGATCGCACTGCCCTTCTTCAGATGTGGCCGGACTGCCTGGGTGAGGTAGAACATCGAGTAGATATTCGACTGGAACGTGCGTTTGAGCTGCTCTTCCGTAATGTCGACGATATCTTCGTCCGGGTGCTGCTCGCCGGCGTTATTGACCAGAACGTCGACCCCGCCCAACTCGTCGACGATTTTCTGAACAGCCTGCTCGCAAAAGTCCTTCTCCCCCAGATCGCCGGCGATGGCGAGGGCCCGCGCGCCTTCTTTCTCGCATGCCTCGCGTGTTTTCGCCGCGTCGTCATGCTCGCACAGGTAAAGGATAGCGACATTGGCGCCTTCGCGCGCGAACAGGACGGCGGTCGCCCGGCCGATTCCGCTGTCCGCTCCAGTGATGATCGCTGTCTTGCCTTTCAGACGTCCGCTGCCGCGATAGCGGGGTTCCCAGTCCGGTTTCGGTTTGAGCTTGCTTTCGTGACCGGGAAGCCGGTCTTCGTGAATCATCGGTTCGGCAGTTCCGGCCATCGGGAAATCTCCTTTCCCCGGCCAACGCATGCCAAGCGAGAGCGTTGCGATCAGCCGCGCGTATCGCCGCCGCTATTCACTTCTTCCACGGAGGCGATAGTCCCGACCGGGGCCACGCCGCCCTGGTCGAGCTCCATCCAGTCACGGAAGGGCAGGCCGTACAGCATGTCCATCACCTCGAATTCGAGGCCGCCCGGTTGCGACGTATTGCTGTTCCACAGTGCGACGACACCGCTCCTCAATTGCGGATCGAACAGGATCAATGAGCGGTAGCCGTTAACGCCGCCGCGATGGCCGATGATCCGGTGACCGGCGTAAACATAGCTACGCCAGCCATAGCCATAGTAAGGCTGGTCGAGCCGCTCGCGGAATTTGCGCAGCCGGCCAAGCTCGTTCGGAGTCGCGACCAGCGGCGCATGAATCTGGTCGAGCACCTTCTTGTCGAGCACTTCGGGCATTCCGCCCATCTGGGCGATCATCCACAGCGCCATATCCTTGATGTTGCTGTTGACACCGCCCGCTGCCGGGACGCGATAATAGGCATCGCTGAGCTCGAGCGGCCGGCGCCCGACGGTATGCGGCCTCGCCCAGCTTGGCGAACGTTCCAGGCCCTCGCGCGTGACAGAGGCCGATGTCATCCCCAGCGGACGGAAGAGGCGATTGGCGACGACCTGCTGATACGGCTTTCCGGCGACCCGAGCGATCGCCTCGCTCGACGAATCGAAGGCGATGTTTTGGTAGCTCCAGCATGTGCCGGGCGCGCATAACGAGGCCAGCGAAGCGTACATCTGGCGAATGAGTGACGGACTTTCGCCCGCCTCCAGCTTGTCGTCGTAGGCGTTGCGGTAAAGACCGAGCCTATGGCTGAGTACGTCACCGAGCGTTGCGCGCTGTTCATTGCCTCCGGGCAGTTTCAGCGTCGGGGCATAGCGCGCAATCGGCGCACCAAAGTCGAGCTTGCCTTCTTCGGCCAGCTTAGCGGCCATCGTCCCCGCGACGCCTTTCGAAACCGATGCCCAGCGGAAGACCGTCTGCGGAGTCACTTTTTCGCCCGAATCGGCAAGCGTCTCGCCGTAGCCATTCAGGAACGTGATTCGTCCGCCTTCGACGATTCCGACGGCCAGCCCGACCATCGTCGGCTTCTCCGCCATTCGCCGCAGTCGCTCATCGAGCGCACGATAATCGATCGAGTGGCGATTCGTCGTCGATATGGAAGCGAGTTTGACAAGATCGGGCCTGGCCTGACCCGCAGCCTGCTCGGGAGCGGCTCGCGGTCGCTGTCCGGCCAAAGCGACTGCGGCGACGACCAGCGCGAAGCCGGCGACGCCGATCTGAAACTGACGTTCCAAAAACCTAATCCTCCCCGTGACTTCGGTCTGTCGTTCAATGGGCTGGAACGCACAAGCAACGTCTTGGGCCGCGTGCGATGAAGCGAGTCAAGGCCACGACGAGTTGCGGCGCGCTGGAATTCGCTTTGCCGTCGCCCTAAGGATGTTCGCCAATGAACTTCCTAAAGACCTTGCTCTGGATTCTCATTGCCGCCGGCCTGGCGATTTTCGCAACCGCCAACTGGACGGATGCGACACTCAGCCTTTGGGGCGGCTTGCTTCTTACGATCAAGCTTCCGTTCCTGCTATTCCTCGCCTTTCTCGCCGGCTGGCTGCCGACATGGCTGATCATGCGCGGGAAGCTGTGGCGCCTGAAAAGGCAGGGCGCGGACGGTCATTCCGGCCGACCCGTACCGCCACCGCCGCCGGCCTCGCCCGTCGAGCAGCAGCGTGAGGATGGAATGTGAAGAACCCGGTCTTCGTGGCGATCGACACAACCGATGCCGATCGCGCTCGAACCATCGTCGAACTCGTCGGGCCAAGCGTAGGCGGCATCAAGCTTGGGCTCGAATTTTTCGCGGCGAACGGGCCTGCGGGCGTTGCAGAAGTCGCGGATCTGGGACTGCCGCTTTTTCTGGACCTCAAGCTTCATGACATTCCGAATACCGTCGCCAAGGCGGTGGCTGCGCTGGCGCCGCTCGCACCCGCGGTGCTGACAGTCCATGCCGCTGGCGGTCAGGAAATGCTGAAGGCCGCCAAGGCTGCGGCACCTGAAGGCGCGAAGATCGTCGCTGTGACGGTTCTCACAAGCCTCGACCGCGGCGACCTGGTCGACATCGGCGTCCCGTCATCGCCTGAGAATCAGGTCGTTCGACTGACCGAACTGGCCCGCCGTTCCGGGCTGGATGGGATCGTATGTTCGGGCGCTGAGGTCGCCGCCGCGAAAGACGCTTGGCCAGGCGGTTTCTTTGTCGTGCCCGGGGTTCGGCCCGCCGGATCTGCCGACGCCGACCAGAAGCGGGTGATGACACCACGTGATGCGCTGGGGGCCGGCGCATCGATCCTCGTTGTCGGTCGGCCGATCACTGCGAGCAATGACCCGGCCCGCGCTGCCGCCGACATTGCAGGCACTCTGCAACTGGACAGTGCGGCGCATTAGGCGCTAGTCGCGCGCCGGTTCCTCAGAAAGATCCGTCAATGAGCTGGCTAAGCCGCGTCCGCAACGGCATCCCTTTTCTTCCAAAGCGCCAGACGGCCGATAACCTCTGGCATAAGTGCAAGAAGTGCGAGGCGATGGTCTTCACCAAGGAGTGGGAAGACAATCTGTTCTGCTGCCCGCGCTGCGAACATCATGACCGGATCGGTTCGAAGGCCCGTTTCGAGCAGATGTTCGACAATGGCCGTTACGAGGTCTTGCCCTCACCCGAGGTGCGCGAGGACCCGCTCAAGTTCCGCGATACGAAGCGCTACACGGACCGGATCAAGACGGCACGGACCACGACCGGCGCCCGCGACGCGCTGACCAATGCCAAGGGTCTCATCAATCGCCGCAAGGCCGTGGTCGGGGTCCAGGATTTTGCCTTCATGGGCGGCTCGATGGGAATCGCCGTGGGCGCCGCATTCGTGGCCGGCGTTCGTGTCGCCATTGCCAACAAGTGCCCTTACGTCCTGTTTACCGCCGCGGGCGGCGCGCGAATGCAGGAAGGCATATTGTCGCTGATGCAGATGCCCAAGGCGACCGTTGCCCTTGCCGAGCTTCGCGAAGCCGGCCTTCCCTATATCGTGGTTCTGACCGACCCGACGACCGGCGGGGTGACCGCGTCATACGCCATGCTTGGCGACGTCCAGATCGCCGAGCCGGACGCCTTGATCGGTTTTGCCGGCCAGCGGGTCATCGAGCAGACCATTCGCGAAAAGCTTCCCGAAGGGTTCCAGCGCGCCGAATATTTGCTCGAGCACGGGATGATCGACATGGTCGTGCGCCGTCACGACCTGAAGGACACGGTCGGCAAGCTGATCGAATATCTCACGCCGGCGAAGGGGCGGGGCAAGAAGGCGGCCTGATGGCCGATTTCGCCCGCTCGGCCGATCCCGCCGTCCAGTCGGAACTCGACCGGCTTCATAAACTGTCACCGGGCGCTGACGTGCTCGGGCTCGAACGTATCAGCCGCTTGCTCGATGCTCTCGGCCGTCCGCAGGACCGGTTCCCGCCAGCCTTCCATGTCGCCGGAACTAACGGCAAAGGCTCGACCTGCGCTTTTCTGCGCTCAGGGCTCGAAGCTGCAGGCTACCGGGTTCACGTCTTCACCAGTCCGCATCTCGTTCGCTTCAACGAGCGCATTCGCATTGCCGGCAAGCTCATAAGCGATGACGCCCTCGCTGAGCTTCTCCGCGAAGTGCGCGAGGCCAGTGGCGAAATCGGACCAAGCTTTTTCGAGGCAACTACTGCCACCGCTTTCCTCGCTTTCTCGCGCAATGCCGCCGACGCCTGCATTATCGAAGTCGGATTGGGCGGACGCCTCGACGCCACAAACGTCATTGAAAATCCCTTGGTCTGCGGAATTGCCAGTGTCGGCCGCGATCACGAACAATTTCTTGGAACCGACCTTGCGGGCATCGCGGCGGAGAAAGCAGGCATCGCCAGGCTAGGCGCTCCGCTCGTGTCGCTCGCCCAAGCCGAAGCTGCCGAAGCGGCCATCGTCAATGTCGCGGCTGAAGTTGGCGCCACGCTGCTGCTTGAAGGACGCGATTGGCACTCCGATCCGTCCCTTGTCCCGGCACTTCCCGGCTCATGGCAAGTCAGGAACGCCAACCTCGCCTGGCAGATGCTTCAAGCGCAGCATATGCTTCCCGTCAGTGCCGAACATTTTCGCTCGGGGCTGGCGGCAGCGGCCTGGGCGGCGCGGTTCCAGCGCTTGGCCGATGGCCCGCTGACGAAGGGAATCGAAACCTGGATCGACGGCGCGCATAATCCCGATGCGGCGGAGGCGCTTGCCAGCCTGCTCGCCTGCCGGTCGCCAATGCACCTCGTGCTTGGCATCCTCGCCAACAAGGATGCGAACCGGATCGTCGAGATCCTGGCTCCCGTCGCCGCATCGCTCACTTTCGTTCCTGTGCCCGATCACCCGCATCACGACCCAAAGGCTTTGGAAGCGCGGTTCGGTGGAAGGTTGGCGGCCTCTCTGGAAGATGCGTTGGCCGGTCTTCCCGCCCCGCGCCTCATCGTCGGTTCGCTTTATCTCGCGGGTGAGGCGCTCGCGCGAAATGGCGAGCAGCCCGTCTAGGCAGTATCGCCCTGTTCAGCGCGGACTTGGTCGGCAGCCAGCACATCGCCTCCGGTCTTGCCGTTCCGGTCCCTCATCGCCGTACGGATCCATTCCAGCATGACGAATCCTACGGCGACGAGCCCGATCATGGCTGTCATCCGAAACACCGGCGCATAGCCGATCTGCTCGATCGCCTCACCGATCGCGGCGCGACCAAGTGAACCGACTAGGAAGGTCAGCGACGACAAGAGCGCATATTGCACCGCGCTGAACTCCCGCGAGGTGATCGACGATAGATAAGCGACGAATGCCGCGCCTGCGAGGCCGCCGGCGATATTCTCGCCGGAGATGGCGATCAGCAATCGGACCATCCTGAGGTCATGTCCAAATGCCTCGAGACCGAAGGTGCGCGCGAAAGAGTCAATATAGACGGCGCCCGAGGCAAGATCGGCATAGAGCAGGTTGCTGGCCGCAGCGACGATCGCACCGATTAGTAAGGTCGGCATCCGACCGAGCGTCGCGAACAGGAGGCCGCCGATGGCGATCCCCCCATCGTCATGAACACGCCGAAAATCTTCGACGCGAACGCGACCTCGTCACCACTGTACTTCAGCTCCTCGAGGTAGAAGGGAAAGGCGAAGCTGCCCCAGATATTGTCGGTGATGCGGTAGGAAAGAATTAGCCCCAGGACGATGATCACGCCCCAGCCGATCCGCCGCACCAGCTCGCCCAAGGGAAGGATCAATGCCGAATAGGCGTGATCGGCTGTACGCTCCCCGGCTGATACTGCGGGATCGGCGGATTTGAGCACGTGCTCGCCACGAACCTGCATCCAGTTCAACACGGCGGCCACGATTGCGGGAAGGATTACCGTCGCGGCGACGATCCACGGCCCGTACAGCTTGGTGAAATCCCCTGCCGACGGCGGTTTGCCCGTTGCCGGATCAATATCGCCGCCCAGCATCGTGACCATGAAGCTGGCAATCATCCAGATGGCCCACGCCCAGCCGATGCCGACGATGGCGAGCCCAGCGAGCCGGTATTTCGGTTCCAGCGCTCCGGCGCTTCGAAGCGCGGTCTCTTCAGTCTCCGCGGCCGTCCGCGGCGTGTCGGGCGCGAACATTGTCGCGAACACGGTCAGAGCCATGAAGCCGCCCATGATCCCGTAAACCAACGGCCAGCTGACGCGCTCGGAAAGCACCAGCGCCAGCGCGCCGCCGATGAGAGCCGCGATGCGGTAGCCGAACTGATAAATGGATGAGAGGATTTCGACCGGTGCGCGTTCGTCCGCAACGTCAATCCGCCAGGCGTCGATGACAACGTCCTGAGTCGCCGAGGCGAAGGCGCCAATCACTGCGACCAGTGCGAACCAGCCCAGTTGCAGGCGGGGATCGGACATCGCGAGCGCGAAGAACGTCAGGGTCAGCAGGATCTGGCAAACGAGCAGCCAGCTACGCCTCCTGCCGAGTCCTTCCAGTCCCGGCAGGCGAACCCGGTCGACCAGTGGCGACCACAGAAACTTGAATGCATATGCGAGGCCGATCCACGATAGGACACCGATCGTGGCCAAGTCGATTTTCCACTCGCCGAGCCAGGCGTTCAGCGTGCCGATCAGCAACGTGTAAGGAAGGCCGGCAGCAAAACCGAACACGAGCATGATGCCGGTCTTGCGGTTGCTTAGCGACGCGCGGAGAAGCCCTAGGCCTTTCGGAGGTACTGGCGGCACTCCCTTTGCCGCTGCCGTCGACGCCATAATCCGCTCCCCGATGTTCGATTTCGCTTATGCTTAGCAGCCCTTTCGCGGCTGAACAGGGCCTTGCCACGCCGCGGCCCGAAGCGCAGACTTGAACATCATGGATGCCCCGGTCGCCCGTCACCCTACCCCTGGGCAGATTGCGCTTGCCGAAGCGATCGCGCGGGGTGAGCAATCCCTGGGAACTCGCGTCGAAACGATCAGCGCGGAGGTGTATCTCGACCCTCGCCAGTTCGATGCCGAGATGGTCAGGCTGTTCGCGTCCGTACCGCTTGTTCTCGCTCCGTCAGCGCTTCTCGATCGTACGGAAACGGCGGTCGCCCATGATGGCTATGGCTTTCCCTTGATTCTCAGCCGCGACCGCGACGGGACGACGCACATTCTCGCCAATGTCTGCCGCCATCGCGGAACGCGCCTCATCAGTCCGGAAGATGACGAACCGATTGCGGCTCGCCGGATCGTTTGCCCCTATCACGCATGGACCTATCGATCCGACGGGGGCCTAGTCGGAATTCCGCGCGCAGAATGTTTTCCCGGCATCGAGTCCGGCGACATAAGCCTCTCGCGCTTCGCCTCGCGGGAAAGCGGCGGCCTAATCTGGTACGCAAAATCCGCCGAGGCTGATTTCTCCGACGCCGAAGCCGTCGCTGCGGATTTCGACGCCTTTGATTTTGCGGGCCACCATCTTTACAGACGCAAGACCCACGCTGTCGCTGCCAACTGGAAACAGGTGATCGACGCCTTTCTAGAGGCCTATCATGTGCAGCGCCTGCACGCCTCGACCATCGCCGCCTTTTTTGCTGACGGAATCACCGCGGCGGACCGCATCGGCCAGCACCAGCGCGCGGTCGTCGGACGCGCCGACTATCTCGCCTCGGTCGACCGCTCGGACTGGGCCGCGCTCCGCCGTGCGGTCACCTTTACCTACCACCTTTTCCCGAACACGATTGTCGTGATCAGCCCCGACTACATCAACATCCTCGTCGTGATGCCGCAATCCGTCGGGCAATGCCTAGTCGAGGATTTCATGCTGATTCCCGACAAACCCGAGACCAACGAGGCCGAAGCTCACTGGCGGCGGAGCTGGGACCTGCTCGACGGTGCGGCCTTCGCGGGAGAGGATTTCAAGGCCGCCGAACTATGCCAGCGCGGTATGGAAAGCGGCCTCGCCGGTGACGTCCTGCTCGGCACGCTGGAAACCGGAATTGCCGATTTCCACAAGCGCGTCGAAGCCTATCTTTGAGCCTCAGCCCGGGCTTTTGATCGGGTAAAGCTGAAGACCTTTGGGCGGCTTGCAGGCCTTGCCGCTAATGTGCAGGTCGACCGCGTCCAACGCTGCGCGCAGCGTCTTCTCGGAGTACGGCTTCACCAGGCAGCCAATGGCCAGCTCCTCGGCATTGTCAGGCGGATGCCCGGTCACGAAGAGCACGGGAATACGACGTCGGACAGCTTCGCTTGCAACCTCGAGGCCCGTCTTGTCGCCGCGCAAGCGGACATCGCTCAGGACCAGATCGATCTTCCCGCGGTCCATGACTGCGATGGCTTCTTCGAAATCGTCGTGGGTGGCGACAACCTCGTAGCCGGCGTCTTTCAGCATGACCTCATTGTCGAACGCGGTCAGCGGCTCATCTTCAATGATGAGCACGCGCTTGACGCGGCGCTTTCGCTTCCCGAACAGCATCACCACCCCGTAGGACAATTCTCAGTGAAACCGCAACGTACGAAGCGCCATCCAGTGCCACAGACTCGATCCGCCGCCCGGCCAGAGGTCCGCGAAGACGGGAAGCAGCGCATTGCCAAGCTGCTCGCCCGTGCCGGGATCGCCTCGCGGCGCGAAGTCGAGAGGATGATCGCGGAAGGACGGGTCGCACTTGAAGGTAAAGCCCTGGAAACGCCGGCCACCCTTCTCGACGACCTGAAAGGCGTGACCGTCGACGGCAAGCCCGTGAACCCGCCGGCGGCCGCTCGGCTTTACCGGTTCTACAAGCCGGCCGGCGTGCTCACCGCAGCAAACGATCCGAAAGGCCGGCCGACCATCTACGATCGCCTGCCGCCGGGCCTGCCCCGGTTGATGCCGGTTGGTCGCCTCGACTTTAATACCGAGGGGCTGCTGCTGATGACCAACGACGGGGGCCTGAAGCGCCAGCTTGAACTGCCGTCCAGCGGAATTCGCCGGATTTACCGCGCACGCGCGTTCGGCGACGTCACCCAGGACCAGCTCGAGCAGTTGGCGGAAGGGGTGACCATCGAGGGCGTCCGCTACGGTTCGATCGATGCAAACCTCGAGCGGCGGACCGGACGTAACTGCTGGATCGAGCTTACGCTGACTGAGGGCAAGAATCGCGAAGTGCGGCGCGTCCTCGAGTATCTGGGGATGCAGGTCAGCCGCCTTATTCGCACGGCCTACGGACCGTTCTCGGTTGAGGATCTGGCGCCCGGAAGGATTGCCGAAGTCGGGCGCGAGGATCTCTTCCGCTTCCGCCAGACCCTGAAATGAGGATTATCGCCGGGGAGTGGCGGGGCCGGCCGTTGGTTGCGCCGGCAGGCCAGGCAACCCGGCCTACGGCTGACCGCGTTCGCGAAAGCCTGTTCTCCATGCTCGCGAGCCGGCTCGGCTCGTTTGACGGTCTCACCGTCGCCGATCTCTACGCAGGGAGCGGAGCCCTTGGAATCGAGGCGCTCTCCAGGGGCGCTGCACATTGTACCTTTGTGGACAGCGAGCGCGCGGCCGTGGAAGCTCTGCGACGTAATCTGCAGGCCTTGAAGGTGGGCGGGCGCGCCGAAGTTGTAAATTCCAAGGCCGGAAGCTTTGTGGCACAGCAACCATTTCATCTGATTTTTGCGGATCCCCCCTACGCTTGCGGCTCGGGAACAGCGGTATTCGAAACGGCAATCGCCAAAGGTTGGCTTCGACCCGGCGGGTGGATGGCGATAGAAACCGCGCGCGGCGATGCGGTCGATCCCGGGGGCTATGCACTTGAGGTCGAGCGCGACATCGGCCGCGCCCGAATCTCCATCCTGAGAAGTCTCTAGGCTTTCTTCGCCTTGTCCTCGGCCGATTTTTTCACGGCCTTGAATTCCTCGACAAGTCTTGCACCGATCGCGGCCGCAGCGGCCTTGCCCGCGTCCTTGACCGCGCGCGTGTTGCCCCGGCCGCTCCTGTCCGTGGTGCCCTTCGCGATGGCAGCAACCGCGGCCGTCGCTCCAACCGCGATGAGTTCCGCGACTATCGGATGCTCGGCCAGCTTGAAAATGACGTCGGCTGCGCCCGTTGAACTGGAGGCCTTGGACTTCTTTTCTTTCTTTCCGGCCTTCGAAGCCGAACCAGACTTTGCCTGCTTGGCCGGTTTTGCCTTCTTGGCTTTGGGTTTTTCGCCACCAGCCATCGCTTTCTTCGCCATTGCCGAACCTCCTATTTAGTCGATTAAACGCATGTCGGCGTCGGCGAAGGGAATGGCAAGGGCGCAAGCGTCCTCGCGACCTCCGTCGAGCCATTGCGCTGCCTGTGTGGGTCGAAGAATGACCGGCATCGCCTTGGGGTGGATTGCGCCGACTATGCCATTCGCTTCACATGTCAGGAAAGCCATGAACGGCCCGTCCGCAGCGTCTTTGGCGCCCGGACGCCACAGGCCCGCGAAGGCAAACAGGGGATCGTGCGCCTCGGTCATTCCGAACCACACCTTGCGCTTCTTCCCGACTTCGCCGGTCCACTCGCAAAAGCGCGACACTGGCACGATGCATCGCCGATCCGGCCGCTCGAGCGCGGATCTCCAGAACGGACTGCTGAGATTGCGCACATTGGTGACGGGGCGACCTTTGGCGGCGACCGGCCCGGGAAAGCCCCACGTAGCCATTTCCAGCGCCAGGCCGCCGCCCTCTCGCCGGCGAAAGATTGGCGCCTGCTTGCCGGGATAGATTTCGTCGAACGGGGGCAGGTTGTCGCGGTCGCCTTCGAAGGGACCGAACAGCCTTTTCAGTTCGTTGACAGTCGCGGTCATGGAATAGAGGTTGCACATCCGCTGTTTTCTCCGACCGGCCAGAACCTTTCGCTCCACTCATCGTTAACGCAGCCGGGTAACGTTAACCAACCCTCGCCACGGCCGGCCTCTTCGGCCAGCCTTCGCCTCAACAAAAGGAGCTCGCGTAAAACATGCGTTCGATAACGATGGCAGTTGCCGCTTTTTCCATGGCCGTCCCGGCGCTTCCGTCGGCAGCAGCCGCGCACGGCGACGGTTATTACCACGGCAAGACCTGGCGGGATTCGCAAGGCCGACTGCGCTGCAAGCGCCCCAATGGCACGACCGGACTCATCGTCGGCGCCGCGGGCGGAGCCCTTGTCGGCCGGGCGATCGACACGAAGGGCGAACGCGCCACGGGAACCATTATCGGCGCCGCGGCGGGCGCTCTCCTTGGTCGTGAAATCGATCGGAGCCGCTATCGCTGCCGCTGATCTGACCAGTTCGGCCGGCGCCCGTCGCCTTAAGGCGAGCCACCCTCCTTCACCCCCCGGGCGTCGGCCAACATCCCATCCATTGCACTGTATTGACACACCAATACACCTCCTGTAGGTTCGGCTGACAGGGAGGAATGGAATGTACACCCAGCAAGATCTTGACGAGGCCGTCGCCTCCGGTGCGCTTAGCGCCGAGTCCGCCGTTGCCTTTCGCTCATTCGTCGAAGGGCAGCGGGCTTTGCCCGCCATCGATGAAGAGCATTTCCGGCTCATCACCGGGTTCAACGATATTTTCGTTTCGATCGCCGCTGCGATCCTGCTGTTCGCAGTGGGCTGGATCGGTCAGTCGATCGGACAATCCATGGGCTTCGTCGTCGACCACAATGGCCCCAGCCCTCTCGCACCGGCCGGAGTGGCCGCTGTCGCCTGGGCACTAGCGCTCTTCTTCACCGCAAAGCGGCGCATGGCGCTGCCGTCCATCCTTCTTCTTCTGGCCTTTGTCGGGGGCGTGTTCCTGACCGTCGGCTTCACCGGTGCAGCGGTCGTCGGCGATCGGCCAAACGATCAGGAAGCCATCTATGCCGGCGCCATCGCCAGCATCTCGGGCCTCATCGCCGCGCTTAGCGCATGGGCGCACTGGCGTCGTTTCAAGGTTCCGATCACTATCGCTGCCGGCGCTGCGGCCGCCGCGGCGATCGTGATCGGCATCGTCATCGCCATCCTCGGCGATATCGAGACGGCTCCGAATGTCCTGTGGGCAACCATGCTGCTTCTCGGCGTCGGCGTGTTCCTGTTCGCTATGCGCTGGGACTCGTCGGATCCTGCGCGGCAAACCCGCCGCAGCGACGTCGCCTTCTGGCTTCACCTGCTTGCCGCGCCGATGATCGTCCATCCAGTCTTCACGCTGCTGGGGCTGAACGACGGCTCCGCGACCATCAGCGAAGGCCTGGTCGTGATCCTGCTTTACGTGGCGCTTGGATTCACCGCTCTGGCAATCGATCGCCGCGCGCTTCTCGTCTCGGCACTCGCCTATGTGCTCTACGCGCTCCAGGCCTTGTTCCGGGAGTTCGGGGCAGTGGAACTCAACATCGCCCTTACCGCACTGGTAATCGGCTCGGCGCTGCTCTTGCTGTCCGCCTTCTGGCATCAGGCCCGTGCAGCGATCGTCAGGCCCCTTCCGGAAGGTCTGCGTGCCAAGCTGCCCAACCTCGACCGGCCGGCTACGCCTTTACCAGCCGCATGAGCCGGCGCTCGAGCGGGGCAAGCACACCATTGAGGTCGTGACCCCGCTTGAGCACCGCGCCATGTTCCGAAATCAATGCGAACGCCCCTTGCTTCAACCGAAGCGAGGGGCGTTTCTCTATGCGAACTTCCGGCCTCTCGCAGTGCCGTCGAAATGCGCAGAACACCGCGAGGTCGACGTCAAAATCCATCGCATAGTCACGCCAGTGGCCTGCCGCGACCATCCGTCCGTAGAGGTCCAGGATTCGGTGCAGTTCCTCACGGTCAAAAGCAGTGATTGCGTATCGATTTCCCCGCTCTGGGAAATGCGCGACGTTCAAGCGCTCTTCGCTTTCGGCTGGGCGCCACGCCGCTCGGCGCGCAAGCGCTCGATCTCGCGCTCCAGTTCACAAAGTCTGGCCAGGACGGGATCGGCAATCTCGCTGCACGGCGTGCCGTAGGGCAGGAAGCCGGGAGCGGCATCCGTCGCGTCGACCAGGACAGCCTTGGCCGGAATGCCCACCATCGTCGCCCCTTCGGCCACATCTTTTGTGACGACCGAATTGGCGCCGATCTTGGCGCCCTTGCCGACAGTGATTGGGCCCAGCACCTGCGCGCCGGAGCCAATGACCACATCGTCGCCGATCGTCGGGTGCCGTTTTCCTGGGACGCCATCACTCGGGTTCGTCCCGCCCAGAGTGACATTCTGGTAGATCGTCACATTGTCGCCGATCTCGGCGGTTTCGCCGATGACCGTGAAGCCGTGATCGATGAAGAAATTTTGGCCGATCTTCGCCCCCGGATGGATGTCTATCGCGGTGATCAACCGCGCGAAATGATTGACGAAGCGCGCCAGGAAATAGAGTTCGCCTTCGAACAGCCAATGGGCCGCGCGATGCATCGCCAGCGCCCACACCCCCGGATACAAAAGGATTTCCCAACGCGACCGCGCCGCAGGGTCGCGCCGCTTCACAGAATCCAGGTAGTCGATCAACGCACCGGTCAAACACCCGCTCCTAAGGTTCGTATGTAATCTAAGCGTTCACAGTCGCAGTGAAAAGGCGGCACATCGCAAGTCAGGGTATCGCCGCTTGCGATGAACCGGTCATTCCGTCATTGCAGCGCCTCCCACAGGGGAGGACTCGCATTCTCGAGAATCTGCTGGCGGATCCCGCCGTCCTTCTCCCTTTCATCCTCATTGGCTTCGCCGCGCAGCTCGTCGATGGGGCGCTTGGAATGGCGTTCGGCCAGATTTCCAGCACATTGCTGATTGCGATGGGGGTGCCACCGGCTGCGGCTTCCGCCGGCGTCCACAGCGTCGAAACATTCACGACCGGCGTGTCCGGCATCAGCCACATCGCCCACAAGAATGTCGACTGGCGGCTCTTCTTTCGAATCGCGATCCCGGGAACGATTGGCGGGGTCCTAGGTGCCTATGTCCTCACCCAGATTTCCGCGGACGTCGCAAGGCCGTTCGTACTCACTTATCTGACGGCGCTTGGTATCTATCTCTTCTACCGCGGAGTCATGCACCGCCATACCGAGCGTGCGCCGAAGATCGTCGAGCCGCTCGGACTCGCCGGCGGCTTTCTCGACGCCGCGGGCGGTGGCGGGTGGGGTGCGATCGTCACATCCAACCTACTGGTTCAGGGCAGCAACCCCAGGAAGACGATCGGGACGGTCAACACCGCGGAATTCGTACTCACGGTAACGATCTCGGCGACGTTTCTCGCCACCTTGAGCTTCCTTGGCACCGACGATGAGAAGCATTTGCTACTGAAAGCGACAGTCGGATTGCTGATCGGCGGAGTCGCCGCGGCGCCGTTCGGCGCGTGGATTGCGAAGCGCGTAAATCCGGACCGGCTGCTGACATTCGTCGGTCTCGTCGTGACCCTCAGCAGCGGCTACGCGCTCTACCGGCTTCTGGCTTAGGACTGGCGCTCATCGCCTCACCCGATTAAGGGGTCGGCGTTTAATCGGGAAAGGCGATGAGCGTCCACCTTCCGACCATAAAGCAGCTGCAATATCTCATTGCCTTGCGCCAGCACGGCCACTTCGGGCGCGCGGCGGAAAGCTGCTTCGTCACCCAGTCAACGCTGTCGGCTGGAATCCGGGAATTAGAATCCCTTATTGGCGTGACGCTTGTAGAGCGTACGCGACGGGTCGTCCGCTTTACGCCGCTGGGAACGCGGATCGCCGACAAGGCGCTACGAGTCCTTCGTGAGACGGAAGAGCTTGCGGATATGGCCCGGGCCGAAGGACAACCGCTTACCGGCGAGCTCAGGATGGGCGTCATTCCCACCATTGCGCCCTTCCTTCTCCCGGCGCTTCTGCCGCAACTCAGAACGGCTTGGCCGCGCCTCAAGCTTTTCCTTCGCGAGGAGCCAAGCCAGGCCGCCTGCGATGCGCTTCACCGCGGGCAACTCGACTGCGTCCTGCTGGCCATGCCGTTCGCTTGCGGCGAAGTGGAAAGTGCCAGCCTATTCGACGACAGGCTTCTGATCGCTTTCCCCGCCGGCGACGCGCCCAGGGACAAGGCCGTCGACGCTTCGGACATCGACCCTGGCCGCCTGTTGCTGCTCGAAGACGGGCACTGCCTGAAGGAGCATGCCCTTGCGGCCTGTAACCGCCCCGATCTGCGCGCGGGCGCAACGATGATGGGAACATCGCTTCACACCCTGGTGCAGATGGTCGATAACGGCCTTGGCGTCACGTTCGTGCCGGCAATGGCCATCGAGTCCGGAATTCTCGAGCATACTCGGATCGTTACCCGCGAACTGAGTTCGAAGAATGCCAGCCGCAGGATTGCGCTGGTATGGCGGCGATCAAGTCCGCGGGAAGAGGAGTTCCGGCTTCTCGCAGCCAGCCTCGCCGAAATCGCCGGGGCGCGCGAAAAGGCTGCCTGAGCGGCCTTAATCCATGTGTTTCAGGCCGACCCTGAGATAGTCGTAGCCGGTTATGAGCGTCAGCGCCGCAGCAGCCCAGAGGCAGACGAGGCCGGTCGTATGGACCCACTCATCATTGGGAAATGCACCGGAGAGGATCAGCGCGCCAAGCGCCACCAACTGAAACGTCGTCTTCCATTTCGCCAGCGCGCTAACCGGGACGGACACGTTCGATGGCGCAAGAAATTCGCGAAGCCCCGAAACGATGATTTCGCGCAGCAGGATGATCAGCGCGGCGATGATGTGAAGCCCGTCGATCTCCGGAATCGGATTGGCCTTGCGGCTTGAAATGAGCATTATCAGCACGGCCGCGACCATGATCTTGTCGGCGATCGGATCGAGGAACTGGCCGAGGCGGCTGATCTTCCCCTGGGCCCGCGCCAGGTACCCATCGAAGTAATCGGTTATCCCGACCAGGCAGTACAGGACGAACGTCACCAGGTAATCGATTGGCGTCGGCCGCCATAGCAGGAATACCAGCAGCGGCACCGCGAAGATGCGTGACAAGGTGAGCAGGTTGGGCAGGCTCAGCATGGCGCCACTGCTTAATCACTTGCCGTTCAATGGCAATCTTGCCCCGACCGAGCGATCCTTTATTGCAACGGCCGTGGAATGCCCCAAAGCACTGGGCCTTGAGGAGCGTTCATGCAGAATACGGTCCATCTGCTTCGAACGCGGCGGTTCCTGCCGATATTTCTCACCCAGTTCCTCGGTGCATTCAACGACAACCTGTTTCGCACGTCGATGGTCATGCTGGTGATCTACGGCATCTACCGGGATCCGCAGCAGGAAGCGACGTTCAGCGCGATTGCAGGCGGGCTGTTCATCCTGCCCTTCTTCCTGCTCTCCGCGTTAGCCGGCCAGCTTGCGGACGAGCGCGACAAGGCCGTCATCGTGCGCATCGTAAAAACGGCTGAAATCCTGATCATGATCGTTGGCGCCGCCGGCCTGCTCCTGCACAACGTCCCACTGCTGCTGGCCGCCCTTTGCGCAATGGGCATCCACTCGACATTCTTCGGGCCGATCAAATACGCTATCCTGCCGCAGCACCTGGAGGGCGATGAAGTACTAGGCGGCACGGGGCTTGTGGAGGCCGGGACCTACATCGGCATCCTTGCCGGCACCCTGCTTGGCGGAGTTCTGGTCCTGCAAAACCCGGATGGCAGCTTTCACGCGGAATGGGGAGCGCTTGCCGTGATTCTCGTCGCTGTCGTGGGCCGTGTGACAGGACACTTTGTCCCTCCTGCCCCGCCGGATCCCGAAGCCCCGTCGTTTCATTTCGACTGGCACATTGTCCGCGCCTCTATCCGGTTGGTCAGCGCGACCTTGCATATTCCCCGACTGTTCCTGGCGATCATCGCGATCAGCTTCTTCTGGGCCATGGGTGCGGTCCTCGCCGCCCAGTTCCCGCCGCTAGTCAAGAACGCCATCGGCGCCGACCAGACTGTCGCCACGCTCTTTCTCGGCACCTTCTCGATCGGCGTGGCAGCCGGCTCCATCGCCGTGAACCGGCTGCTTGGCGGACAGGTCTCGGCAAAATTCTCGCCGGCGTCGGCGCTATTGATGGGTCTCTTCGTGCTCGATCTCTACCGCCGGGTGAAATACTGGCCGGCTGATCCCGACGCGCTTCGCGATCTGAGCGCATTCTTGGCGATGGACGGCAGCTGGATGATCGTCCTTGATTTGCTTGGCGTTGCGGTGGCGGGCGGAATGTTCGTCGTGCCGCTCTATGCCTTCCTGACTACCACCGTACCCAAGGCAGAAACCGCGCGGACGATCGCCGCCAACAACATCGTCAATTCAGGTCTGATGGTGGCGGCAACCCTGATCCTGACAGTGGCAGTCCAGCTTGGCGTAACCGTAGCAGACAGCCTGCTAATCGTCGCCGCCGCCAGCACCATTGCCGCATGGCTTGGCTGGAAACTTCATCTGGCTTGCGATTGAGCAACACAGCCGAGCGTTAGGGAAGCTTCGCACAGCAAAGGTGAACTAACGTCGAAGAGACTGCGAATGCCGGCCAGCCTTGAGAAGCGAAGACTGACGGCGCGGATTCACTCAGCGCCGGCAACCCTGCAGGCCAAGTATGTCATCGGAGCCGAACGTTTCCGAGACGGTTAGGCCAAGTAGACTGACATAAAAGTCAGCCCACCAAGGAAGAACATTGCGAACAGCTTTGCGTCCTCTAAAAGACTACTCGGCGTCTCAGCAACACCCTGACCATCTACGTATGGCGTCCTTCGCCCGAAAGCGAATGGATGCCTGCGCTGCCATGACCTCACGGTAACCATAAAAACCTTAATGCCGTTTTTACCATGTCTTTCAACCAGGCATGACGGCACACGGTTCCTGCCGTCCCTAAGCGGGACGCGGCGACAATCTCCTTATCAGTAAGCTGTTTTAGTTCGCGCGGCGGGCACGGTCGGGTAAGGCGGCCGGGGCCTCGCGTTCGATCAGCTGTTCCGCCTGGCTGGCGGTCATCGGCTTGCCGAAATACCAGCCTTGGCCGAGCGCGCAGCCGTAGCCAAGGACCGTCGTATGGGTCGGTGCATCCTCGATCCCCTCGACGATGACCGGTACCTTAATGGCATGGGCAAGGTCGGTCACGGCGCGGACGATCGCGGCGCATTCGGCGTTCGTCGTCACGGATGAGGTGAAGCTACGATCGATCTTGATCACGTCGAACGGCAGCGAACGCAGGTGCGCGAGCGAAGAGAAGCCGGTACCGAAATCGTCAAGCGCCAGCCGAATTCCCTGGTTCTTAAGGCTCGCAGTGATCGAACGCGCAAGCTCGAGGTCGGCGAACAGCGAGCTCTCGGTAATCTCGACGATTAGCCGCTCGGCCGGGAAACCGGATTCGGCGAGAAGCCGCATCAACCGCTGCGCCAGCCACGGGTCGGCGAGCTGCGACGGGGAAATATTAACCGATATGCTGAGGTTCGAATCCCACTTGCTTGCCGATTGCAGGGCAACGGCGATGACCTGCTCGGACAGGCGGCTGATCAGCCCATGCTCCTCGGCCACCGGAATGAAGACTTCGGGCAGGATGATGCCGCTTAGCGGATGATTCCACCGCGCGAGAACCTCGAAGCCGATGATGTTACCGGTCGCAAGGTCAACCTGCGGCTCAAAGAACGGCAGGAATTGCTGATGCTCGAGAGCGTAGCGGATGCCCTGCTCGATCTCGACATGCGCAAGCAGCGCCCGTTCCATGCCCTGGTCAAAGGAAACTGGGCGTGCCGACCGGCCGCTCCGTGCACGGTCAAGCGCGATGTCCGCCCGGCGGAGCAGATCGGGCAATGGCGATTCCTTCGGGTCGCCGACGGCGATACCCGCATAGGCGCCAACCTGAAGCATCTTGCCATTGATATCGAACGGTGATGTGACCCGCCGAAGCAAGTCGGTCGCCATTTGCTCCGCCGTGCCCGAATCGCCCGCTTTGATTCCGAAAGCGACCGCGAACTCGTCTCCGTTGAGGCGAGCGGCAATTGCATCTTTCGGAGCGATTTCGGTGATCGCGGCGGCGATCCGGCGGAGCATGCCGTCACCGGTTTCGTAGCCGTGGCGGTCGTTGATCGCCTTGAATCGGTGGAGCTGGATGGAGATCACGGCCATCCAACGCTCGGCCTCGTCGAGTTCCTGGCGCAGTTCCAGGCCCCGGTCGGCAAGGCCCTTGCGATTGGCGAGGCGCGTCACGACGTCGCTCGAGGCAAGCTCGGCCGCCCGACGTTCCGCCTCGACCCGCCGTTCGTTGTCGTGCTGGATGTCGGCGAGGCGCCTGAGGCCGGCAATGATGAGCGCGACATTGAGCATCACCATGATGAGGTTCAGCTTGGCACTCTCACCCGCCCAGCGCTCGGCGCTTGCCAGGAAATTGGTGCCATTGAGGATCAGCAGGAGCGTGGCGCCGATTAAAATCACCGACACCAGCAGCTCCAGCTGCGACCGGCCTCCCTGGACCGGCGGCGATCCGAAGACCCCGCTTCTACGCAATTTCAATCCCACGAGGGACGAATTACCAGACAGGCTTTAACAAATTCTGTTGTTCTGAAGTAATCGTGCGGACGGCGGGACTCGAACCCGCACGCCCTTACGGGCAGAAGATTTTAAGTCTCCAGCGTCTACCGGTTCCGCCACGTCCGCACGAGCTGGATTCCAACCGTCATTTCCGACCGGCGGTCAAGTCCTTTGCTAGGGCAGCTCGCGGTTGGGGGCGCCCGCTGCGCGGTTATTCCGCGGTGACCTCACCAAGGTTCAGCCGCTCGCGCATTTCCTTGCCAGGCTTGAAATAGGGAACGCGCTTGGCCTTGACGTCCACCGCTTCGCCGGTGCGCGGATTGCGGCCGACGCGGGCATCGCGCTGGCGGGTCGAGAAGGCGCCGAAGCCGCGAAGCTCGACACGGCCGCCATCGGCCAGTTGCTCGGTAATACTGTCGAACAAAGCGGTGACGACCAGCTCTATCTCGCGCTGCGTCAAATCCGGAAAGTCCCCGCACAGTTTCTGGACGAGTTCGGACCTGATCATATTAATTGCTCCCCCCCGGGATCTGAGTCGTGCCGGGCCCTTCCCCGCATTTGGCCCAGCGGTTTCCGATGCTTGCTGTCAGCAAAATCGCCGTGGTGCAAGCACTTCCCTGTTACCGTTCAACGAAAAAGGGCGCGACTGGCAAGGCCGGCCGCGCCCCATTTCGTGACACTTCGATTAGGCTCAGGCCTCCGAAGCCGGCTCTTCTGCCACGACTTCTTCCGCCGGCACTTCAGCCTCGGCCTCGGCCTCGGCCTTCTTGGACTTTTTCGCAGGCTTGGCTTCAGCTTCCTCGGCGTCAGCCTTCTTTGCCTTGGCCGGCTTGGCCTCGGCGTCGTCGGCCTTCTTCGCCTTGCCGGCCGGCTTGGTGCCGGCTTCCTTCAAGGCTGCGCCAAGGATGTCGCCAAGCGACGCGCCGCTGTCGGACGAGCCGTACTGCGCAACCGCCTGCTTCTCCTCGGCGATCTGAAGTGCCTTGATCGAGAAGTTCGGCTTCTTCGACCGGTCGAAACCGGTGACGAGCGCGTCGAACTTCTGGCCAACCTGGAAGCGCTCCGGACGTTGCTCGTCGCGGTCGCGGCCAAGGTCCGTGCGCTTGATGAAGCCGCTTGCTCCATCGTCGCCAATCTGGACTTCCAGCCCGCCATCGCGAACCTCGAGGACGGTGACCGTGACCGTGTCGCCCTTGTTCGCGCCAGCGCCGGCGCCAGTGCCGCCCTTGGCGACACCGCCCCGCTCAAGCTGCTTCATGCCAAGGCTGATCCGCTCACGCTCGACGTCCACTTCCAGAACGACTGCCTTCACCATCTCGCCCTTGCGGTGGAGGTGAAGAGCGTCCTCGCCGGAGATGCCCCATGCGATGTCCGACATGTGCACCATGCCGTCGACGTCGCCCGGAAGACCGATGAACAGGCCGAACTCGGTCGAGTTCTTGACCTCGCCCTCGACCTCGGTTCCGACCGGATACTTCTCTGCGAAGTCCGCCCACGGATTCGCCTGGGCCTGCTTGAGGCCAAGCGAAATCCGGCGCTTTTCCTGATCGACTTCCAGCACCTTCACTTCGACTTCCTGGCTGGTCGAGACGATCTTGCCCGGATGGACGTTCTTCTTGGTCCAGCTCATTTCGGAAACGTGGACCAGGCCTTCGATGCCTGGCTCCAGTTCCACGAAAGCGCCATACTCGGTGATGTTGGTCACGCGGCCGGTGAAAGTACCGTCGATCGGGTACTTGGCGGCGGCGCCTTCCCACGGGTCGGCTTCCAGCTGCTTCATGCCAAGGCTGATTCGCTGGGTATCGCGGTTGATGCGGATGATCTGCACCTTCACCGTATCGCCGATGTTGATGATCTCGCCCGGGTGGTTGACGCGCTTGTAGCTGATGTCGGTGACGTGCAGCAGGCCGTCGATCCCGCCGAGGTCGACGAACGCACCGTAATCGGTGATGTTCTTGACGACGCCCTCGATCACCTGGCCCTCGGCCAGACTCTGGATGAGGCCGCTGCGCTGTTCGGCGCGGGTCTCTTCTAGGATGGCGCGGCGCGACACGACGATGTTGCCGCGGCGGCGGTCCATCTTCAGGATCTGGAACGGCTGGGCGATGTCCATCAGCGGGGCGACGTCGCGCACCGGACGAATGTCGACCTGGCTACCCGGAAGGAACGCCACGGCGCCGCCGAGGTCGACGGTGAAGCCGCCCTTGACGCGGCCGAAGATCGTGCCGTCGACGCGGTTGCCGGCTTCATATTCCTTCTCGAGCTTGTCCCACGCGGCTTCGCGGCGAGCGCGGTCGCGGCTCAGCATCGCTTCGCCCTGAGCGTTCTCGACGCGGTCGACATAGACCTCGACGGTGTCGCCGACCTTGATCTCGGCCTTCTGGCCAGGAGCCGCGAATTCGCGAAGCGAGACGCGGCCTTCGCTCTTCAGGCCGACGTCGATGACGGCAAGGTCGTTTTCGATCGCGGTGACGGTGCCCTTGACGACGCGGCCTTCGAAGGTCTCGTTCTCGCCGCCCAAGGATTCGTTGAGCATCGCCGCGAAATCGTCGCGGCTCGGAAATGCCGTGCTGGCCATATAAAAACAGTCTCTCGAACAATGCGAAGGCCGCCAGCCGGGAACCACTCCTCGGCTTACCATCTGGCGGACTTGGCTGTGCCAAATCTGCCTTCCCCCGCCTCATGCGAAGGAAAGCGCCCTGTTCCTAGAAAGCCGTCGGCGGCGGATCGAGCCAAAGCGAGCCGCGGAGCCGGGAGCGGATGCTCAACCAACCCAACACGCTCGCCGAGGATAGACGGGCCGCCAACGCCCCTCAGGCGTCGGACGGGCGCGCCTTACTCTACAGCGCCTCTCAGAGCAAGTCGGCGGCCCGGGTGTCCGGTAAACATTCAGGGGTTGGCGCTGGCGCCGCCCGAACTCCCAAGGTTAAAGAGATGCCGGGTGGACCAGCTCGGTGGCGTGCGGGCCTGGCGGCGTTCATCTGGTCCGTGCGGCGGAAGCCGTGAACAGCCGTCGCGGCTGGCCTAATGCCCGAAGATCGGACGAACTCGCGGCGATACCGCTATTGCTGGCGCGTCGGTGGAGGTGATCGACAGGGTGAACAGCGTCAGGTCATGCTCGTCGCTGACGCGCAGGTGGAACTCGGCGGCTGTCCAGAACTTGCTGGCTGCATCGCAAAGCAATTGCCCGGCGAACCGCGCTGCCTCGCATTTTGCCTCGGTGACGCTGCCGAGGTCGACGCCGGTGTGATTGAGGTCGCCTTCGACGTGGAAATGATAGGTCGGCATGCCTCAGCGGCCCCCGAACGCAGCAGCAAGCTTGCGCTTGCTCACCACAATGTCTTGCGCGGCCGGAACGGCGCACGGGTGACGTCGCCGCCAATGAGGTGTCGTTTCAGTTTGCGGGTCATCACCTCCGCACCGTCGCTGCTCTTGCATACCAGGCGGATCCCACCGGTTGGCAATGCTTCGAGTGCGGAAATGCCGACGTCCTCAGCCTTGCAGCGGGAGATGACCATCTCCTTTTCCATGTCGACGAACAGGACCCGGTTCATGATTTCGCGCCCCGCTTGGCGGCGGCGATTGCGTCGCGCGCATTGCCGTAACGGTAGCCGCCCCAGTGGAAGGTCTGGACCGCGACACGCTCGATGCCAAGCCGCGTAAGCTCCGCTTCGTCGGCCTGGTCGAGATCGCGTGATGTCTGGCCGCTCATGCTGCCAACGCGCACGGGTCCGGCTGGGCTGCCGAGATCTGCTCAGAATAGGCATCGGCCAAGGCCAGGTGCGCGGCCTGCGATCGCTCGCATGACGCATTGTCGGCCATCAGCAGGGCAACGCCCCGGCGATGAAAGAGGTAATTGAGGTCCATTTCGGGCTCCCTACGGTAAGCGGGAGCGCACTCGGTCTCTCAGCCGCGCGATGGCCTACAAAAAACTTCTCGCGCGATGCCGTACCGATAGCATGCTTTCGGCCAATCGCCGAACTCTTTCAGGCAGGCTCGAAATTTAGATAGCGGGCGAGGCGTGCCTTAGCCCAGTGTTTCGCGCGCGCGCTCGGCTGCCTTGGCGGCCTCGTTGCGCTCCTGCATGACGTTCAACCGCTCGATCCGGCGGGCCATGGATAGCCACGCTTCCTCGGCGCGGAGGCATTGGTCGCGGACGTTATCGAGCGTCGCCGCATCGGCTGCGGCACGCGCGTCGCGTGCCCGGGCCAGGTAGTTTTCAAGTTCCAGCATCGACTGTCCTCGACGAAAAAAGGGACGCCAGCATTTCCCGGCGCCCCCAATCGGACTCTTAAGCGGCCCGGATGTTTACTGCCGACATCTTGCCGGTGCGATCTGCTTCCAGATCATATTCGACGCGCTGCTCCTTATCGAGCGTGCGCATGCCCGACCGCTCGACGGCCGAGATATGGACGAACGCATCGTTCGTGCCGTCGTCGGGCTGGATAAAGCCATAGCCCTTAGATTCGTTGAAGAACTTTACGGTTCCGATAGTCATGTCAGATATTCCTTCTTTGGAGCCCCGGAATTGGGGCCGCCGGCTAGATGTGGCGAAGAGAAGGAATCGGGTGCCGCAAAGCGCCAGTAGACCGTCAATTTGCGACTGTAGCACCGCCCATATAGGAGAAGTTCACACGAATTGTAAGTGCGCGGCCTTCAGGCGTCGGCCGTCAGCGCCACTTCGACCAGCCTGAGTGCTTCCGAAATTGCCTGTTCGACGTCCATTTCGCTGGTGTCGAGAAGCATTGCGTCCGCGGCCTGTACGAGCGGCGCCACCGAGCGGCCCATGTCGCGCTCGTCGCGGGCACGGATATCGGCCAGCACTTCGTCATGATGCGCGCTCATGCCTCGGCTAAAGAGCTCCGCGAGTCTGCGCTCTGCTCGGACCTCCGGGCTCGCTGTCACGAACAGCTTAACGCGTGCGTCCGGAGCGATCACCGTGCCTATGTCGCGTCCGTCGAGAACCGCGCCGCCGTCCTGCCCAGCGAACGCCCGCTGCTTTTCGAGAAGGGCTGCCCGGACGGCAGGATAGGCGGAAATCCGGCTTGCGATCCCACCGACGATCTCGCTTTTCAGTTCATCATCCGCGAGGTCGATCTTGTCGATTTCATGCACCGCCCGCGCGGCCTCGAACTCCGAGGCCGCGTCGCCACCGAAGCGAAACAGGCTCAGCGCCACGGCCCGGTAAAGCAGGCCTGTATCCATGTGCGGCAGGCCGTAGTGACGGGCGAGCGCCTTGGCGATGGTCCCCTTGCCACTCGCGGCTGGGCCGTCGATTGCGAGTACGAGCGGTCTGGTAAGCGACATGGCGCGCGCTTTGACAGGGGGGCAAGCCTATGGCAAGGCGCCCGCGATTCCTGCCGGCGCGGCCGTCCGCGGCCGGCTTCACGATCACACTGGAGATTGGACCCGATGGTCAAAGCCGAATGGGGCACCAAGCGCACCTGCCCCAAATGCGCCGCCCGTTTTTACGACCTTGGCAATGATGAGCCTGTTACCTGCATCGAATGCGGAACAGCTTGGGTTCCCGAGCCGGTTCTGAAGTCGAAGCAGCCGATGCCGTTTGAAGCCGTCGACACGGCAAAAGAGAAAGAAAAGGCCGACGACGATCTCGGTGCCGAGGATCTCGTTCCCGACGAGGACGAGGAGCCGAGTGCCGACGACGAGGTTGACCTGTCGACTGGCGACGACGATTTGGGCGTCCAGCGCGGCGACGACGACGAAGAGGAAAGCTGATCGCGCGAGGGGGTGGAATTTTCCCGTTGGCAGACGGACGATCCTCCCCTAAAGGCGCGTTCCACCGGAAACGGACGGGGCCGTAGCTCAGCTGGGAGAGCGTCGCAATGGCATTGCGAAGGTCAGGGGTTCGATCCCCCTCGGCTCCACCATCCCTCTAAAAATCTGAGGGATCAGGAACATGAAAAGCCCGCGATTCTCGCGGGCTTTTTTGTGTCTATCTTGCGGCACATACGAAAACGGCGGCGTCTTTCGACGCCGCCGTCCCGCATCAACGATCGAATGAAGCTTAGAGCTCGTTCGAAACGTTGTTGAAAGTCGTACCAAGCTTGGTGCCGATGCTTTCCATCGCGGCAATCGCGGCAACGGCGATCAGGGCGGCAATCAGGCCGTACTCGATCGCGGTGGCACCCTTGTTGTTACGAATCAGCTTAAGAAACTTCGCCATCTCTGGTCTCCTTCGGTCCACAAACGGGGCTTACATCCCCACCCGGACTCGCCTTCGCTCGCCACGGATAAGGCTGCTTTTCGCGCTGGAAGGTTGAGAAAACTTTAAAACGAGATGCTTAAGCGGCGTTCACCACGTTTCGCTGGGCATTGCCCTTATTCCGCGAGAAGTTTTTCGAGCGTCTCGAGCACCTCGCGGATGGCGCGGCCAGGCTCGCTCCAGTCTTCGGGAAGCGGGCTTTGCCGTTCCGGCGAATCCGGCTTCGGGGCGTATCGCGGCCGATAGGGCAACGGCGGGCCGCGGCGGCCATCGATGGCCAGCGCCGATGACATGAAGCGCCGCCAGATTTGCGCCGGCGCCGTGCCGCCGGTGACCTTTCCGAGCGACTTGTCATCGTCCCGGCCAACCCAGACGCCTACGACGAGATTTCCGGCAAAGCCGACGAAGATGGCGTCACGATTGTTCTGGGTCGTGCCGGTCTTGCCGTAGGTCGGAACCCCAAGTGCGGCGCGGCGCCCGGTCCCTTCGTTGGCCGACGCCCATAGGAGATCCAGCATCGGCGCCCAGTCGCGCCCTTGATCGAGATGACCGCCGCGCGCGAACCAGCGGTCTATGCTGCCGGCCCCCGCCTGCTCTCCGATCGGCAGCCCGGTGGGTTGCACTGGATAGCGACCGCTGGCGATCGCGGCGTAAGCGGACGTGAGCTCGAGCAGGCTGACCCCGGCGGTACCCAGTGCCACGCTTGGCGAATCCGGCAGCGGCGAGCGAATCCCGAGTTCCCTCGCCGCGCGCAGTACGTTGTCACGCCCGACCCGTTCGGACAGGCGCACGGCAGCCGCGTTGCTCGACCTTGCAAATGCCTCGCGAAGGGTAATGCCCCCCGATAGACGCCGTCGTTGTTGGCCGGGGTCCAGCCGTCGATGGTGATCGGCTTGTCGTCGATGATATCGTCCGGTGAGTAACCGGCGCGCAGGGCGGCGAGATAGACGAACAGCTTGAACGCGCTGCCCGGCTGCCGCCGGGCCTGGGTGGCCCGGTTGAATGGAGATGATTTGTAGCTCTTGCCGCCGATCATCGCCACGACCCGCCCATCCGGCCTCATTGCCACAAGCGCTGCCTGGGCGTCGCCCAGCGGCGCATTGCTGATCGCCCTGACCGCCAGACGCTGAAGGTCGGCGTCGAGCGTCGTCTCGACCGTGACCTCCCCATAGTCGGCATCGAACGCCTTTTGCGCGGCCGGTGCGACCCAATCGGCGAAATAAGTGCCGGTCGGCACCTTGCCGCCATTGCGGACAGGGACGGCGGAGGGAGTCGAGCGGGCTTTTGACTGGCTGATGAACCCGTTGTCCGCCATTTCCTGGAGTACAAGGCGGCTGCGCTTCTGGGCTCCTGTGAGATTGCGGGTCGGGGCAAGGCGTGATGGCGCCTGGACCATCCCGGCTAGCATCGCCGATTGAGCCAAGGTGAGATTTTCAGGCTTGCGATCGAAATAATGCCGCGCCGCCGCACGCAGGCCGTAGACCCCGTCGCCGAAATATACGCTGCTCATGTAGCGTGAGAGAATCTCATCCTTGGTAAGCCAGGCTTCGAGCCAAAACGCGATGATCACCTCTTGCGCTTTCCGTTTCATCGATCGGTCAGACGAAAGAAAGCTGGTTTTCGCCAACTGCTGGGTGAGCGTGCTTCCGCCCTGGCGCACTCCCCCGGCGCGCATGTTCGTGATGAACGCCCTGCCGATAGAACGCGGGTCGATCCCCCAGTGGCTGCGGAAACGGCGATCCTCGATGGCGATGAATGCGGCCGGGGTCATCGGGTCGAGCTTGTCGACCTCGACCGGCTCGTCCTTGATAGCGCCGCGCCTGGCAATCGGCCGGCCTTCCTGGCTGACCAACAGCATTGCCGGGTCCTCCAGTGGCTCCAGGGCCCGCCCGAGTGGCGCGGTGACGACGAGCCAAAGAAGAGTCGCAACCAGGAATGCGAACAGGCCGTAGGCAAGGTAGCGCCACCGGCGGCGCTTCTTGATCGGCGGCTGGCCCTCTACCGGATACAGGTCGGCGGGCGCGAACGGGTCGGGCAGTTCCTCGACATTCCGGCCCTCTCGCCGCCAAAGGAAGCCACCGTCGTTCATAAGTCGAGACCACGCCTTGCCACCAGCCGGTGACTTATTCCAGTAAAACAGTTATCGCACCATAGCCAGATGCTTGATGAACCCTCAAGGAACGTTAGCCTAACCCGGATGGGCATTCGCTTTCTCCGACTGACGGCCTGCGCTGCGCTTGCGGGCCTTGCGATCGCCGGCTGTTCCAAAAGGCAACCGGAAGCGGTCGATGTCGTCGTCATTGGCGCGAGCCCGGTCGAGGCCTTCGATCCCTTCCTTGGTCCGCTGACCGCGCCGCAACAGTTGGCAATGGAGAGCCTAGCCCAGGGTCTCGTTCGGTTCGACGCGCGCGGAGAAATCGTTCCCGGGCTGGCCGAGCGCTGGAGCGTTAGCGACGATGGCCTGAGTTACATCTTCCGTCTTGGCTCCGGAAAGTGGACCAATGGCCGCGAAATCCGTGCGCGCGATGTTGCGCGGCTGCTTAAGCGCCAGCTTCGCCCGACCAGCCGTAACGAATTGAAGGATACCCTCGGCGCAGTGGAAGACGTGGTCGCGATGACCGATCGGGTTATCGAGATCCGTCTCGTCGCGCCTCGACCTCACTTGCTGCAATTGCTGGCCCAGCCCGAGTTCGGAATACTGCGCGACCGCCAGGGCAGCGGGCCGTTCACAACCGATGCGGAGCAACCCAGCCGGAAATGGCGGGCGTGGACCTACCGCAGGTCCATCGTCGACGGCCCGGACATTGTCGAGCGGGTGCGTGTCCGTTCGGCATCGGCGAAGCAGGCCGTTGCCATGTTCGGAGCGGAGGAAGCGGGCCTCGTCCTCGGGGGCTCCTTCGCCGATTTGCCGATCGCTCGACAGGCGAAGACCGGCCGGAACGCCCTTCGGTTCGATCCGGTGGCGGGCCTGTTCGGACTGGTACCGCTACGCGCCTCCGGCCTGCTTGGAAGCGTGGAAGCGCGGCGGCTGCTCAGCCGGTCCATCGACCGCCAAGCCCTCGTCGACACGCTCGACGTACCGGGACTTAATCCGCGCAGCACCTTGCTCCAGGGCGGCGGCGAAGGACTCGCGCCGCTCGCGCAATCGCCCGCGCCGCAACCGGACCCGGCGACGCTCAAGGCCGAATTGGCGGCTGAAGCGCGATCCCTATTCGGAGACGAGGTGCCGACAGTTCGGGTCCGACTTCCCGATGGACCAGGCGCGGATATCCTGCTGCAAAGGCTGCGCATCGACTGGGGCAATCTCGGTCTGAAGGTTGAGCGGGCCCAGGCTGGCGGCGGCGCGGACTTCGCACTTGTCGATTCGGTCGCGCCCACCACCTCGCCAGCCTGGTTCGTTCGCCGCTTTCGATGCTCTGTCGCCCCAATCTGCCTCAAGGAGGCCGATACCTTGATGGACTCCGCCCGGCTCGCCACGGTCGCGGCGCAACGGATCGCCTTCCTCTCGGAGGCGGCCCGGTTGCTTGAAGAGGAAGTCGCCTTCCTACCACTCGCCGCGCCGATCCGCTGGTCGCTGGTTGGTAACCGACTCCCTGGATTCACCGAGAACATTGTCGGCCGCCATCCGTTGATCGGCATTGGCAACGCTCCATCTCGCGAAGGAAATTGAATCGATGGCTGCTTCGGATCGTTTTTCCGCCCCTCCCCTCGATTCCAGCCCGCAGTCCGTGCGAGCACGGGTCGAAACCTTGGAGCGCGTTATGGAGCGGCTCGTCACGATCCCAGGCACTAATTACAAAGTCGGGCTCGACGTCATTCTCGACTTCGTGCCCATCGCCGGTCCGACCGCCGCCGCGGCAATTGGCGCCTATCTCGCCTGGGAAGCACGCAACCTCGGCATGTCGAAGATGGCGTTGACGAGGATGGCCGGCAACATCGGTGTCGACTGGCTGCTAGGCCTGATCCCGTGGGTAGGAGCGGTGCCGGACTTCTTCTTCCGATCCAACACCCGCAACCTCAAGATCATCAAGCGGCACCTCGACCGCCATCACGCCGGCACGGCGATCGTCGACGCCTCGCCTCGCCCCTAACGCGTACGAAGCTCGCGCCGCGCGTCGGCAATCTCCGCTTTCAACCCGGCATAATCGAGCGCCCCGTTCGATTGCCGTTCACCGATGATGAACGCCGGCGTGCCCGGCATTCCGGCAGCATCGGCGAGCTCGATGTTGCGCTCGATTTGCCTGTCGATGTCCTTGCCGCGAAGCTTGATGTCGCGCTGGAGCTTCGCCCAGTTCAGTCCGGCCTTGCCCGCTGCGGCCCTTATGGTCGCGTCGCTCAGACGTCCGGGCGTCATCATCAAGGCGCGATGAAAGGCGTGATGCCGGTTCTGCCACTGCGCCGCGATGGCGGACCGGGCAGCATCGCGCGACTTCGACGAGATTGAGGGAATGTCGCGGTAAATCCACCGGACCCGCCGGTCCTCGCGCATCACGCGTTCGACATCCGGCGTGTAGCGACGGCACTGCGGGCAAGCGTAATCCATGAAATAGACGATCGTGAGATTGTAACCACGCGGCGCGATCTGCGGCGCAATCCCGGGCTTGAAGAAATCCTCCTTCTCGATCTCGGCTCCAGGGGCGACCAGGGCATCGCTTTGGGCTGCCGGCGCGGAGGCGCTGAGGAACGTGGCGGCGACTGCCGCAAAGATGCGACTCATTTCCTGGGCGCCAGTTCCCGCGTCAGGAACGCCCACAGCAGCGCTGCCCGCTTGGCGTCTTCGGCCCGGTCGGCGCCGACCGAGTGCCCGCCCTCCAGATACTCATGGTAGTAGACGGTGCTACCAGTGGCTTTCAGCTTCGCGGCACCTTTGCGCGCATGGCCGGGATGCACCCGGTCGTCCTTGGTCGACAGATAGAAGAAGGTCGCCGGATAACGGACGTTTGGCTTAATGCTCTGATAGGGTGAATATTTGGACATGAACGACCAGTCGGCCGGCTTGTCCGGATCGCCGTATTCGTCGATCCACGATGCGCCGGCACTGAGGTGCGAGTAGCGCTTCATGTCGAACAAGGGTGAGCCGATTATCGCCGCGCGATAAAGGTCGGGATGCTGGGTGATCGCGGCGCCGGTCAGTACCCCGCCGTTGGAACGGCCGGATATTGCGATGCCGTCTTTCCGCGCGATGCCCTTGGCGATGAGGTCGCGCGCGACCGCTTCGAGATCGTCAAAGCTGTTCTGCCTTTTCTCGCGAAGCGCAGCCTTGTGCCACGCCGGTCCGTACTCGCCGCCCCCGCGGATATTGGCGAGCACATAGGCGCCGCCGTCCTCTGCCCAGAACAGGCCGAGCGGCCCGGCGCGATAGGGCTGGCCGGTGAGATAGGTCGGCGTTTGCGCCGCGCGGAAGCCGCCATAGGCATGGATCAGGGTCGGCACCGGATGTTCGGAGCCCAACTTCTTCCGAACCAGGAAATAGGGAACCTTGGTGCCGTCCTTCGACGTCGCGAAATTCTGCTGAACGGCGAACTTCGAGGAATCGAATTGCGCCGGCAAGGCGGCAACCTGCTTGCTCGTCCCGTCCGCATTCACCGCCATCAGCGTCGTCGGGGTCAGCATCCCCTCGACGCTGGCGAAGGCCACGTCCTTCTTGCCAGCAGTCGCGCCGAGCGAGATGGTGCTGTTGGCGGGAAGGTCGATCGTCCGCTGCGCCCAGCGTCCGCCGTCACCCGGGGTCAACGCCAGCAGCTTGCCCGACACGTCGTCGAGGAGCTTGACCCACAGCACGTTGTCGCTGGCTGAAACCTGCTCGATCGACTGACTGGCCGTCGGCCGCATGACCAGCGTCGGCGCGGCGTCCGGACGGTCGAGATCGAATGCGACCAAGTCGCCCGGCTGGAAGCTTCCCAACGGGTCGACGAGACTGACGATCGCCTTTCCGCCGATGACATCGTTGAATTCCGCACTCTCCGGGATTGGCAGACGGATCGCCTTTCCGTCAGCACCGAGCAGCGACCATTGTGCGGTGAAGAAGCCATTGCCGCGACGGACGAAAACCCGGCGCTTGTCGCCGTCCATTGTCGTATATCCGCCAACGCTGATGTCTGCCTCGACACCTTCAAGGACGGTCGTCGCGGAAGCCCAGGGTGTGCCGCGCTTCCAGCGCTTCACGATCCGCGGATAGCCGGAACGGGTTGCTGTTCCTTCTCCTTCGACTCGAGCAACGAGGAGCGTGTCCTGGTCCACCCAGGTGGCATCGTTCTTGCCTTCCGGAACCACGAACCCGCCCTCGACGATCTTGCCCGTCTCGAAGTCGAATTCGCGCACGACATCGGCGTCGGTGCCGCCAGGCGACAGCGCGACCAAGCAGCGCTTATATTCGGGCGCAAGGCAGTTGGCGCCGTGCCAGACCCAGCTCTTGCCCTCCGCCTTGCCTAGCGCGTCAACATCGATCAGCACCCGCCAGTCGGGCTTGCCGGAGATGTAACTGTCAAGGCTCGCCACACGCCACAGGCCGCGCTTGTGATTGGCATCGACCCAGTGATTGAGCACCTTGTCGCCGATCACCGCGCTCGGCATCGCAATCTGCTCTGGGTCCTGCAGGATCTTGAGCGCCCGCGCCTGTCGCTCGGCATAGCCCGGCATGTTCGTCAGCACATTCTCGGTCTCGGCATTCCACGCCTTGACCTGCTCGAGTGGCTTTGCGCCCTCAATCTCTTCCAGCCACAGAAAAGGGTCGGCGGATTGGGCGATGGCAGTCGCAGCGACGGTTGAAGCAAGGGCGGTGGCAAACAAGGCAGGACGCAACGTCGATCTCCTTCGAGTTGGCGGGCTTGTGGAAGGCGGCGCAGGGAAGGTCAACGCCGCTTCGAAGAAGGATTGCGGACGACGCTCGGGCGGCTAGGCTGCGTTGATGACTCTCAGCATGATCCGCACATTGGCGCTTGCCGCCCTCTCCGTCCCGGCTGCCTCATTCGCTCAGGCACCTGCCCCAGCCACTTCGGCCCCTGCAAGTGCCGCGGACCAGAAGCTCCGGAACATCTATGAAGCTTACGCGACGTGGCAGGCGAAAGAATATGGCTCGATCGAGGACAGCCGCGGCGAAACCGACCAGGCGGACTATCTGCCAAAGGTCGATCCCGCCGCCTTCCGCCGCCGCGGCGAACATCTCCAGTCGATACTGAAACAGGTGAAGGCGATCGATCCCGCCACGCTCTCACCTGTAGAGCAGGTCAATGCCGCGATCCTCGGGACCGAGCTTGAGGCTGCTATCGCCGACATCGCATTCCGCGACTATGAGATGCCCGCCAATTCGGACAGCAACTTCTGGACCTATCACGAAGCGCGCGGCCAGCTTGCCGACGTCGCCGCCTACAAGCGTTACATCGCCCGGATGCGCGACCTTCCGCGCTACTTCGACGAGAATATCGCGAACATGCGCGTGGGGTTGAAACGCGGCTTCACACCGCCCGCGATCACGCTTCAGGGCCGCGACAGCTCGATTGCCAACTATATCAAGCCTGCTGCCGAAAGCAGCTTCTACGCCAGCTTCAAGGACATGCCGGCCAACATCCCGGCGGCCGAGGCGGACAAGCTTCGCGCCGATGCCCGCGCCGCCATCGATGGATCGGTCGTCCCGGCCTATCGCAAGCTCCTCGCCTTCTGGCGCGACGAATATGTGCCGGGCGCGCGGAAGACGACGGCTGCGCGCGACCTGCCGGGCGGCGATGCCTACTACCGCTCGCAGGTCCGCAAATATACGACGCTGGCCTCGACTCCCGAGGAGATTCACCAGCTCGGCCTGAAGGAAGTGACGCGCATCGAAGCGGCGATGAGCGCGACGATGAAGGAAGCGAAGTTCGAGGGCAGCTTCGCCGACTTCTTAAAATTCTTGAAAAGCGATCCCCAGTTCATCGCCAAGACTCCGGACGAACTGCTCGGCGTCTCGTCCTATGTCGCCAAGCGCGTCGACGGGAAGCTGAAGGATTATTTTGAGGTACTTCCTCGCCGGCGCTTCACCATCATCCCGGTTCCCGAAGCCCTTGCGCCCTTCTACACGGCGGGCCGCGGCGGCCTCGAAAGCTGCCAGATGAACACCTACAACCTGCCTGTCCGCCAGCTTTACAACATCCCGGCGCTGACCCTTCACGAATGCGCGCCAGGCCACAGCTTCCAGGCCGCGCTTGCCGAAGAAGGCAGCACCCTCCCCCGCTTCCGCCGCAACCTCTATTTCTCCGGCTACGGCGAAGGCTGGGGCCTCTATGTCGAGTGGCTCGGCAACGAGATGGGCATCTATCGCAACCCTTACGAGCGGTTCGGCCAGCAGAGCTACGAGATGTGGCGCGCGGCGCGGCTGGTGATCGACACGGGAATCCACCTCTACGGCTGGCCCAGGGAAAAGGCGATCGACTATCTCGCCAGCCATACCGCGCTGTCGCAGCACGAGGTCGAGACCGAGGTCGACCGCTACATCAGCTGGCCGGGCCAGGCGCTAAGCTACAAGCTGGGCGAACTCACCATTCGCCGTCTTCGCGCCGAGGCGGAGAAGGAGCTCGGGCCAAAGTTCAACATCCGCAAGTTCCACACCATGCTCTTGGGTATCGGCGCGGTGCCGCTGCCCGTCCTAGAGAGCGAGGTTCGCCGCTTCATCGCCGCGAGCAAAGGCAAGAACGGCTGACACGTGAAAATGGCGGACGGAAATCGCTTCCGCCCACCATCTCATTAGTTCGATCGCTTAGAAGCGCAGGCCGAAGCCGAGCAGCAACTGATCGCGATGGCTGTCGACCTTAATGTCGACGCCGTCTTCCGAACTGTCGTAATCGTTGTAGTTCGTGCGAACATACTCGGCGCGCACATAGCCGGTCGAGCTAACCGCCATTTCCCCACCAAGGCCGAAATGGAAGCCGTCGCGGTCGGCCTTGTCCGAGTAATCGTAGTCGCTGTCGATGAAGTCCTCATACGTCGACTTCAGCTGGCCGTTGCTGTAGCCGGCCTTGGCGTAGAGCAGGATCGTCGGCGACACAGCGGCGCCGACGCGGCCACCGAGCGTGAAGTTGCGGCCGAGCTTCAGGCAAGCCTTGTCATCGCCGTAGACTTCGCCGCATTCCTTGGTGGTCGCCCATTCGGCACCGGCATAGGCACCGAAGATACCCTGCGCCCCGATCGGGAAGTCGTAGCCGACCTCAGCGCCGAGGTTGAAACCGGAATCGTCTCCGTCGTCCGAGAATTCATCGAACCCATCGTCGTAATCGACGTCGATCGTGAAGCGGTCAAAACCGCCACGGACTTCAGCGCGCGGGCCGGTGAAGCCAGCGGCAAAGGCCGGCGAGCCAACCAGCGTGGCTGCGCCGAGCGCGAGTAGGATCTTGGTACGCATGAAATACCCCCAATAGATTCTGGATTTATAAAAAAACGGGCGAAGTCGCCCGCGCCGCCGCTGCTAAACAGCGTTGTTGATACATGCAACGTTTATTCGAGTTCTTGACGACAGTTTCGACGAACGGTCAGATAACAACCGGTTTTTCTTACTCGCCCGCAACCTGCGGGCCGCTTAGAGTACCCGCATCGAGTTCGTCGTTCTTGAGCTTCGGCCGCCCGACATCGCCCTGCCCGACGGTATGCCCAGCCATTTCGAGCATCCGCTGCAGCGGCTTTCTCGCCGCCTCCATGACCTCGGGCGAAAGCTCAATGCGCGGCTGAAGGTCGCGAAGCGCGAAATATAGCTTCTCCAGCGTGTTGAGCGCCATGTACGGGCACATGTTGCAGTTGCAGTTGCCGTCGCCGCCGGGCACGCCGATGAACGTCTTGTTCGGCGCCGCCTTCTCCATCTGGTGGATGATGTGCGGTTCTGTCGCAACCAGGATGGTGTCGTTCGGGCTTTCGATCGCGAATTTCAGGATCGCGCTGGTCGATCCGACCATGTCGGCATGGTCGATGATGTGCGGAGGGCATTCCGGATGCGCCGCCACTGGAGCTCCGGGATGCTCGGCTTTCAGCTTCAACAGCTTGGTTTCCGAAAACGCCTGGTGGACGATGCAGATGCCGGGCCAAAGCAGCATTTCGCGCCCGAACTTGCGGGCGAGATAACCGCCGAGGTGCCGGTCGGGACCGAAGATGATCTTCTGGTCCTTCGGAATCTGGTCAAGAATCGCCTCCGCGCTCGAGGAAGTGACGATGATGTCGCTGAGCGCTTTCACTTCGGCCGAGCAGTTGATGTAGGTCAGCGCGATATGGTCCGGGTGCTTCTCCCGAAAAGCCTTGAACTGGTCGGGCGGGCAGCTGTCCTCCAGGCTGCAACCTGCTTCCATGTCCGGCAGGACGACGATCTTGTCCGGCGACAGGATCTTCGCGGTCTCGGCCATGAATCGCACGCCGCAAAAGGCGATAACATCCGCATCTGTGGCCGCGGCTTTGCGCGACAGGTCCAGGCTGTCGCCGACGAAATCGGCAAGGTCCTGGATTTCCGGCTTCTGGTAATAATGCGCGAGGATGACCGCGTTGCGCTCCGTCTTCAGCCGCTTGATTTCGGCGAGGAGGTCCAGCCCCTTCAACGTCTGCGATTGCGCGGTCACCGTTTTTCTCCTCGGCGTTGCGCCGCCTCTTCAAGCACTTCGTTATAGGAACGGCTGCGGTCAAGATATTCGGGCGGTTCTTTTGTCTCGCCTCGATAGCGTGCGACGACCTTGGCATTGGTGAAACCCGCCGCCTGTAGCGGCATCGCGAAACTTCGTTCGATCGCCTGCCGCCCAGCCTCTCGCGCAAGGCTCATTGGCACCGCGCCGGACGCCTGCTTTCTGAGGTCGGCGACGGCCCGCGCGCGATTGGCTCGGTCAAGCGTGCTTTCCGCATCGGTCACCGCGCCGAGAACGCCGCCTTCGCCATATTCGCGCGCAGCGGCGAGATCGACTTCCGGCCCGGCAAGCTCGATGTCCGGCAACGTCACTTCCAGCGTGCTCGACCCTTGATCCCATTTCACGTCATTGGGGCCTAGCTTCGATAGGTCGAGCTCATAGCGGACGTCGCCCGGAAGGATGAGCGTCCGCTCCGCGCTGACGAGGCCGCCGAAGCGCTCCTGCCGGCTCGACGTGACCGAGACATAGCGGGCGACGAAGGGCACCAGCCGGTTCTGCGCGCGCATCGATTGCAGCGCCGAAGTCGCCACGGTCTGCGGGTCGGGGCCGGAACCGAACAGCCAGCTTCCGACCTTGCTCACGCCACCGGCAAGCAGTCCCAGCAATAGCGCAGCGACGATCATCGCGGCGATCACCGGGGCGGGAATCCGCCGGGCGCTCCTTGGTGTCAGTGGGTCGTCCATTGATCCTCGCTCTCAAGGTGGTGAACGAGCCCGCGCCGCTCAAGGTCCAAAAGATGGGCGGTCACCGATCCGCCGGCCGCCGGCACCAGCCGCGGGTCGAGACCAGGGTATGCCGCCGCGACAATCGCCGGGACTGTGCCGACGCCCTCGCCGACCAGCCGCAAGATTTGCTTCTCGCGCTGCATGCGATGGCCGATCAGCCCGCGCAGAAATTGCTGGGGCCTGGTCACCGGCGCCCCGTGCGCAGGATAGAAGATCCGGTCGCCGCGCTGCCGGAGCTTCTCTAGGCTTGCCATGAATTCGCCCATGTCGCC